>JBBKWR010000073.1:0-22383 GCA_037969055.1 Flavobacteriaceae bacterium | reverse complement strand
GTCTTTATAAAGATCAATAGGGTAGGAGGGGCGGTATTTTTTATAGAAATCCGATTGCTTTGAAAATAGGTCTTTTTGCTTTTTCATTGGTGTAAGGTGATCAGAACGGGTAAATGATCGGAGATGTGCCTACCGTTCTCCCTTCGATCATCAAGGTGTGCGAAAGAAGCCACTTTAAGGCCCTTTAGAAAAATGTAATCGATCCGTCTTTCAGGAATCTTTGCGGGCTCAAAACCATTAAAAGTTCCTTTGGGCCCTTTTATGGGTTCTTGCGAAATTTCCATGGCGTCGTCCATTGCTTTCTTGATCAAGCGGATAGGTCTTACAGTGGGCTCAAGGTTAAAATCCCCCATTAAAACCACAGGAAAATTGCCAGAATTGATGCGCCGTATTTTTTTAAGGATCAACCTGGCTGATTTTTTTCTGGCCTTGACGCCAATATGGTCAAAATGGGTGTTAAAGACCCATAGTTGTTTTGTGGTAGCGATGTTTTCAAAAAGGCCGTAGGTACAGATGCGTTCCATTGCGGCATCCCATCCAACGGAAACCTTTTCAGGGGTTTTGGAAAGCCAAAAGGTATTCGATTCCAAAACTTTGTATTTGTTGTTATCATAAAAGATGGCGGAATATTCCCCTTTTTGTTGGCCATCATCCCTCCCCACACCGATAAAAGAATAGCCCTTCAGGTTTTCATCAAGATATACAACCTGATGGCGCTGGCCTTCCTGGATGCCCATGAATGCAGGTTTGTATTGCTGTACCAACTGGACCAAATCGGTCTTACGATCGTTCCAATAATCGAGGGAATCGTTTTTGCTATCGTACCGAATATTATAGGTCATTATTCCATCGGCCTGGCCAAATAGGCCAAATGACGCCGAAAATAATAGGAGCAATGGTAGGGGGTTCTTTTTCAAGGTGCTGGTATTTACACACAAGTTAGGTAATATCCCTTACTTTTATGGTATGGCGCAAAAAGGATATTTACATCAGATCCACCCAGTACTTCCGGTCAAAGATGTGGTCGAGGCCTTGGATTTCTATGTAAACCGCTTGGGATTTAAAATCGCGTTCGCCGATGATGCCAAGCATCCAAAATATGCGGGAATCCTGCGTGATGGTATAGAGATCCATTTGCAGTGGCACGATCCGAAGGAGTGGGAGGTAGCTATCGATCGGCCTATGCTACGTATTGTCACCCAAAATATCGAGGACCTGTATGACGAATTTGCGGATAAAGATGTTTTTCATGCCCATACACTTTTGCGGGAGACCGCATGGGGCACCAAAGAGTTCGGCTTTTATGATCTCTATAAAAATGGACTGACGTTTTACAAGTCGATTTGACGCTAAAGGATTACTTCTTGGAAATGGATTCCACTCCCTTCCAGTCATCGCCAATTTCTTGCGTGATCAAGTGGGCCGATCGGTTTAAGAACAATTTGGCCGTATGATCTTCGCGATTCAATTTTACAATCTGTTGAAAAGTGACCGCAGCCATGGCAAATTCCTTGTTAAAATATAGCTCCATACCCTGTTCAAAAGTACTAAGCGTGTTTAACTTGTGCTCGCGAAGTTCCGGATGATCCCCATTTATACATTCGTATAGATTCAAAGGTTTTTGTTTTCCCTGCACCTGGACGGGCCCCAAATATCTAAAATCAAATTCTTCGGGTCGGCTAAGGTTGTTTTTACAACGGTCGGTTAACAATATCGAGGTACCATAGTGTTTTGAAAGCCCCTCGATCCTTGAGGCGGTGTTCACCGTATCGGAAATGATGGCCGCATCCATACGTTCTACATCGCCTGTAATCCCCATAATTAAATTGCCATTTTGCATGCCTATGCCAATGTACACCGGTAATCTTTTTTTAGCGATCCTCTCTTGGTTATATTCTTCCAAGGCGAGGTGCATTTCTACTGATGCCTTCAATGCATGTTGCGAACCTTTTGGGAAAATGGCCATAAACCCATCACCCAGATATTGCATGATAAAGCCTTCATTTTTTCTGATGATGGGCCCCATGCGCTTGTTGAAAGAATTGATGAACAAAAAATTATCTTTTGGGGCCAGGCGTTCCGAAAGGGTCGTAAACCCCCTGATGTCAGTAAACATTACTGTAACTTCCCGCTCTACCTGATCTCCTAAGGCCACTTCGGTGAGTTTGTCTTTTCCTAGCGATTTGATAAACTCATGGGGTACAAATTTCTGACTTACCTCGTGAATTTTCTTGATGGCCTCTTCCCGATCCCTGGCTTCTTTTAATCCTTTTTGATACAACTGGGCACTTTCTATGGCTGAAGCGGATTGAAAGGCTATTGTAGTTAATAGTTTCAGCTCCGCCGCGGTGAAATCCACTTCATGCTCATGCCCTAAGATGATCATGCCCAAGGTGCGGTGCTTAACCTTTAAAGGAGCATACATCACGGTTTTTAGATGGCTTAGGGCCGGGTTAGACTTGATTCGAGCCATAGGAACGATGGCAGCAGTACCCCTCTTGATCAATTCTTTGAGCACACCGCTTTGGTCGTCAATATTGTGATCTCTATTGGGATTGCTTCCGATGGATGCCATTTCGATCACTTTGTTTTCTTCCTGGTCATATATCAGGAACACCCCATGGGTGGCATTGATGATTTGTGACGCTTCCTGAAGGGCTGTATTTGCAATTGAAGTATCATCTATTTTTTCAGAGATCATTTCGCTGAAATTATAGATCATATTGATTTCCCGATATAGTCCCAAAACCTCGGCCCCTATTTTTTTCTTTTCGAGCTCCCTCTTGACCAAAATTGAAACGAGTTCTGCGAGTAAAGCACCGCTGGGCTGGTCGGCATAAAGGGTCCCATAAGTTATTTCAGAATCGTTTAGTTCAAACTTATTTTTGGCATTTTGATTAGACCCTAAAAGCAATTTGCCGTCTAAATCTTCAATACAGATTTCAACCTGAAGTTCTGCCGCCAGTTTTCCAACTAGCGGTAAGGTGTCAGAATTACGCTTTAATACGTTCCGAAGTGCCCTTGAATGAACCATGAAATCTTTATTTTCGGACATGTTTAACGGTTCAAAATTTCTTCCGCTATCGATAGCATTTCATCAGGGTCGAAGGGTTTGGTCATATACCGATCGGCGCCCATGTCCAATCCTTTTTGGCGATCGACTTCCTGGCCTTTGGCGGTAAGCAAAATGATATATACGTGTGCGAGATTCAGCTCTTTCTTAACTTTATGACAAACTTCCATGCCATTCATTTTGGGCATCATCACATCTAAAAAAACCAGATTGGGCTCTTCACGCTTAATTACTTCAAGCGCTTCTTCGCCATTTTCGGCAAAAAGCAGTTCAACCCCTTCGTCTTCCAGATCTTCCAATGTTTGCTCAATGAGCATTCTAATGTGGGATTCGTCATCCACGATCAGTAATTTTTGTTTCATTTGGTCTATTTAAAGTTTATTGTTTGGTCATTGGCAATATTTACTCATAAATAAAAAACATTACGTTTTCCATTCCTTTTTGTAGTTTCAAGTCTTTTATAATCTTCTGATCTCCATTATAGACCGAATTGAGCATGATGATGTCGGGTTGGGCCTCGGTAGCCCTTTCCAATAAATTTTTGGCGTTGCTCTCCATTACTTTGTAGCCGCGGGCGGCCAGTACCTTTGTTAGGGTTTTTACTGCGGAAGCATCTTCATCGACCACCAGCACCTTCTTTTTGGACACGCCCTGCTCCAACAATACATCTACCTCATGGAACAATTGTTCTGTATTGATCGGCTTGGTGAGGTAGCGATCTACCCCGATCCTAAAACCGCGTTCTTTGTCCTGGACGATGGATAGGATGATGATCGGGATATCCATCGTTGCGGGATCGTTCTTTAACACCGCGGCCACATCAAAACCATTGATCTCGGGCATCATTACATCCAAGATGATCAAATCGGGTTTGTGCATGCGCACCATATCCAGGGCCGCCTTCCCATTGGCCGCTTCCTTGACCTGATATCCCGCCTCGGACAACTCCTGTCGTAAAAGCGATCGAATCGGGGTGTCGTCATCGACCACTAAAATGGTGGGAACGGTTTTTAAGGAAGTGTTGAGGGACGAATGCTTAATCTGCTTCTTCAGACTTTTTAGGATGCGCTCGAGTTGAATGGGTTGTTTGGTGATTCCCTCACCCATCGTGGGTATAGAGAAGAAAAAGGTACTGCCTACCCCGGGTTCACTTTTCATCCAAATGATTCCTCCGTGGTGTTCAACGATTTCCCTACAGATAGGAAGGCCCAATCCGGTGCCTTTTGGCTTGTCGGTAAGCGTATCCCCGGCCTGTCGAAAGCGTTCAAATACCTTGTGCTTGTCCTCTTCGGAAATGCCGATTCCAGTATCCTGCACCTCCACGATAATTTGCCCCTTTTCCACATAAGCCTCTACCATTACCTTGCCCTTATCGGTAAATTTTACGGCGTTCGATAAAAGGTTGATGACCACTTGAATCAACTTGTCCTCATCGGCTTGGATCAATGGAAGGTCTTCAGGAATATTTTTCTTCAACGAAATACCTTTGGCATCGAATAGGCTATGGGTACTGGAGATCGCCCGGCTGATGGCATCTTGTAAGAAAACGGGTTTCATGTTCCATTCCATGCGGCCGGCCTCTATTTTGGCTAGGTCAAGTACGTCATTGATCAGCGTAGTGAGGCGTTCCCCTTCAGAGACGACCACATTTAGGTTTTCACTGACCTGCTTCATGGTGCGTTTTATCTTTTGATCGTCGATGGTCACCGCTGGAAAAATTTTCTCTTCCAGACGCTTTCTGATGATCTTGGCAAACCCCAGTACTGAGGTTAACGGGGTACGAAGTTCATGGCTTACGGTCGAAAGGAAAGCACTTTTTGCCTCGTTGGCATCCTCGGCCTTGGCCTTTGCGTTCTTGGCTTCCTCATAGAGTTCTGCATTGTGTAGTGCTACGCCCACATTGATGGCAATGGTATTCAGCAATCGCTTATCCTCCTCGTTGAACCTGCTCTCCAACTGGGTGCTCTGCACGCTGAGTACCCCTATAATTTTATCTTCCACTGGGATGGGGACCCCTAAATAAGAAATGGCCTGTTTCCCTGTCTGCGCAACGCCAATTCGGTTATACTCCGCCATGATATCAGTGTCCTTATTGATCAAGAGGGGTTCCCCGGTTTTAATGATCTTGGAGGTCAGGCCTTCCCCATATTTCATAGGGGGCATATCATCTCCATATTGGTATGGAAAATTGATCACATTGTTATCAACATCCAAAATGGCCAAATAGGTAATATCTGATTTAAACAGTTTTTTCATTTCATCTCCGACCAATTGGATCAAAGCATTGAGCTCCAGTTTTTGGGTCAAGGCCTGGCTTACATGGTTGAGGGTGGCCAATTCCCCCATACGTTGGTTGACTTCCTGTGTACGGGCCGCCACTTTGTCTTCCAATATTTTTTGTTGTCCCAATAATATCCTGGTACGGGCCCTTACGATAAAGTACATGGCCCCGATAAAGGCCAGGGCATACAACAAATAGGCCCACCAAGTAAGGTACCACGGCGCCTTAATAACAAAAGCGACCGCACTTTCCGCACTGATATCACCATACACATTTTTCGCCTTTACCCTAAACGTATATCGGCCATTTGGTAGATTGATATATTCCCTTGAGGTCTGTTTCGTCCAGTCCGACCAGGATTTGTCGAGCCCTTCCAATTGAGTGCTGTACTGCATTTCTTTTTGACCGATATAAAGCGGGGCGGCATACCCGATGGTCACCGCATTCTTGTCATATGGGATTTCCATGTTTTTGGGAAAATCAATATTTCCAGCATATAGTAAAGAATCGCCAGCGATGCTAAGATTACGTATTTTGACGTTAAAATTCGGATTAGAGGGCTTTTCGAGTTTACCTTCATAACGTACCACCCCGTCTGGCCCCGACATCCAAACCACCTGAGTGCCATCTGGTTCGGGATCTTCAGGGTAGATGTCCCAAAGAATGTAGTTCTTTAACTCCTTAAAAGTATCTGCGTTAATGGTATATCCCCCTTCTTCATTTCTTTCCGTGACAAAAACACCAGAACCTGCATTAAACCAAATTTTGCCATTGCGATCCGTAATGGGAAACGAGGTGTTCCCTTGTCTATCCCAATCGATTTGAGCATCGTAAATATATTTTTTGGCTTCAAAACGGTTCTCATCTTTATTGAAAGCGAAGGATTCTTTGACTAACGGCGCAATAAAATGTAGATCACCGTTGAAGCTGATCAACCCTATCGGAGAATTTGGCAAACCATCTTTCTCATCATATGTTATAGTCTCAGATTTTTTTAGATCAAAATCTCCGTTGCCATAATTAGGTTTGAGCAACGCAATTTTTCCATCCTCGTTCGAAGGTACCCATAAGTAACCTTCCGAAGTTTCGGTTATTCCACTCCTACCTCCACTGAACGTAAATTCGCTTAAGGTGGATTCGAAAATAAATTGATTCTTACTTTCATTAAAATAAAAACTACTCAAACCTTGCTGGTGGGGAACGAAAAGTCGATTACTATCTATTTTGGAAAGAATCAAGTCCCGACTGGCCCTTAAATCATAATTTTGACTTTGGCGCACATACTCAAACGATTTTCCCTTTATTTCGATAAGTCCCATATCGCCAGTACCCACATAAAGTCGGCCCTTGGTTTCTAGAAAAGCACTGCCTTGGCCAAAAGTACCTTCTACGGGGACAATTCGTTTCGTAACTTCATCTAAATAAGCGATACCGTCGTTAGTGCTTAGATAAAGTATGCCTTTGTAGCGATATACGGTGAATACCACATTGGTGGACAAACCCATATTTTTGTCTAAATAGGTGAAATTATTGTTCAAATTCACCGAGGAGATGCCGTTGAATAAAGCCATCCAAAGGACTCCTCTCGAATCCACAAAAGTGAAGTCCACTGCACCGTCCTGGAGTCCATTCTCAACAGTGAATTTTTGGATCAATTTACCGTTATGATCCATCAAATAAGCCCCATCACTGAAGGAATTCACAATGAATCGGCCATCATCCAAAGCGACCCCTGGCATATAGAGATCACCTTTGGTATAGAAATCCACTTCGGTTTCAAAGGGTTTGAACTCCTTACCGTCAAATAGGTAAAAACCTTCATTTCTTGTACCTATAAGTACTTGCTTGTCATCGTAGGGAAGCATCAAATAGATTCGTTCATTGGCAAAACGTTCCCCTCCTGGTACCACTTCAAAGGTATCATCGTCTTTCAACACACAGAGCCCACGCCCCCAGATCCTCAGATAATAAGTGCCATGAACGATGTTCCCAACATGGTAACCATCTTTTGATTCGATGACTTTCATGGTATTTCCATCCCAACAGAATAATTTGAACTCTGTCCTGAAAATCACACGCCCTTCAAAATAATCGACTTCCCAAACCTCGTCAAAAATCCGATGTTCCTCGGGTAATTTGTCCAAAAGTGAGTGATATTGCATTTTGCCAGTATCATCAGGTTTCAAAAGGCCAAAATCGCTGGCACCTCCGACATAGATCGTTCCTTCTTCATCTTGTACTAAACACCTGGTACCGTTTTTAACTTTGATCAAATTCCAATTGACCCCATCATATTGCAATACCCCTGGTCCATTTGCGAAATACATCAAGCCGTTTTTATCTTCCAGCACCCACCAATTAATGGGAGCACTACCGTAATCTTGATAGGCGTAATTGTTGATCAAGGGCCGTCCAATTTGTTCCTGGCCCAAAACCGGGAATATCGGTAAGGCCAACAACATAAGGGCCACAAATAAATCTGGATATTTTAGTGAGGGTAAGAATCGATGGTTTGGCATATTCGGTCGGTAAAAAAAGTGGTTATTGGTTTAAAACCATTACCCCAATGTACGAAAATAAATGCGATGACATAGGTTTTAAACAAACGGCTTTACTTGCCTTAGCAGACCTTACCGGGTCCCTTACGGGATGGCGTCATTTCCTACGAAATCCCGTAGGAATAAGCGCTTAATCCATTATTTGTTATAAGCCCGCTCTTTTTTGAAAGGGGCATTGAATTCTGAAGACAATTGATTTTTTTCTTTAATATTTAGTACATTCACTAACATTTAAACCAAACCATTATGAATAAATCGATAAAGACCATCCTTTTGGTCGCGGGGATTGCTTTGTTGGGCTATGGGATCTATACCCTTATTGCCCCTGAAGCCAAGTTTGACATTGGCATCTTAAAGGTAGAGGCCCAGGATAACAACAACGCCTATATCACCATCGGACTCGGACTGTTGGCCCTTGGGATTGGATTTTTCGCTGGTAAGCGGGGCTAAACGATTATTTCTGGATTATTTCTTGTTCATTTCCATATAGTCCACCACCAGATTGGAAAGGGCCTTCACCCCAGTAATAAATCCGCTATCGTCTATAAAAAAATCAGGCGTGTGATGGGGAGCGGTTGTTTTTGGATCTTTACCCTCGGGCGCGCCCCCAATGTAAAAATAAAGTCCAGGCACCTCGTTCGCAAAGAACGAAAAATCTTCTGCGCCTGTTTCTGCTGGCACCAATTCCACATTTGCCGTTCCGGCAGACCGTTGCAGGGTGGGCAACATTATAGTAGTTAGCGCTTCATTGTTGAAAGTTACGGGGTAATGGGAGGAGTAGGGCAGTTCTACAATGGCTTCCGCATCATTGGCCTCGGCGGTTTTCTCCGTGATTTGGCGGATGCGTTTAAAAATAAGGACTTCGTCAGAATCGCTTAAGGTACGCACGGTACCCAGCATTTCTACTTGCTCAGGGATAATATTGGAACGGTTTCCGCCATGGATCGCCCCAATGGTTACCACTGCTGCATTTTGCGTAATATTTACGTTCCTGCTGATGATCGATTGCAGGCTGGTCACAATTTGTGCTGAGGTCAATACAGGATCGATCGAAGACCAAGGCTCCGCCCCGTGGGAAGATTTACCCTTGACCGTAATTTTTAAATCTGCTACGCCTGCGAACATCCCACCGGGACGGTAGGTAATTTTACCCACTGGTACCTGGGCGTTGATATGTAATCCAAAAATGACATCTACTTTGGGATTTTCCAACACCCCTTCCTTGACCATTAGTTCCGCGCCGCCTTCCTCACCTTTCGGGGCGCCCTCCTCCGCGGGTTGGAAGATGAATTTTACCGTGCCTTTGAGGTCTTTTTTCATACCGCTCAAAATCTCAGCGACCCCCATAAGGATGGCTACGTGGGAATCGTGTCCACAGGCGTGCATAACGCCAGTTTCGGTGCCATTATAGATAGTGGTCACTTTAGAGGCAAAGGGCACAGGGGTGCGCTCTACGACGGGCAATCCGTCCATATCTGCCCTAAGGGCCACTACAGGTCCTGGTTTACCGCCTTTTAGGAGGCCGACCACTCCGGTGACCCCTACCTCTGTTTTGACTTCCATCCCAAGGGAACGCAAATGCTCGGCGACCAAAGCAGCAGTGCGTACTTCCCGGTTCCCCAATTCCGGATGCTCATGGATATCATGGCGCCAGTCGATGACCTTTGGTTCAATGGACTTGGCGGCTAGCTCAATTTTTTGGGTGGCGGTGCCTGATTGGGCCATTGCGCTTTGTGCGAGTAGTAAGACGGTAAATAAGACTGTTCTTTTCATGGGTTGTTTGGTTTGCACTATTATTTGCAATACGTTTTTAATTATTGATAGGTACTATGTTAGGTTTAAATAAGACCGAGTGATCTACATATTGTAGTAACCTGTCTTCCATTTTGTGCTTATATCGAAATCGAATGGTTTATGCGCTTACTCCATTACCTCATAGGTCATAAGGCCCTGTGACTTGTTTTTCAAATTTATACTCCCCAATTTTTGACATTGAAAGGCTTCTTTGACCTGTTTGTAGCAATCTTCGGAAATCAAAATTTGGTTGGGTTGGGCGGCGTCCTGGAGGCGAGCGGCCGTATTTACGGTGTCGCCGATGACCGTATAATCGAGGCGCCTTAAGCTGGAAGATCCAATGTTTCCCGAGACCATTTCCCCACTTTTGATACCGATGGAGACTTTGGGCTGAAAATTTTTCGTTCCTTCCGCTACCGGAAGATTATTTATTTGTTGGCGGATCGCCAATGCGGCATCGATGGCGCGGTCAATATGATATTCCCCGCGAAATACGGCCATGATGGCGTCTCCTATGAATTTATCCACATGGCCTTCTTGGGCGATGATCTCTTTTACCATTACGTCGAAATAGGTGTTGAGCATCTTTACGACAATATCGGCCGGTGTTGTTTCACTAATGGCGGTAAATTCACACACGTCGATGAACATCACGGTGGCTTCGATACTCTCGTTCGCCATGATGGTGGATTCGTATTCCTGGCTGCCCATAAAGTTGAGGACGTTTTCGTCTACATACATCTTTAGGATATTGTTCTCTTTGATCGCCTTTAGGGTTTCCTTGAGTTGATTTGCATGTTTGAGCGTTTTTTCCATGGTTATCGTGAGGTCCTCAAAATCTATAGGTTTTGTAATAAAATCGAAGGCCCCCCGATTCATGGCGGTGCGAATATTTGCCATATCGCCATAGGCCGACACGATGACCGATTTAAGTAGCGGGTTCAATTCGCTGAGTTTTGTAAGCAAGGTCAGTCCATCCATTTCAGGCATATTGATGTCGCTCAAAACCAGGTCCATATTGGGATCGGCTAGGAGTTTCTCAAGTGCATCCTTCCCATTGATCGCAAACGTAAACTCGTACTCGTTTTGCCGAATTTGCTTCCGGAACTTCTGTTTGATGAGGACTTCCAAATCGGTCTCATCGTCGACTACCAGTATTTTTGCCATTAGGTCAGCGTTGATAGTTTATCTTTTAAAAGGGTAAAATCCAAAGGTTTGGTCAAAAAATCATCTGCGCCCAAGCGCGCGGCGGTATCGCGGTTGTTCTGGTCGCCATAGGCGGTAATCATCATGACCAATGGGGGAGGCTTGTCATAATCTTTCCGTATTTTTTCCAAGAGTTCCAAGCCGCTCATGCCGGGCATGTTGATGTCGGACAGGATCAATACGGCCTTATGTTCCATTTTCCGTAGTGTTTCAAGTGCCTCTTCGCCCGAAAAGGCGAACACAAAATGGAGGTCACCATTTTTAATCTCTTTTCTAAAGCGTTGCTGAAACAATAATTGTACGTCCCTTTCGTCGTCGACGACCAAGATTTTCATAAGCGGTTGGTTTTTAAGTGTTGTTGATTATTTCTTGTTCTTTCCTAGCCAAACTATGCATCCGGTATCAAGATAGTGAATGTTGTTCCTATATTTTCTTCAGTTTCCACTTTCAACACCCCCCCATGCGCCTTTACGATATCATAAGATAAGGATAATCCCAGTCCCGTACCCTGCCCCGTAGGCTTTGTAGTGAAAAAAGGTTGGAATATCTTTTCTTTTACGTTTTCGGGGATGCCATTACCGTTGTCCCTGACGCTGATGGTGATCTGGCCCTTATTCTTTTTGGTGCTGACCCAAACCGTCGGTTCATATTTTAAATCCTCCGAAGCTCCCAACTTCGCCGAGGCTTCGTTGGATGGATTTGCGAAGGCGGGCCTCTCATTTACCGCATAAAAGGCATTCGTGATCAAATTTAAAATTACCCTTCCCATGTCCTGGGGAACAACATTGACTTTGCCAATCGTAGGGTCTAAGTCGGTCTTTATAGTCGCATTAAAACCCTTGTCTTTGGCCCGCAGCCCATGATAGGCCAAGCGCAGGTATTCGTCGCAGAGTGCATTGATGTCCGTGGGTTCCTTAACCCCGCTACTGCTCCGGCTGTGCTGCAGCATGCCCTTGACGATGGCGTCGGCCCGTTTGCCGTGGTGGCTGATCTTTTCTTCATTTGCCTTAATATTCTTGGCCAAATCTTTCACTTCCGAAAAATTCCCTTTTGTCGCTTCTTCATCCAATTCTACCAGTAATTCGGTATTCAGTTCAGAGAAATTATTGACGAAGTTCAAGGGATTCTGGATCTCATGGGCGATACCAGATGTTAGTTGCCCCAGTGACGCCATTTTTTCGGATTGGATGAGTTGGGTCTGCGCTTGTTTTAATTCAGTATATGCTTTTTCGATTTTAAGTTTGGCCTTTTGTTTTTCCAGAGTGTTACGCCACAATATCCCAATAATCAACAATAGAACAAGTAGTCCAGCAATGGATACATAAAGTTGTAAGCGGCTTTTATATTTGGCCTGTGCAGCAATAATTGCCTGCTGTTTTAATTTTTCGTTAAAACCAATATGCTGCACCGCACGATCTTTATCCCTGCTGAAAATACTGTCTTTTACATGATGAAAATATTCAGTGTATTTAAGTACACTGTCAATATTTCCTTTAAGTTTATATGATTGTGCAATGTTATTTATCGCATTGAGCCAATAATGATTTTCTCTTTCGGGATTTGAAGATTCGTTAACCATTTTGGCGTAATAAATAGCAGAATCCAATTCTTTAGTGTTTTTAAATAAGGTTGACATACCACTGTATATCTGCAAAGTATCTTGGAAAAATTCATTTTGTATTGCCAGCGGAATTGCCGAGCGAAAAGTAGCTAATGCAAGCTTATAATCCCCTTTCTGGTTTTGTATGGTCCCAAGCATGTATATTGGAAAATTCCATTTTGACCCTTTAAAAAGTTCATTTTGATCTATTGATTTTTGAATATAAAATTCTGCTGAATCCAATTGCTTCATTAGTATATATGTTTGGGCAATTTCAGCATAAAATAATGGACTTAGCCGGTGGCCCCCGAAGGAAAAGACCCTGCCCGAAGCATTAGTGGATTCTGCTATTTGTTGGCCGGCAAAGGCATTCATTAAAGCGTTTTTGTAATCTCCAATATCCCTGTACAAACCCTGCAGTTGTAAATGCGTTTCAGCAACACCAGTGGTATAATTAATTTCATTGTAAATCTTCAGGGCATCAAATAAATTTTGTATACCTGTACTATAATCATTTAAAAAATTTGAATTTATGCCTGCAATTTGAAGATAACAATCTGCTTCCCCCTTCCTGTAATTTATTTTTTGCGCCAGCAATAATCCTTGCTGTACATAGTTGAAAGCAGAATCAATCTGTGTTTGTTGTCTGCTTAAATAAACCAAGGCGTTCACTTGAATGGTATCTTGTTTTTGCAGATTTATTATCGTTTTTAAACTATCGACAATATGTTGGTTTTGTGCGACGATTGTGTTAATGATGAATAGACATAGTGATATCGCTATTTTGCTTTTCGTCATTTGGTAAAATATTTTAATTTACAAGGGCAAATAAATAATGAATGCTGATCCTTCGTTTTCCTTTGTTTCCACCGTTATTTCTCCATCATGTGCCTTTACGATATCATAAGATAAGGATAATCCCAGTCCCGTACCCTGTCCTGTAGGTTTGGTGGTAAAAAAGGGTTGGAAGATCTTGTCTTTTACGTTTTTAGGGATTCCGTTGCCATTGTCCTTCACACTAATAGCAATTTTGTCCATTGTCTTTTTGGTGGTCACCGTCACTGTAGGTTCATACTTGTCCTCCGAAGCCTTGGCGAAGGAGGACCTCTCATTTACCGCATAGAAAGCATTGGTAATCAAATTCAAGATCACCTGGCCCATATCCTGTGGGACGATGTTAATTTTTCCTATGGAATCATCAAAATCAGTTTCCATAGTAGCATTGAATGTTTTGTCTTTGGCCCGCAGCCCATGATAGGCCAATCTTAAATATTCATCGGCCAAGGCATTGATGTCCGTGGGTTCCTTAACCCCGCTACTGCTCCGGCTGTGCTGCAGCATCCCTTTTACGATGGCGTCGGCCCGTTTGCCGTGGTGGTTTATTTTTTCTTCATTGTCTATTACATCTTTGGCCAATGCTTTGGCTTCGGAATAATTACCCTTCTCCATTTCATCCTGCATCTCTGCAATCAGTTCTTTATTCACTTCGGAGAAATTGTTGACGAAGTTCAATGGGTTCTGGATCTCGTGGGCAATACCAGCTGTTAGTTGCCCCAGTGACGCCATTTTTTCGGATTGGATGAGTTGGGCCTGTGTAGATTTTAATTCGGATAAAGTATTTTGTAATGTTTCTTTTTGTTGTTCCAACTGTCTATTAATTTTTTGTTTGTGCCTGTTATTGCGGTATAGTAACAACGTAACAATCAGAAGCACGGCTAGGCCGGTTAAAAGGCCAGATAAGCTTAGCTTATTGCGGTAGGCAGTTTTTGCATCTTCCAGCTCTTTGTGTCTTACATCTTCTCTTGCTACAAGGTCTTGAATGGTCTTAAAATTATTTACCCCGAATAAGGAATCTTTTGCTGTACTTGCAAGTTTATAATATTTAAGTGCCATAGCAGGTTGAACCGAATCGTACAACTCAGCAAGCAGATAGCCGTTGCGCATGATCCCTTTTCTAAATGATATTTCTTGCCCATAGTTAAATCCTTTTAAAGCATAAAAATTCGCAGAATCTCGCAGGTTACGTTTTATGTATAACTCAGCAAAATCTGCACATAATTCGGAAGAACCTACAAAATCACCATAGTTTTGCGCCACTTCTAACCCTTTGTTGTAACTGGTGGCAGCTTCGTCATAATTTTTGTTCTTCACCTTTATATGCCCGTCTATTGCGAATACATACTGCAATAAAGATGGCAAAAGATCTTTTTGTTTTAAGGCGAGGTTTATATAGAAAGCTGCTGAATCCAGTTTGTTTATTTTCTCGTAAGAATCAGCTAACGCATAACGGTCTATAGCAACTTTGTCTAGGTATTTACTTGCTTCATCTGTATGTAACGCTTTTAAAAGGTAGGCTTTGGCTTTTGGATAATTCTGGAGTTCAGCATATATACCACCGATACGGCGGTTGGCCCTTGCAATATCGTATGCAAGATTATTTTCCTCTGCAATTTTAAGCGACTTAAAAAGCAGTTCGAATGCTTCTGCATATTTGCCCTGGTGCTCCATTAAACCGCTGAGGCCTGCTAATAGTCTTGCTTCGCCCCAGACATACGACTTTTGTCTGACCAAGCTGAGTCCTGTATTGTAATAATTTAAAGAAGAATCAACATTCACTCGTGCGTAAAAGAACCCGAGTTCCTCAAAGGCAATTATCCGGCTAGAGTCATCTTTTGCCTGGAAAAGCTGCTGCATAAGGGTATTGATTTTTTTACTTCCTGTGGAATCGTTATTTGGCTTGTTTTGTGTTAAGCAAACAGAATGCAATCCGATTAAAAAAATGATATGCAAATTTTTTTTTATCATCATAATCCTATGCATTTAATACAATAATAAATTCCGATCCTGCACCTTCTTTCGTCTCCACTTGCAATTCCCCACCATGTGCTTTTACGATATCATAGCTCATGCTTAGTCCCAAACCCGTTCCTTCCCCGGTGGGTTTGGTGGTAAAGAAGGGTTGGAAGATTTTGTCTTTCACTTTGTCGGGGATGCCATTGCCGTTGTCTTTTACACTAATGGCAATTTTGTCCATTGTCTTTTTGGTGGCTACCGTCACTGTCGGCTCATATTTTAAATCCTCCGAAGCCTTGGCGAGGGAGGACCTCTCATTCACTGCATAAAAAGCATTGTTGATCAAATTCAGGATGACCCTACCGATATCTTGTGGAATCACATTGATCTTTTCAAGGGATTCATCAAAATCTGTTTCAATCTTGGCGTTGAATGATTTGTCTTTGGCGCGTAAACCATGATACGCTAATCGTAAGTATTCATCACACAAAGCATTGATATCCGTTGGTTCTTTTTTACCCGACCCCACACGACTATGTTGTAGCATTCCTTTTACTATATCCGCTGCACGTTTGCCATGGTGATTTATTTTTTCAAGATTTTGCGCAATGTCATTAAGAACTTCATCTTCCTCTGAGGTAGCGCTTTGATCTTTTGTCTTATGCCTCGTGCCTAGAAACTCTTTGATCATTTCATTACTCACTTCACTAAAGTTATTAACAAAATTTAACGGGTTCTGAATTTCGTGCGCAATACCGGCTGTAAGTTCTCCAATACTTGCCATCTTCTCCGATTGGATGAGTTGGGATTGTGTGGCTTTTAGTTTGTCCAGTGTTTGCTCCAGTTGATCTTTTTGTTGTTGTACTAATCTTTTCGCTTGTTGTTCCTTTCTTTTGCTACGCCAAAAAATAAAAGCCAGCGCCATCAAAAAAATGGCTACGGCACTTAAAAAATATAATATCATCCGGGTTAGAAAAGCCGCATTCTCTGCTACTAATTCCTTTTGCCGCATCATGTCATTATAGGCCATGATCTGTGCCTGTTCCACCACTTTGTCTCCATAAAGGCTGTCTTTTAAAGTATAATAGCGTTCTAAGTAAGTTAATGTACTGTCTGTGTTGGGTAAAGCCCGATAATATTCACCCATTAAAGCAAGCGCATTTAACTGCTCGGTTAAATTTGTTTTATTTGCATTATTATAAACCTGGGAAGCAAAGTAGAAAGCAGAATCCATTTTTTTCTCTTGCATATAGTATCTGGAAACGTAGGTTGCGATCCAGAATTTCACTTCATTATTTCGAATAGCTATAGGCATCAGGCTTGCCTGACGGTAATAGTGTAATCTATTTGCTTTAACATCCAATTGGCTTAATTGTAAAAGTCCTAACGGCATTAGGCGTTCAATATTTTTTTCTACGGACAACCGATAAGATTCTAGAAAAAGAGTCATTGCCGAATCTCTTTTTTGTTCTTGCATGTACATGCGGCCCAAATTCAACAGATTAAAACAAGTAAATAAGTAATCATTACCTTTTCGGGAATATGCTAATGCTTTTGACATATAATCCCGTGACATTTGTAAATTGTTTGGATAACTGCTTCCCAAACTATTATAGGCTATGCCTATTGCCTGTGCATTGCCAGTGGCTTCTGCCATCTCCAAAGACTCATAAAGCATTTTCAGCCCTTTCGCTGTATTTCCGTTTCTTGAAATAATGTAACCCAATTCAGCCTGCACAGAAGCTTCAAGTACTTTGTCTCCCAGTTTATGAGCTTTTTCTATAACAAGCTGGTGGTAATAAAGGGATTGCTCTGGTGTAAGCACATCAGAGTTAAGTAGAATGTCAAAAAACATGGCTATCCTGTCTGCCGATGATTGCGATTGCCACATTAATTGAAGAACGCTGTCCCGATTAAGTACTAAAGGTTGGGTGCTTTTTTTGGACAAAGCAATGGCCGTTAAACTATCCACATATTTTTTTGGAAAGTTTTGAGCCATGCATGTGATTGACAACAACAGAAAGCAAGATGATAATATATGTTTCATATACTTTTTTAAACAAATGCTAATTGAATGATAAACTTAGACCCTTCTCCCTCCTTTGTTTCCACCTTCAATTCTCCTCCATGTGCCTTTACAATATCATAGCTCATGCTTAGGCCCAGTCCTGTGCCCTGTCCTGTAGGTTTGGTGGTGAAGAAAGGCAGGAATATTTTATTTATCACTTTTTCGGGAATTCCATTACCGTTGTCCCTGACACTGATCGTAATCTGGTCCTTGTCCTTTTTGGTGCTTACCCAAACCGTTGGTTCATATTTTTTATCCTCCGATGAATTAGCGAAGGAGGACCTCTCATTTACTGCATAAAAAGCATTGGTAATCAAATTCAAAATAACCCTTCCGATGTCTTGGGGAACGACATTTATAACACCGATTGTTGTATCGAATTCGGTCTTCATGGTGGCATTAAAACCCTTGTCCTTGGCCCTGAGGCCATGGTAGGCCAATCTTAAATATTCATCGGCCAAAGCATTGATGTCTGTGGGTTCTTTTACACCACTACTGGTTCGACTGTGCTGCAGCATGCCTTTGACGATGGCATCGGCCCGTTTGCCATGATGGTTGATCTTTTCCAGATTTTGCTTTATATCGGCCGCCAGTACTTTCGCCTCCTCTAGGTCGCCTTTTTCCATTTCCACGTTCATTTCATCGATCAGTTCGTTGCTCACGTCGGAGAAATTATTGACGAAATTCAAAGGGTTTTGGATCTCATGCGCGATTCCTGCAGTAAGTTCTCCCAGACTGGCCATTTTTTCGGATTGGATCAATTGGGCCTGGGTGGCCTTTAAATAGGTATAGGCTTTTTCAATTTCTTTGGCTTGAGATAATTCCCTGTCTTTGGTTCTTTCCCGTTCCTTGCGAAGCACCTTAGCTTTCTGAAATTTATGGGTTGCATATATAGCGGATACTAATAGTATACCGTATAGGAAATAAGCCCACCAGGTGCGCCACCAGGGGGGTGCAATTATTACGACAATGGATTTCTCCGCCCAAACCCCATTGGCACTTGCCGCTTTCACCCGAAAAATATAATTGCCTGGTGGTATATTATAGTATTGGGCCGTTCTTTCTTCTCCCGCTTTCCGCCAGTCATTGTCCAGATTTTCCAACATAAAAAGATTTTGGTTGCCTTCCGGATTACTGTAATGAATCCCAACGAAATCGAAGGAAAAAACATTCTGGTTATAGGTAAGTTTGATCTCATCCGTTTCTGAAACTGGAAGATTCAACGGACTCCCTTTACCAGGGATAACCGGTAGATCTCCGACTCTGAATTCAGTAATAAGTAATTGCGGGGCTGTCCCATTTCCCTTGAGCTGCTGTGGATAAAAAGCGTAATATCCATTACCCAAACGATCGGCGAAATAAAGTTCACCATCAAGGCCTTTAAAACTACCATATTGACGGCCAACTAATGATGGGATCAACCCATGTTCCTTACCATAAAAACGAACATCCTTGCGATTTTTTCCCAGCCTGAAAAGGCCCATACTGGTATTGACCCATAACGATTGCTGGTCATCTTCCTGAATATGGAAGACGCTAATGTTTCCAGTCAGCCCTGCCCCCTGGTCTGTAAAAGGCTCAAAGCTATCTTTAGGAGGATCAAAATAATACAGGCCCCTGTTCGTACCGACCCACAAAACCGCATCAGTAGATTCAAAAATGCTTGGTATATCGAGTCCCGAAAGATAGGATATAAAGGTTCGGGTAGTTTTTTCAAACCGTTTTAATCCTACACTACTTCCAATCCATAGATACCCAGCCTTATCTTCCTTTATAAATGTGTCATAATATAAGGAATCCGGTTCGCTTTGGGTAAGCCCGTAATGGGTGTAGGAGCCTCTCTTCCTGTTCATCAGGCTCAAGGTAGAACTTGTTCCCAGCCAGAAGGATCCGTCCTTATTTTCATTAATGGAATAAATGCGATTACGTGGTTCATAAATAGTAATGTTATTGGTAGGACGTGGAAAATATCGTTTGAATTTTTGGGATTTTGGGTCGAACCGATTTAGACCAATATCTGTTCCAATCCATAGGTTATAATCACTATCCTGAACTATAGAAAATATCATATTATTACTTAAGCTTGTCGTGTCTGAGAGATCCCGGGTGTACCATTTTTTGGTATTTCCAGAAGAGTCTACAACCACAAGCCCATCGAGGGTGCCCAACCACAGTTTCCCATTACCTTCTTGAAATATGCTGGTGACGGGAGTGCCGATGTCATAATGTGGTATTATTTGGTGCTCCGGGTCTATTCTAAAAAGGCCTTCAGCCCCTGCCACCCAAAGTACTCCATCCCTCGATGCAGCACCCCAGGTTAATTGCGTAATCTTGTTTTTATCGGTCGAGTTACCCATTAGGGAAGCATAGTGTGTCATTTGTCCTCTTTTAGGATCATAGCGGTTTATGCCACCGAAGAAGGTTCCTATCCAAAGGTTCCCATTGGTATCCTCATTGACAAAAATGATTATATCTTCTACCCAGGTTTGGGCATTTCTTATAGGGGGTCTGCTCAAAGCATTCGGGTCAGTTGCATTGTACAGGTGTCTTTTAAAACTTCCTTTTTTACGGTCCATGCTATGCAGGCCATCGCCAGCGGTACCTATCCAAAATGTGCCTTTACTGTCCTCATATATGGTCCAGATACGGTTATCCAATAAACTGGTCGGATCATTGGGGTCATGTACATATCGGGTGAAATTGTTCTCGGACGGGTTATAGCGATTCAAGCCACCGCCTTTACTTATTTCATCATGAGTCCTCGGAAAGCCGGTGCCTATCCAAAGGGTCCCCTCCCGGTCTTCATACAAGGCCCTAACCTCGTCATTGCTCAGACTAGTAGGGTCGTTTGTGTCATGCCGGAAATGCGTAAAAATGCCAGTTTCCGGATCCAGACGGTTCAGGCCCCCACCTTCTGTGCCTACCCAGATTTTTCCTACGCTATCTTCCAGGATAATGGATACGAAATCGTTACTAAGGCTTCTTGGATCGTCGGGCTCGTTCCGGAAATGTGTAAATATGCCGGTTTTCGGATCCAATCGGTCCAGGCCCCCTCCATTGGTTCCCACCCAAACAATCCCTTTCCGGTCCGCATAAATGGCCTGGATCCGGTTATAGGCCAGGGTAGTGCTGTCCTGGGGATCGTTATAATAGGAAGTGTAGGAATAGCCATCAAAGCGGTGAACCCCATTAGATCCAAACCACATATAGCCATCGGGATCCTGCGTGCCAAATTTAAACCAACCCGATGATCCTGGGGGTGGGGGTACCGTAGTAAAGCCAGATTGGGAATGACCATTAAAAGTTACAAGGGTAATTAGTACAATAAACAGCAGGCCGCAAAAAGGAAGTGTTTTCATGCGTGCACATTTACATAAATTTACTAATTTTTAAAATACGGATAGTACTTGATCTGCAGATTATATGGCGCGTAAGCGAATTATAAACTCGGTACCTAGTCCTTCTGAGGTCTCCACCTTCAGCTCCCCCCCATGTGCCTTTACGATATCATAGCTCATGCTCAATCCCAATCCCGTGCCCTGACCGGTTGGCTTGGTGGTGAAGAATGGCTGAAAAATTTTGTCGATTACGTGCTTCGGGATACCGTTACCGTTGTCTTTTACCGCAATTAAAACTTGATTAGCTTCTTTTTTTGTGGTCACCGTCACAGTCGGCTCATATTTTAAATCCGCCGATGAATTAGCGAAGTAGGACCTCTCCTTTACTGCATAAAAAGCATTGGTGATCAAATTCAGGATCACCCTGCCTATATCTTGGGGAATGACATTGACGTTTCCGATCAAAGGATCAAAATCGGTCTTCATGGTCGCATTGAACTCCTTGTCTTTCGCGCGCAGCCCATGATAGGCCAATCGCAGGTATTCGTCGCAGAGTGCATTGATATCGGTGGGTTCCTTTATGCCACTGCTGCTCCGGCTGTGCTGCAGCATCCCTTTTACGATCGCATCGGCCCGTTTGCCATGGTGTAGTATTTTCTCAAGATTCTGCTTTACATCATCAGCTATGGCTTTGGCTTCCTGTATGTCCCCTTTTTCCATTTCCTCGGTCATTTCTATGATCAGCTCGTTGCTCACCTCCGAGAAGTTGTTGACGAAGTTCAATGGGTTTTGGATCTCATGGGCGATGCCTGCGGTAAGCTCGCCCAGACTCGCCATTTTTTCTGAGTGGATGAGTTGTGTCTGGGTTTCTTTTAGTTCAACCAGCGATTTATTAAGGGCATCCGTACGTTGGTTCACCTTAACCTCCAACAGTAAGTTCTGGCGTTGTAAACTCCTTGTTCTAATTTTTGAAAAGCCCCAAACAATCATAACAAACAGCAAAAAATATCCGGCATAGGCCTGGCCTGTCTGCCACCAAGGTGGATGAATGTTTATGGTCAGTAATTTCACGCCCATGGAGCCATCTTTGTTATAGGCTTTTATTTTATAATCAAACTTGCCCACAGGAAGGTTAAAGTAATGTGCTTTATTTTCAAGCGTAGCATCCTGCCATGAATCGTCATACCCTTCCAGCATTGTATAATATGTAATGGTTTCCGGGGAACGATAATCTATGGCGGCAAAGTTAAAGGCGATATTATTCTGATTAAAGGCTAGATCCAATTCATCAATTTCTTCAATTGGCCTTTCTAAAAGACTTTCTTTTCCCGACTTAACAGGAACTGTGTTGATAAACAAATCGGTAATAATTATATTCAATGGATGATCACTAACGGCAAGTTCCTCAGGATAAAAAGCGAAATAACCATTTTGATGATTTAGCAAGAACTGACCTTTAGCATTCTTATAAATTCCGAGGGGGATAACACTGTTCTCCTGTATGCCATAGTTATCGGCATAAATGTTGATTTCTTTTGTCGCCTTATTGATTTTAATTATTTCGGAGGTATTATGTCCCCATAAATATTTGTCATTGTCTTCCCAAAGTTCTATAAGGTACAATTTACTCGCTGGGGACTCAGGCTCAAAAAAGGGTGTGAACTTATCCGCT
>JBBKWR010000072.1:0-4538 GCA_037969055.1 Flavobacteriaceae bacterium | reverse complement strand
ACTATCTTGGCCTCACGTCCCAAACCATCCGCCAATATTTTGTAAATCATGTTCCAACTCAATATTTCATCCGAAGTAATGTGAAAGGCATGCCCAATGGCCGTTGTGAGTCCCAATAGGCCCACAAAACCTTTTGCAAAATCGTCGGCATGGGTCACCGTCCATAATGAAGTCCCGTCGCCATGTACGATAATTTCCTTTCCTTTTAAAATCCTGTCTGCCGTGGTATATTCCTTGAATCCCCCAATGGCAATAGGTATGACCGTATCATAGGTAAGGGAAGGACGCACAATGGTGATGGGGAACCCTTCTTCCCGATAGGCCTGCATCAAACGATCCTCACATTGGATCTTTAGGTTTGAATAGTCCCACAAATTATTGCATAAGGGGGTAGATTCGGTGATTATCGGATAGCCCAAGGGGGTTTGGTAACAAGAAGCCGAGCTTATAAAAATATACTGCTTGGTTCTTCCCTTGAACAATTGGAGGTCCCGCTCCACGTCCTCTGGTGTAAAAGCGATCCAGTTGACGACTACGTCCCACTCGTGCTTCTTAAGTTCCAGTAGATCTGCTCGTTTATTGATATCCCCTAAAATAGTTTTTACGCCAGGAATTTCAATCTTGTTCAGGCCCCTATTGAGATGGTAGAGGTCAATCCCACTTGCCAAGGCCAAACGACTTGCGGGTGTACTGATATTTCCTGTGCCCCCTATAAATAAAACTTTCATTTTGTCTGTGTTATTTACTTACTATTATTGTTAAGTGAATATAACCATAAAGCAGCAAAGGTAAAGGTCAATGGGTATTGCTTTATTCATCAAAATACGGTACTTTGGAAAGGCAATTGTGACTAAAAATGGATACCAGAAGATCTTTCGTAAAAAAAACAGTGCTAGGCACTGCGGCTATAACATCGCTCCCAGCCTTTGCAGCCCAATCTTTTTTTAATGAATCCCCTATGGCTGAACCCAAAATTTCATTGGCCCAATGGTCTATGCATAGGGCCCTGGAAAAAGGCACGGTCAAAGCAGTCGACTTTGCAAAAATCGCAAAACAAAACTATGGTATTGGTGCAATCGAATATGTGAACCAGTTTTACGTCGACCATGCGACCGATGCCAAATTTTGGAAACAGATGAAAAAACGGGCCGATGATGAGGGCGTTAAAAGCCTATTGATCATGGTTGATAACGAGGGGGAATTGGGTAATCCGAATGAAGCAGAGCGAAAAAAGGCTGTGGAGAACCATTTTAAGTGGATCGATGCCGCCAAGATGTTGGGGTGTCATTCCATTCGTGTCAATGCCTTTGGAAAAGGCACCAAACGGGAACTGCATACCGCCTTGATCGATGGATTGGGCAATTTGGCAGCATATGGGCAGCAAATTAAAATGAATGTATTGGTAGAAAATCATGGTTTGCATACTTCCGATGGTAAATTCATAGTCAGTATCCTTGAGTCAGTAGGCAATCCCTATTTAGGAACCTTGCCCGATTTTGGCAATTGGTGCCTAAATGCCGAATGGGGAAGCACCCAAAATAACAGATGCAATGAAGTGTATGACCGCTATCAGGGCATATCAGAATTCTTACCCTATGCCAAAGGGGTCAGCGCCAAATCCTACGCCTTTGATGCCGCTGGAAATGAGACCATCATCGATTATAAAAAAATGTTGCGATTGGTTAAAAATTCCAAATTTGAGGGCCATATTGGCGTTGAGTTCGAAGGGGAAAATATGGCCGAACCGGAGGGCATAAAGGCAACGAAGGCCCTGATCGAAAGGGTATGGCAAGAATTGGAATGAAAATGAACTCGACATAAAATGGCATGCCTGAAGTCAAATACTTTTTGGATTAAAACATCCGTCCTAATATCCGGGTCCTATGAAATATAATATTTTTATGCTTTGGTCAATTATTGGCTGTAGCATTGGAATTGCCCAAGAAATACCACGGAACCAGTCACAGCAAGAAGCAAATTTCTTTACTTCAGGCCAGTGGGTTAATTATGGGAATGATCCAGGCGGACTCAGCTACTCCCCCTTGGACCAGATCAATACATCGAATGTAGACCGGCTTAAACAGGCATGGATCTACCAAAGCGGAGAATTGGCCACTTACGAAGGAACCGAGGTGGCGTCAAAAGCAGCATTTGAAGCCACTCCGATAATGGTAGATAACGTACTCTATTTCAGTACGCCCACCAATAGAATTATTGCAATCGATGCAGTGACCGGCAGAGAATTATGGACCTATGATCCCAAAGTAAACCTTCAAGATGGTTATTCAGAAATTACTTCAAGGGGGGTTTCCAAATGGATCAATTCCGAATTGCAACCTGGTAACCCTGGTTATATGCGAATTATTGCCGCTACGATTGATGGGCGATTGATCGCTTTGGATTCAAAATCGGGCGAACCAGTCGCTGCATTTGGAAAGATGGGTACTATCGATCTAACGGATGGCGTGGGGCGCATACAGGTCACTTCGCCCCCGGCCATTATCAATGATCTTATTATAACTGGATCTACGATGGGCGATAACCAGCGTTTTGATTATCCCGCTGGGGTGGTCCGGGCATTTAATGCCAAAACTGGCCAATTGGTATGGTCTTGGGATCCGATTCCAAGAAAACCTGCAGATGCAGCGTATGATACTTGGAAAGGACCAAAAGCACACCAAACTGGGGCAGCCAATGCTTGGGCGCCATTATCGGTAGATTTGGAACGAGACCTTGTATTTGTACCCACCTCCTCCCCCAGTCCAGATTATTACGGTGGGGAACGAATTGGTGATAACCTTTATGGTAATTCACTAGTGGCCATCAGGGCATCTACCGGGGAAGTGGTTTGGCATTTTCAAACCGTGCATCACGATCTTTGGGATTACGACCTGCCAGCGCAGCCCCTGCTTCTAAACATCAGTAAAGGGGGTATCGAAATTCCATCGGTTCTGGTCGTATCTAAAATGGGGCATATTTTTGTGTTTGACAGGGAAACAGGGGAACCAATTTTTCCTATCGAAGAAAAGGCGGTACCACAATCTGAGATTCCAGGAGAACAAAGCTCGACTACCCAGCCTTTCCCTACCGTCCTCCCGACGTTTGGCTTAAGGGAGGTAACGGTTGACCAAGCGTGGGGTCCAAACCCGGAGGCTTTGCAGTTGGCAAAAGAGAGAATTGGCGGGCTCATCAATCAAGGGATTTTTACACCTCCAAGTCTTCAGGGAACCATGGTGACCCCTAGCAATGTTGGGGGCATGAACTGGAGCGGGGCCAGCTTTGATCCAGGAAGAAACCTTTTGGTCACCAATACCAATCGCCTTGGAGCCGTAATACAATTGCATCCAAGATCTAGGAATAGTCCAAAGTCCATCAATGAAAAAAAACCAAGGGCAGAAATTGGCAGGCAGGAAGGCACCCCCTACATAATGTCTAGGGACTATCTGTTTATGATTGCACCGGATGGCGGTTTTTTGATGCAAACCCAGCCCCCTTGGGGTACCTTGGCGGCGGTGGACATGAAAAGTGGCCAGTTGAAATGGGAGGTTCCCTTAGGGATGATGATGGACCCTGCAAAATATCCCGATGCCCCAAAATGGGGCTCCCTTAGTCTGGGAGGCGCTATTACAACTGCGGGAGGCTTGGTATTTATCGCCGCATCCATGGACGGGTACCTTCGTGCCTTTAATACAGAAACCGGAGAAATCCTATGGGCATCGCCCCTTCCCGCTGGCGGACAAGCAACCCCAATGAGCTATCAAGTAGATGGAAAACAATATGTGGTCATCGCAGCTGGGGGCCATGGAAAGTTGGGCACCAAACTGGGGGATTATATTATTGCATATGCCTTAGACTAAGCGAAACTTTATATCTTTCAATTTAAATATGATTGCGAAATCCGACCGGTTTTATGGATTTTATACGGTACACATGATATAAATTGTGATGGCATCAAGTACTTGTTCGTTGTGCTACAAGCCAATAATGTCTCCAAACCGTATCTGGAAATATCTTTTGAATTTTAATAAATATTAACGCCTTTTATTAACATAACAAGAATCGTCCAATTCGCAACTTTGTAACTTCAAAATCGTTCTCTCAAGATAGTATTCCGCGTCAATACTCAAAAGATTTTTTAATATATATTATTTTTTATACCACTTAATATGAGTACCTTAAGGTGGTACAAACCATAAATAACTTCTCATGGCCACCATTAAATCCTTGAACAAATGGGCGAATGCCCATACGTATTATACGCTCGACATCCTAAGGGTCGCCTTAGGTGTTTTTCTGTTTATAAAAGGAGTCGAATTTATGTCGAACCAAGCCGAAATGACCCAAATCACCAAGCCCTTTGAGCATTGGCCAGGGGGTATGTTGATTTTGCACTATATTGCACCAGCCCATTTTGTTGGGGGATTTTTGATCGTGATCGGATTATTGACCCGTTGGGCCGTATTGGCACAGTTGCCCATACTTATCGGAGCGATTTTGACGAATTTTCTTGGGGAAATGAACACAACCAACCTAATGCT
>JBBKWR010000071.1:0-4629 GCA_037969055.1 Flavobacteriaceae bacterium | reverse complement strand
ATAGAATTGCCGTCGGGAATTTTAGGGCCCATTAAAAATCAACCCATCCAATTAATTGATGGCACCATACTATCCCCGTCCAGTACCGAGAGCGAAACGGAAGGCTGGAACATACATTTAGAACAAAGTAATGATCAGGGCCACACCTGGACAAAGAGCGGGCCGCTTAACGATGCGAAAGAATTTGGTGCCATACAGCCGGTCGTATTGGATTATGGAAATAAAAAATTGCAATTGTTGAGCCGTACAAGCAACGGAGTGGTCGCCCAAAATTGGTCGGAAGATGGTGGCAAGTCCTGGAGCCCTATGTCGGCGACGGTCCTTCCCAATCCAAATTCTGGCATCGACGGCACAACGCTAAATGATGGGCGGCAGCTTCTTGTTTACAATCCGGTCGGAAAGGATTGGGGTAATAGGGTACCGCTAAGCCTTGCCCTCTCAAAAGATGGGACCCATTGGGAACGTAAATTAGATCTACAGCCCCTACTGGAATCGATGGATCAAGAAGGGGAAGAGTATTCTTATCCTACCGTTATTCAGGCTCCGGATAATCTGGTGCATATAGTGTATACTTGGAACCGTAAAACGGTAATGTACCTTGTTTTGGATCCAGCAAAACTCTGATAATTTAACTTAATTACAATCTATACATGTTAGGACTTAGAACCGCCATTTATAAAGTGGGGGATATCGTAAAAGCGACCGAATGGTATACCCAGGCCTTTGGAAAGGCTCCGTATTTTAATGAACCTTTTTATGTCGGGTTCAATATAGGGGGATATGAGCTAGGTTTGCAGCCTGAGGAAAATCCTACGAATGAAAAACCTGAAAGTGTCATGGCCCTATGGGGTGTAAATAAGATCCATGAAGAATACGAGCACCTAATCTCTTTAGGGGCAACTTCGCATGAAAAACCGACCAATGTGGGGGGAGCATTGATGGTGGCCTCTGTGAAAGATCCATGGGGGAATATCATCGGTTTGATCTATAATCCCGAATTTAAATTAAAGTAATTTCCATTTCAACCTTACGATAAATGCTTCACTTGCAGATCGTGAAAAGCATCGGCTTGGAGTCTCATGAGTTCCTCTGCTTTTTGCTTCTTATAGGCATAAACTGCTTCTTCTTCGGCGATTTCACCATAGATTTTTTCATTTAAAGTAGTATCGGTGGCCAGAATCTGTTCTCGTTGCCGAACCTTTTGGGTCACCCATGTCTGGATAGTTGTTTCCTCGTCTTCGAGCTTTAGGTCGTATTCCCCTTTAGGGGCCAAAAGTTTGGCGATGATCGGGGAGGTTTCGATGGCCATGAACAATAGAAAGATAAAAAACGATGGAAACCAGGGCAGCTCGCCCAAGGCATTTATTCGGGCCATGAGTCCGTCAAAACCATCGATGATAGGTTGTGAATTTTTGACAACTTCGGCATATTCGGTATTCAGGGCAGTGATTTGTGATTCAATACCGGTTATTTTTTCGGCGTTGGTTTCTTTGAGTTGTTTGAGCTCAGCCAAAGCGGCATCATGTTTTTCCCTTTTTTCAGCATACACTGGTCCCTTTCCCAAAAGCATGGTGCCCGCCCTTCCCTCGGCCTCGGAGATATAAGTGTCGTAAAGGGCATTGGTCTCCGCTTCTTTGGTGGCCATTTCACCTTTTAAAGCGGTAATGTCCTGCTTCAATTTTTCTACTGATGGCGTGTATTGTTGTGCAAGTTGCTGTTTATTGGCCAGGGTGAGCTCGTTCTTCTGTTCCAAAAGCACTTGATTGATTTCCTTTTCGAATATCTTCATCTCCAATGGCTTGGAGATGACCACGGCAATGATGATTGCCAGAACGATCCGCGGACTGGCCTGTAATAGTTCACCACTGAAACTGTTTCTTTTTTTGATGGTGGATACAATAAAGCGATCGAGGTTGAAAATTAGAAGGCCCCAGATGATTCCAAAGAAAATGGAGGTATAAACATTGTCAAATACCGTATAAAGGGCATAGGCACTGGCGATAAAGGCCATGACCGCCGTAAAGAAAACGGTGGCCCCTATACCTGCGTATTTATTCCGTTCCCCTTCGGAACAAGTTTTTAGAATGGAGGCGTCGGCCCCTGAGCAGAGGATAAAAAAGTTTTGTAGCATAGTGTCCTGATTTGATTGATGGTTCTATAGACTATTAGAACGTAGGCACCGATGATTTGTTACAAATAATCCCATGAAGTTATGGGTTTGCCTCAAATTTTATGATTTTGACGACGTTCTTGTTAAAATATCCACTAAATAAGTTGGTGCATAATCGCCATTTTAACAAGGGAGGCGGTATTTTTTGCCTCAAATTTTGCCAATAGGTTTTTTCTGTGTGAATCCACTGTAGTAATGCTTATGAACAATTTTTCGGAAATCTCGTAATTGGTCAAGCCATCCGCAATGAGCAGCAGTACTTCTTTTTCCCTTCTGGTAATGACGGGGATTTTTGAGTTTTGGTTTTTTTCCATCACCATTGCCGCCTCTTTGCTTAAATATTTATCCCCTTGCATTACCGTCTCAATGGCTGCTACCAACTCGTCGCGGGTGGCATTTTTAAGGACATAGCCAGAGGCACCGTTATCCAACATTTTTGATATAAAACTTTGCTGGTTAAACGAGCTTAATCCAATGATGTTAATTTTGGGATATTTCATTTTGACCATTTTGCAAAGATCGATGCCGCTTTGATCTGGAAGGTTTACATCCATTAACAGCACGTCGGGTAGTACCTGTTCCAAAAAAGCCAAACAGGATTCGGCGGTCATCGCATGTCCTAGCCATTCTATGTTTTTCTCCTGTTGCAATAAGGACCTAATGCCTTCAATGATCATATAGTGATCATCTGTAATGAATAGCTTTGTCATCTTTTATATGTTGATCTCCAAGTGCACGGAAGTCCCTCTTCCCGGTGCTGAATCTATATTGATCGTACCTTTTAACAAATCGGTACGGTACCTAATATTGGTCCAACCCATTCCTTGAGAGTTTTCAAGCTTTTTAATATCAAATCCATTTCCGTCATCCTCAACGGTCAGCGCAATGAGATTGTTCGATCGTGTTAATTGAACGATGGCCGATTTGGCCCCGGAATGCTTCATGGTATTGTTGATCAACTCCTGTACGATCCTATAAATGGTGATGGATGTGGTTTGATCGATCATCAAATCAGATAGGCCGATGGATTGATAATTGATCCGTAGTGCCCCACTGGTGCTAATTTCATTACAAAAATCTTTTAGCGCAGTATCAAGCCCAAATTTTATAAGCGATTCCGGCATCATGTTGTGGGCGACCCTTCGCATTTCGTTGATGGAACTGTCCAACATATCCATGCTGCGTTCAAAGGCCCGCTGGTTTTCGGGTGTCATTACGAGATTTTCTTGCATAATTTGAAATGAGTATTTAATTCCGGAAAGCATCCCGCCCAAACCATCGTGTAGGTCTTTTGCCAAGCGGGAACGTTCCTGTTCTTCTCCTTTTAGGACCCCTTCGGTCGCATTGAGCTGCTTTTCCTTTTCTAATTCCCCTATCCGTTGTTGTTGCAATTTTTGCCGATGGGTATGGTTCCTATAAAACAACAAGCTCAAAATTAAAATGGCCACGGTGGTGCCTACCAAAATATAGGTTAGGTTATTCTTTTGGCGAATGGTCAGTTCCTGTATTTTTTTTTCCGATTCGAGCCTATCAATTGTTGAAGCCTTCTTTTCTGATTCGAACTTGGCCTCCAAGAATTCAATATTTGACTTACTTTTTTCACCGACAATAGAATCGTTCAAGTTTTCATATGCTTTCCGATAAACCAATGCTTTTTTGAATTGTCCAGTTTCCTCTTCTAAGGTGGATGCTTTTTGATAAAGGTCCTTTAATTCATATTTTGAACCCAATTTTTTGGCCAGGTCGATCCCTTTTTGAATTGCGGGTTCGGCTTTGGAATACTTTTTTGTATTGATGAAGAGGTCCGATAGGCCCATGTAGGCATACATTTCATATTCGGGCGTTTCTTTCTCCATTGAAAAATCGATTACCTTGTTGTAATGGGCGAGGGCTTGCTGCTCATTTTTCATAGCGTTGTAGACATCGGCGGTACCCAACCAACCATCCAGGATCACGATATTATCATTGGTGCGATGGCCTATTGCTTCAATTTCGGCATAATTTTTTAAGGCCTTGTCATATTGTTTTAAATAAAGAGCCCCGGTGGCAATGTTGGACATGGATGAAGAGATGGCATAATCGTTATTTAACTCCTCGGCAATTGACAAGGAAGCTTCTGCATAACGAATACCTTTTTCGTAGTCCTTTAAATTGATAAATATGGAAGCAAGGTTGTTGTTGCTAATGCGCTGCAATCGCCTGTCATTTATTTCGTCCGCTATCTTCTTTGCCTTAAGGTAATAGTTGGCTGCCTGTTGGAAATCGGATAGGTAGTGCCATTCACTTCCAACATTAAGGTAGGCCACTGCCAAATCTTTGGTATGGCCCAATTCCTCATAAATCTTAAGGGCCTCTTGCGCAATTTCTAGGGCAGCGCGAAATTCTCCCTTTTTATTGAGGATGGTAATGGCATGGCTGGCATAAGCGGCCTTGCCCTTAACAAAATTCGAGGCAATGGA
>JBBKWR010000070.1:0-31384 GCA_037969055.1 Flavobacteriaceae bacterium | reverse complement strand
ACGACCTTATTCTATCCTTGGATTTTGGAAACTGCCCCGTTAGGTTTGTTTCCCAATCGGTGACGGCCATTTCACAGCTCATACTATATACAGAATTAAAGAATTTGTCTTCCCAGTTAATCTTGAATTCCAAGAGTACATTACTATATCCATAATACCATTTACCACCCTTCTCCCTGTAATCCACACGGTAGGCGACCTCGGTGGGCCATACAGAAGCCCTTGCGGGTTTTTTGCGCACGAAAAGTCTGGCTGCCAATTCCCTATCGGTAATGTTCAAGGTATAAATGGCACTTGTCAATATTTTATTTGCCGCATCTATATACAGTTTGCCCTGATACATAGGCTCTTTAATACCCGATCTTTGCTTAAAATCGACTACGTACACCAACTTGTCATTGACCTGAAGCGATCGATCAAAATTAAAAATATAGTCTTCCATCGTTTCTTCCGTGAAAATGTACTCAGGATATTTCATGATGTCCACATAGAGTGCATTAAATGGGCCACCCTGCAACTTCAGGGCTACGGTGTCCAAACGGGTATAGTCAGTGCTTTTTCTTGCCTTGAACAATTGCACGGCATCCTTACGCTCCGAATTGTAGGGGGTCTTATAAATATTCACCACGGCCTCGGAAAGTGATACGTTCTTTTTGCGTCGTTTGATCGTTTCCCTATAAAAAGCTGTCATCAATGTAGGGTCGTCAAAATAATTATCCCCTTTCTTGGCAAGCGTTTGCTGTACGAACAATCGCGCATTTTTTGGGACGATCAGGTTTACTTCCGATAGTTCCAGCACCGATTCTTCCATAAAAATGCGGTTGTTCCCTTCGCTCATCTGCACCAAGGGCAACATAATGGTCTTATACCCTAAAAAAGAAATGATCACATCTCCTTCGGTAATGCTTTTAGGCACTTTTAATGCGAATTGTCCTTCTGTGTTACTGATGGTACTTATGTTCGAATCTGCAAGGGTAAGGGAAGCGAATACGAGCGGTTTTTTAGATTGCTTGTCCAGAATTTCACCCTTGTATTCCTTATAGGTAATTTCCTGTTGATTTATCTGTAATAAACCTGCTGGGCTGGCCGCATGGTTTACCCAGGTCATCAACAACGTTACGGTCGTTATGAAGAAGGATTGATTTAAAATATGCTTAATTTTCGTCATGATCAAATGCATTCGTTCGGTATGAAATCCTTACCTAAGTTAGTGATTTTTAGCATCTATCTCTGTTAATTTTATTGTAACCTTTTGGGCTATTTGCTATACATTGAATGTCCAATAAAAGCGGTAGCCGTTGGTACGATCCCCTTGTAGGTTCAATATTCATAGGCGGGGTATCTTTCTCCAGGTGCCAATCCCCGTTCGTTGGCCAGGGTATTCCTAAAATTCATTGGAATCGATTGGTAGGGATAGTTATAGTTACCAGACTTGGTAACCACGAAATGAAGATGTGGAAATCCAGCCAGTCCCGTATTGCCACTTAGTCCAATCTCTTGGCCTTGCAACACTTTTTCGCCTTTCTCCACCAAAGCACCGTTCGTGGTCAAATGCATATACTGTCCAAAGGTGCCATCTGAATGCTCCACGATCACCAAATTGTTGGGAAATAAGCCGTCAATTCCCGATTCTTCCACAAAAACCACAACTCCATCCCTTGAGGCGGTAACCAGTGTCCCAATATCTATGGCAAAATCGGTGGCATACTGGTCAGGTAGTCCTTCCGCATGGTAGGAACCCCCACAATGGGCAAGGCTTATCAAATAACTTTTACCGACGGGGTAGGGCAGTACATAATCAGATTGTTCCCAATCATCATAACGTGCCGCAGCGCAGCTGATTATGGGAATTTCAGTTGCTACAACCGTACCCTCCGAAGCGATACTAGGTTTGTCCGCACAAGAAAAGCACAATAAGAGCGTCAATGGTATTGTAAAAAAGTTCGACTGTTTTTTCATCGGTACCGATTATCTTTTGATATCACCACTATGAAAATACTAAAAATACCATTTCGCGTTTTTAAGGCAATAAGGTATAATGGCCATGGATGCAAAGCCATCTCCCCTTTTCGTTTACGAAAATCCGCGTCGATTTTCCATGGGATGTAAAAGGCTTTCCGTTGCTGATACCGCTATCCGACCAATAATAGGTAATCCAAGCAGTATTGCCCGTTATGGTAACCATCGGCGCTTCCATTTCGGTGTGTACGTTTTTTGAAGAAACCATCCAGTCCCGAACCCCGTTTACCTCAATTTCTTTACCAATGTTCAAGGTGGGGTCGTTTTCACCAAATTGTGTAAAGTTTGGATGGATATAGGAAGCATATCGATCAACATCGCCTTGTTAGATGGCCTGCCACATCTGTACCAAAGTGTTTTTTATTTCCTCGGTCCGATACTTTTCATGTTTGGCCTCTAAATGTTCGTAGTGACTGTTATCTTGTTTGAGCCCCACATTCAAAGAGGAGGGGAGTGGCCCCATTTCGGCATACGCTTTTTCCATGGCTTCCCATATTTCCCTGGTTTTTTCCGGATTCAAGGCATGAAGGTCCTGCTTTTCCCCTATATCGACTTTCAAGTTGAACAATAAGGTGTCGTGCGCCGCCACTGCTTTTTTGCCTGCGCTTCCCCGATAGCCTTTATAAGGTTTTTTAATTTTCCAATAACCTTGTTGGAAACACTGCAATTCGGAACCATCAAAATAAAGAAAGGCATCCCCTTTACGCTTGCCAGTATTGAACAGTACCTGTGAGATATTTTCGCCATCTATAACGCGATCAGCAGGTAGCTTCGAGGCCGTGAGCTTTGCAAAAGTGGGAAACCAGTCCATCTGCGTGGCCATTCCATCGTACACCGTCCCTGGAGGAATTTTGCCCTTCCACATGGCTACTGTGGGAACGCGCATGCCCCCATCAAAGGTAAATTGCTTTCCTTCACGCAATGGACCTGCGGATCCACCATGGTCTTCCATGACCAGCCAAGGACCATTGTCACTGGAGAAAATCACCAAAGTATTTTCCAACAAATCCAAGGTTTGAAGCTTGGCAAGAATTTGCCCTACGCTCCAATCGATTTCTTGAATTACATCACCATAAAGCCCTCTATTTGAGGTGCCTTCAAAATCTTTTGAGGCATAAATGGGCACATGGGGCATGCTGTGCGCAAGATAGAGAAAGAAAGGCCTTCCCTTTTGCTGATCAATAAACTTCAAAGCCCGTTCCGTATAGGTTTTTGTGGTGTTGTGCTGATCTACTTCATAGTCGACCACATCATTGTCTTCCATATAAACTACACTTCTCATATCATTGCTATAAGGAATCCCGAAATAACTATCAAAACCTTGCTGAAGCGGAAGAAATTTTGCGCGATGGCCCAGGTGCCATTTACCTACAATTCCGGTGGCATAGTTTTTCTGCTTGAGCATTTCGGCAATAGTAATTTCACTTGGCGACATACCCGTAAAACTTTCCGGAAAAAATACCTGGTTGATGCCCATGCGTTGTGGATACCTTCCCGTGAGAAGGCCTGCCCTAGATGGACTACAAACCGACGACGCGGAATAAAACTGGGTAAATTTAATTCCGTCCGCGGCCAATCTGTCGATATTGGGGGTTTTTATATCGATGGCCCCATAACAGCCTAGGTCGCCGTAACCGAGATCATCGGCAAAAATATGGATGATATTTGGAAGCTTATCTTTCTGGACCAGTCCGAAGGGCAATGCAAATTGGGCTGCAAGCAGTACAATCCCGAACATAATTGCTTTTTTCATATATATATATTTATGTAAGGTCTTCGTGCGCACACCACTCCGATTATTCGTGGTCCTATATTAAAATAGCGTTTCTAGTTTCTGGGTCCTGCCAACCTATTGGTCATGTGTTTTCTGAGAGGTGGCTACCAATCTGGTGATTTCTTTTAATTCCGCTTCGGAAAGGTCCCGCCATTGACCAACGGGCATATCCAATTTTACGTTCATGATACGAATACGCTTTAAACGGGTCACACGATAATCCAGATATTCGCACATTCTGCGGATCTGACGGTTTAAGCCTTGGGTGAGGATGATCTTAAATTGGAAGGTATCCAACTGTTCAACCTCACATTTTCGTGTAACGGTATCCAAAATGGGTACCCCATTGCGCATTTGGGTCAGAAAAGCTAGGTCTATTGGCCGATCCACCGTTACGATGTATTCTTTTTCATGGTGGTTACGCGCACGCAGGATCTTGTTCACAATATCACCATCATTGGTCAGGAAAATAAGTCCTTCACTTGGCTTGTCCAAACGACCGATCGGGAAGATGCGCTTTGGATAATTGATATAATCGATGATATTATCTTTTTCCACACCCGTGTCGGTGGTACAGACAATGCCTACAGGCTTGTTAAAGGCAATATAAACCAATTTTTCTGAAGGTGGGGCGATCAACTTACCATCGACACGTACTTCGTCGCTACTGCTAATTTTTGTCCCCATTTCTGGTACGATACCGTTAATGGTGACTCTTCCCTGTTCGATCAATTTGTCGGCTGCCCTGCGGGAGCAATGGCCCACTTCGCTCAGGTATTTGTTGATTCGAGTGGTGGAAGATCCGTTCATAAAGTATGTGCTTATGGGAATTGTTACGCTAAACAAATGTATCCAAAATTAAAAAAACCTATTTCCGAATGGTAATACGGGGAGCTTCCTTCGTTTCAGGTTGCGGGATAGAATTGGCAGAAGTGCCAGAGTACCCCTGATGGGTCGTGCATAAACAGTTCCCTACCATGTTCAAATATTTTTATTTGCGAGAATCTAACGTTTTTAAATTTGTCCTTAAGCCCCTTGGATAACAGGTCTTTTTCGCACAGTTCTATATTGTCTACCTCCAAAAATACCATCGAATTGTTTACCCAATTCCTAACATAATAATCCTGTAAATAAAATCCCAATTGCTCGTTGACCTTAAAAAGGCACATCGTGGCATCGAGTTTCACTTGTTCAAAACCAAGGGCTTTGTAAAAAGCTCTGGATTCTTCATAATTCTTGGCGCCAATAAAGGTGCGTATATTTTTTGCGGTATAATTCAATGTCGGCTTACATATTTACAAATTCAAATCCTGCCAGCGGTATCTTGGTAAGATCAAACTCGGTCTCGTTCAATAAAATGCCGTGTTCCAGATAGGCTTTTAGGTTGGCCAACCAGAAGGTCCAACCGTTACTACAGCCATGGTGTATGTTGAGCTTACTCTTTTCGTCTGTGGGGATTTCGAATTGCCTTAAGGTCAAGAGTACCGCTGGGCCCTGCTCTTCCATACTAACGGAGACCTTGCTGACACCGGCAAAAGTGAACTCCAAATAATCGATGCCATTTGCTTTCAATATTTCCCCTTTTTCTTGTCCGTCCCAATTGTGCCATTCCCATATATATCGATCTCCTGGTCTAATTGGTTCCTCTGGCGCCCTAAAAGTACCATCCGTATAGGTGTAAATGGCACTACTTAAAAACCAACTACAGATCCCTTTGGGCGTACCCCAACATTCGTATATTTTTTGGAGGGGCGCCTTTAGATAAATTTTTTTGGTAAAATGATCGAAACCTAATTCTTCCATATCGGTTATTGTTTACGGTGCAGCTCCAATTGGTATATTTCCCTTCCAAGGGCGGCTAAAAATGGAATTCCAACTTGGTCATATTCGTAATGATCATCATTGAATATCCCATCCTTATTCACCAAAATGGTAGCGGTCATCATAAATTCCACTTTGTTCTTAGTATCAGTAATATAAGCACAATCTGTCAAGGTACCATAGGCGAATCCTATCTTATTGTAGATTTTTATAGTATCTGGAATAGGGTCTTTCGTATCCCCGAACATAAAATATTTGCAATAGCCATCATAAAATTCAACTGGGTCATATCCCAAATTCTTAGGGAGGGTTTGCATCGCATTGAGCAGAAAGGTCCTGTCTTCTTCGTTGAGGTCAAACCGATCTTTTTCTATAAAGTTTTGAGGAAATATGATCCTTTTCAGCAGACCGTGCTGCGCTTGGATGGGGTAGTAATTTTTACGTCCAAAGTCAAATGGTTTTTTAACCAATGAATCATCTTCATAATATCCAGACCCCTTACGTACCTTATTCAAAACCAGCGGAATCGGCTCTGAATTGATAGAGGGTTTCGTAGTGGTAGTGGTACTGTCGTTTAGGTAGATAATAAGCGGTTTAGTGGTGACCTCCTCGGTATGTGTGCCCAAGCGATGGGCAATTCGAACAGGCACAACCCCTTTCCTTTCCAGTCCTAAATTGATAGCGTCCTGTCCTAAATATTCCAATAATCGGTTGTTGGCGTCATTGTCACTTACCGCAAAAATTTTTAACATCTCATTTGCGAAAGTTGTTTCCACAGAATCACCTTCTATATAGAAGCGGGTATTCATATTCAATGAATCGATGGAACGCAATCTTTCAAGTGCCAAAACTGCAATGGGAAATTTAACGGTACTGGCCGGATAGAAATAATTGTTCACATCTACCTGAAAATCATAATCAGAGAAAAATATACTGTCGTTTCGCCGGTCGATTTGTGTATATCTAATTTGTACTTCATATTGTTCCAAGCTGTCCATAACCCTTTTAATATCTGGATTTTCAGATTGAAGTACCTTTTGCAAAGGGTCGGATTCACGTCTTTCTTGGGTGCACGAGGCCATCAACACCCAAAGTATAATAGCCCAAGACAGGTATTTTTTAGTCATCATTTTATTATGTCAATAAGTGGGGTCTCACACTTCATAAATTTCACCGCGATGTGGCTTTAACTTATCACGAACGGCAATCATGTTAATTTCCTCTACAACCATAAAGGCTAAACTATGCAATTCATGCAAGTGTTGATGGCCTGCAATGTTTACGGGCAACGCCTCGGCGGTAATAAATTCTTTCAAATGCCTTTCGTGATGTTCGGCAGTCTTTGCAGCAGTGGGGCCCTTGAAATCCCAGATCAATTTAATTCTCTTCGGCATTAAATTTGTATTATTTTTCGTGTATCCGCACAAATTAATTCATTCGCACTAATGTACTAAATTCTAAAACGGGTATAAAAATCTGTTAAGGATTATGCAGAGCACTTGTCCACGAACCTGTATTTGCTATTTTTGCAAGATGCAATTTTCAAAGATTGAGCTTAAACTTGCCTTTCGAACCCTTATCGCCTTTTGGGTGGTAACCATGTTATGGTCGTGCAACGGAGTTTTTGAAAAACAACCAGACCAACAGCCAATTGCGCGTGTTGGGGAGGCTTACTTGTACCGGGCCGATATTGCAGCGCTCTTGGGTACGGGCATATCCAAGGAAGACAGTATTTCATTTGTAACCAACTACATCAACAACTGGGCCTCGAAACAATTGTTGCTCACTAAGGCCAAGATTAATTTGCCGGAAGACAAATTGGCTGAATTCGATGGCTTGGTAGCCAATTATCGGAATGATCTCTATACCCGTGCCTATAAAGAGGCATTGGTTCAGCAAGGAAGTGATACGACTGTGACTACAAACCAGCTGAACAATTTTTATGATCAGGAAAGGGAAAATTTTAGGCTTAAGGAAAAGCTGGTACAACTGCGTTTTGTAGAACTTCCCAAACAGTTTTTGAACAAAGACGAGGTCATTAATAAATTAAAGCGATTTAATGTACGGGACATCGCCTATTTGGATTCGATAGGAATTCAGTTTAAAAAGCTCAATTTTAATGATTCCATCTGGATCAGTGCGTCCCGCGTAATTGACGAAATTCCGCCCTTGACCGTTGAGAATGAGCAACGTTACTTAAAAAAATCACAATTTTTTGAGTTGGAGGACGCAAAGGGGGTATATTTGACCACAATCGTAGACGTGCTCAACACGAATGATATCGCACCCCTTTCATATATCGCGCCAACTATCAAGCAGGTAATTTTAAGCAGGCGAAGATTAGACTACATTAGAAAATTGGAAACAGAGATCATCGATGAGGCAATTAAAGACAAAGAATTTGAGGTTTATGCAACAGAGAAATAGCATATTGGTTATAGCATCGTGCCTATTAACTTGGGGCACTATGCCGGCGCAACAATTAGACAGTATACCGGATACCCAGGTAGAACCTGCGGAACTTCCGATGGAGGCAGATATGGGTATCAGGAAAGATACGGTCAATACCTTTAAAAAGATCAAATTAGATGGTATTGCCGCGGTGGTTGGCGACTATGTTATCTTAGAATCGGATATCGAAAAAACACTGATCGACCTACGTAGCCAAGGGGCGTCTGTGGAAGATATCACCAGATGTGGCCTTTTGGGCAAGTTAATGGAAGACCGATTATATGCCCACCAAGCTGTACAAGACAGTATTTTGGTTTCTGACGATGAGGTAAATGCCACCGGGGAACGACAGTGGCAATCTTTGGTGCAACAAATTGGTTCTCCCGCAAAAGTCATACAGTATTATAAAAAAGAGGATGAGGAAAGCTTTAGGCAAGAGCTTTACAAGATCAATAAACTGCGGATGTTGTCAGAAAAGATGCAGCAAAATATTGTCCAGAAGATAGAGATTACCCCGGAAGAAGTACGCCAGTTCTTCAGTAAAATACCCGAAAATGAACGGCCAGTTTTCGGAGCTGAAATGGAAATAGCACAAATCGTCAAAAAACCAAAACCCACGGATGCCGAGATCCAGGAGGTTGTCGATAAATTGAATAAGATAAAGGCTGATGTTGAGGACAATGATGCCAGTTTTAGCGTAAAGGCCATTCTGTATTCACAGGATCCGGGATCAAAGTCAAAAGGAGGACTAATAGAAAGTGTTACCAAACAATCTGGATTGGTAAAAGAATTCAAGGATGTTGCGTTTAGTCTGAAGGAAGGGGAGGTTTCCGAACCTTTTGAGACCATGTTTGGGTGGCACATCATGTATTTGGAAAAAATTAGGGGACAGGAAGTGGATGTACGCCATATCATCCTGCAGCCAGTAATTTCCCAAACCGCCTTGGACAATGCAAAAATGGAACTTGATTCGATCCGGCAACATATTGAGGACGGCAAATATACCTTCGCCGAGGCTGCGTTGAATTTTTCTGATGAAAAGGAGACCAAGTTCGATGGTGGTTTGCTGCGCAATCCCACCAATTTCGATTCCCGTTTTGAACTCACCAAAATGGATCCGACCCTTTATAACCAGGTTAGAAATTTAAAGGATAACGAAATATCTTACCCAATACTTGAGCAAGATGAACGCGGGGGAGGCCCATCCTATAAAATCATTAAAATTACCAATAGGTACGATGAGCATATTGCAGATTTTTCAAAGGATTATACGAAAATCCAACAGTTGGCCTTGACCGAAAAACAGTTCATCGCCATTACCAAATGGATGGACAAACATATAAAGGACACATACATCAGCGTGAATGATTCCCGAAAGGACTGTGATTTCGCCAACAATTGGTTTAAGAAATAACATGTCAGACGTAGCCGCAATAAATAATCTTGTAAAAAAGCATGGTGCCCTAAAGCAAGAAATCGCAAAACTGATCATCGGGCAGGAGGCGGTTATCGAGCAAGTGCTATTATCGATTTACACAGGGGGGCATTCCCTGTTGATCGGGGTACCCGGTCTGGCCAAGACCTTAATGGTGAGCACTATTGCCCAAGTACTGGGACTTCATTTTAAACGTATTCAATTTACCCCAGATCTTATGCCCAGTGATATATTGGGTAGTGAGGTACTGGATCAGAACCGTAATTTCAAGTTCATAAAAGGGCCTATTTTTGCGAACATCATATTGGCCGATGAGATCAATCGAACGCCGCCAAAAACACAGGCGGCACTATTGGAGGCCATGCAGGAGCGAGCCGTGACGATTGCAGGGGAACAGCACAAATTGGAGTTGCCCTACTTCGTACTGGCGACGCAAAACCCCATTGAACAGGAGGGCACCTACCCTTTGCCGGAAGCACAATTAGACCGATTTATGTTCGCAATTGAATTGAAGTATCCTTCGATTGCAGAAGAAATAATGGTCGTAAAGACCACTACCTCAGACCATACGCCGATTATCAATGCCCTTTTCAATGCTGATGAAATATTGGAGGTTCAACATTTGGTACGACGTATTCCAGTGCCTGATAACGTTGTAGATTATGCGGTAAAATTGGTCAGTTCAACACGTCCGACTGAAATTGGAGCATCTGATTTTGTAAAGCAATACATAGATTGGGGCGCAGGTCCAAGGGCTTCCCAAAACTTAATTTTAGGGGCCAAAGCACATGCCGCCATACATGGTAAGTTCTCACCTGATATTGAAGATGTAAAAGCGGTGGCCATGAGTATTCTTCGTCACAGGATCATTAAAAATTATAAGGCTGAAGCCGAAGGTATAAGCGAAGAGGATATTGTGAACAAATTATTATAATTGAAGCTCAATGTCTCACATTTAGAAATCATCACTTTAGGCATCTTACGGTCAGATTAATGCAATAGGAAATGCGGATCTTCGCTAATTTCCCAAAATGATGGTAATGACGGATCAAAAATTTTATTTACCCTTGGTATTTTCTTAATTTTACCATAGCAGTTAAAACTTAAACAAGATAAGATAATGGCATTTGATATCGATATGATCAAAAAGGTGTACGCAACTATGGGCGAACGTGTCAATAAGGCTCGGGAAATAGTTGGTAGGCCACTTACGCTTTCCGAGAAAATTTTGTACTCACATTTGTGGGATGGTAAGCCCAATAAGGCTTTCGTTAGGGGTAAGGACTACGTTGATTTTGCACCTGATCGCATTGCTTGTCAAGACGCGACCGCGCAAATGGCGTTGCTGCAATTTATGCAGGCAGGAAAGCCTAAAGTTGCGGTGCCCACTACCGTGCATTGCGACCACCTTATCCAGGCTAAAAGCGGTGCTGCGGCCGATCTAAGAACGGCTAACAGTACCAGTGCCGAAGTTTTCGATTTTTTGGAATCGGTATCCAATAAATACGGTATCGGTTTTTGGAAACCGGGTGCAGGGATCATTCATCAGGTTGTGCTTGAAAATTATGCATTTCCAGGCGGGATGATGATAGGTACCGATTCCCATACCGTTAACGCTGGGGGCTTGGGTATGGTCGCTATTGGGGTTGGTGGGGCAGATGCAGTTGATGTAATGGCAGGTATGGCTTGGGAACTTAAATTTCCAAAGTTGATCGGTGTAAAATTAACGGGAAAAATTTCTGGTTGGACTTCCTCCAAAGATGTGATTTTAAAGGTGGCACAGATACTTACGGTTAAAGGAGGCACTGGGGCGATCATAGAATATTTTGGGGAAGGCGCCAAAAATCTCTCCTGTACAGGAAAAGGAACGATTTGCAACATGGGTGCGGAAGTAGGAGCCACGACTTCTACCTTTGGCTATGACGATTCAATGGAACGCTATTTGAGGGCAACAGAACGCAGCGAAGTGGCTGATGCCGCCAATCGTATAAAAGAACATTTGACCGCAGATGCGGAAGTATATGCAAACCCATCAGATTATTTTGATCAGCTGATCGAAATCGATCTGAATACCTTAAGGCCCCATCTTAATGGTCCGTTTACTCCGGATCTCGCAACCCCAGTTGGGGAACTGGGCCCAAAGGCCAAGGCAAACGGATGGCCCATTAAGGTCGATTGGGGACTAATAGGTTCTTGTACCAACTCATCGTACGAAGATTTAACCCGTGCCGCCTCCATAGCCAAACAGGCGGTCGATAAAAAAATTAAGCCAAAGTCTGATTTTGGCATTAACCCAGGGTCTGAACAAATTAGGTTCACCGCAGAGCGAGATGGTTTGTTACAAATTTTTGAGAACCTTGGCGCCACCATCTTTACGAACGCATGTGGGCCCTGTATTGGACAATGGGACAGGAGCGATCTGAAAGGCGATGAAAAGAATACGATCGTACATTCCTTTAACCGAAACTTTTCAAAACGAGCGGATGGTAATCCCAACACGCATGCTTTTGTGGGTTCACCGGAAATGGTAGCCGCTATTGCTATTTCAGGAAGGTTAGATTTTAATCCCATGAAGGATAAATTGATAAATGACGATGGGGAAGAAGTAATGTTGGACGAACCAAGAGGAATTGAATTACCGCCAAAAGGCTTTGAGGTAGAGGATGCAGGGTACCTTGAACCGGATGCCGATGGCTCTGGCGTCGAGGTAAAAGTAAGTACTAGTTCTGAAAGGTTGCAATTGTTAGATCCATTTTTGCCTCTGGGCAACGATCAGCTTCAGGGCATGAAATTATTGATCAAAGCTTTTGGAAAATGTACAACCGATCATATCTCCATGGCGGGGCCTTGGTTGCGATATAGAGGACATTTAGACAATATTGCCAACAATACGCTCATTGGAGCGGTAAATGCTTTTAACAAAAAAACCAATTTTGTCAAAAATCAATTAACAGGGGAGTATGGCGGCGTACCAGATACACAGCGGGCTTATAAGGCTGCTGGCATCAAGACTATAGTGGTCGGCGACCATAACTATGGGGAGGGATCTTCGCGGGAACATGCAGCGATGCAACCTAGATTTTTAGGCGTTGCGGCCGTTCTGGTAAAATCTTTTGCAAGGATTCATGAGACCAATCTCAAAAAACAGGGGATGTTGGCACTTACCTTTGTCGACGAAAACGATTATGATTTGATCTTGGAAGACGATATCTTTAATTTGGTGGATATCGCCGATTTTGCTCCAGGGAAACCCTTGACCATTGAGCTGGTTCATGCCGACGGAAGTAAAAACAGGATAAAAGCAAACCATACCTATAATGCCCCACAGATCGGCTGGTTTAAAGAAGGTTCCGCGCTAAACGTCATCAAACGCGAGAGCGCTGCTTGACTAAATTGATTGTCTCGTGGAAATTAAAAAAGAATTTTAGACCTACAAATATAATCATCATTTAATTCTGCTAAAAACTTCCGATAATCGTTGGGAGTTTTTTAGCTTTGGGGCTTCCCCCGTAACTATGAAAAAGCAAACCATTTATACCCTACTGGTAATAGCATTTATACTTTCCTTTTTTGTAACACCATTGGGATATCACTCCAAGGTTTTGTTGAACAGCATTTTCTCGTTCAGCCCTACTGAAATAGCAGTTGAGGAACAAGAAACCCTTGCTAATTACGAATGGAAATTAAAGGATGAAAATTGGGATTTTTTCAATTTTAACCGATCTAGGGGCAAGGTTGTATTTATTAATTTTTGGGCTTCCTGGAATCTACACAGTGCGGCTGAGTTACAGGAAATTCAGAGTTTATATGATGATTATGGAGACAAGGTTAATTTCTATATCATTACCAATGAAGAACGCCCGCCTGTCAAAGAATTTATGCAGGAAAAAAAATTTACTTTTCCTATCACTTATTTGATTATAGGAGAACCTGCCCCAGTTGATACTTCCTTGGTTCCTTCATCCTACATTATTGACAAAAAGGGGGTCGTGGTGGTACGCTCCAAAGAAATCAAAGACTGGGACAATAAACATGTTCGAAGTCTATTGGATAGGCTAATAGCAAAATAACCAGCTACTTCTTAAAATACTTAAAAGGAACGAACAACATTCCAAAACATTCCCCTTTATCTTTGCCTAAATGCTTATGATGTATTTTGTGTGCCCGGCGAACGCCTTTGGCATACCAATTATTGGCAGACCGAAATAACTTGAACCTTTGGTGGATAAAAATATCGTGTACCAAAAAATAAGCTGCCCCGTAAGCCATGATCCCAAAACCAATAGGCCAACCATACCAAAACGAGGTATGTACCGCCAGGTAGAAAAATCCCATACTCACCACAGCATAAAAAATAAAGAAGGCATCATTTCGCTCGAACCACGAATCGTGGTCTTTTAAATGATGGTCTTGGTGAAGACTCCAGAGAAAACCGTGCATGATAAATTTATGCGTAAACCAGGCCATGAATTCCATGAAGGAAAATACCCCTACAAATATCAAAATCGAAACAATCGTGCTCATTTATACTAAGTTCAGTTTATAGTTCACATAGGATTTTGCCAAAAGACCAAATTTTTGGTAATTGGGAACCCTGATCCTTGCGTTTTTAATTTCCATTGAAGGGGTGTTCTGCAATTTCTGCAACAATTTTACATAGTACCTATATGCGGTATAGACGCCAAACTTAGCATCGTTCGGCAAATGGCCGATCCCAGCATACCCCATTGCAAAATCGGCTTTTATTTCATCCACAATCAATTTTTTGGTCGGCTCGTCGAGGTTTGCCAAATTGGTGTTGGGGAAATAGGTTCTGTTCAATCCCTCATAATCGGCCTTTAAATCCCTTAAAAAGTTTACCTTTTGAAATGCGGAGCCCAAAGCCATGGCAGACTGTTTCAACTTTTCGTAGCGGTCGATATCGCCTTTTACAAAAACCTTTAAACACATTAGGCCCACTACATCCGCAGAACCATATATATAATCATTGTATTCCTTTTCGGTCTGGTAACATGTCTTGTCCAAGTCCATTCTCATGCTATTCATGAACGAATCAACCAAATGTCTCGGGATATCATATTTGTGGTAGCTGTGTTGAAAAGAATTAAGGATAGGGTTAAGGCTTATCCGTTGCACAATGGCATCATCTAGGTCTTGCTCGAATTTTTCAAACAGTGTCACCCTGTCATATTCCATAAAACTATCTACGATTTCATCTGCAAAACGCACAAAACCATAGATATTGTAGATATCGTTACGTATCGATGGCCCTAACATTTTAGTGGCCAAGGCGAACGATGTGCTATATGATTGGGTCACCAATTTACTACATTGGTACGAAACATTATCAAAAAGTGCTTTCATGACCTTCCTGTTTTATCGATTAATTCAGATACCAATTTTCCGGAAATTAGTGAAGGGGGCACTCCAGGGCCCGGCACGGTAAGTTGGCCTGTAAAGAAAAGGTTCCTGACTTTCTTGCTTTTTAGTTTAGGGCGCAGGAAGGCAGTTTGAAAGATTGTATTGGCCATTCCATAGGCGTTTCCTTTATATGAATTGTATTCTTTAATAAAATCATTAACACAAAACGATTCTTTAAATATAATATTATTTCGAATTTCTTGACCGGTACGCTCTTTAAATCTTTCCATGATTATATTGAAATATTGGGCTCTTAGTTCTGGTGTATCTTCAAGATTTGGGGCAATTGGGATCAGAAAAAAACCATTCTCGCAGTCCTTGGGAGCCATGCCCGAATCGGTGACGGAAGGAAAATTTGCATAGAACAGAGGATCCGAGGGCCAAGCGGGATTATCGTAAATTTCTTGGGCATGCTGCTCAAAGTCGGTATCGAAGAACAAGTTGTGATGTTCTATATTGTTTAATTTTTTATCAATTCCCACATAGAACAATAAACAGGATGGCGCAAAGGTTCGACTTTCCCAGTAGGCCTCTGAATATTGTCTATCCCTAACATCCAAAAGCGTCTCTGTATGATGATAGTCGGCTCCGCTTAGCACAAAATCAGCATTTATTTGCTTTCCTTTACTAATAATTCCTACGGCCTTGCCGTTTTCAACCCTAATTTTTTCCACAGGGGAGTCGGTCACTATTTTTACCCCTAATTCTTGAGCCAACAACTGCATGGCCTTTACGATTTGGTACATACCCCCTTTCGGATGCCAGGTGCCCAATCCAAAATCGGCGTAATTCATAAAATTATAAAAGGAAGGGGTCTTACTTGGTTTTGCACCAAGGAACAAAACCGGGAATTCCAAAATAGAAATAAGTTTAGGATTTCTAAATTTCTTACGAACTTGCCCACTGATCGTTTTTAAAAATTGATCTGCCCTTGCAATAGTTTCCGGGGTAATCAATTCCAATGGGCTAACCCCAGGTCTTAAAACGATTTTATTGATGGCAATTTCATAATTGACTTTTGCTTGCTGGATAAATTTTTTAAGATGGATAGCACTTCCTTTTTCAATGCGTTCGAATTCACGTGCAATGATTTCCATATTGTTTCCTATGGTAACCACATCATCTGAAAAGAATACTTTGTAGGCCGGACTAAGTTTGTCCAATTCGTAATAGTCAGATCTTTTTTTGCCAAAGTCTTCAAAGAATTTTTCGAACACATCGGGCATCCAATACCAGCTTGGGCCTATATCGAAAGTAAACCCATCTTTGATAAATTGTCTGCACCTTCCGCCCAGGGTATTGTTTTTTTCGTAAAGCGACACGTCATAACCTGCTTTTGACAAATAGCAAGCAGCCGATAAGGACGAGAATCCGGAGCCGATGATCACTACTTTTGGTCGCTTAGACATATTATTCATCTTTGGATTGGGGTAATACGGCCGCTACAACACTCTCGATCGAAGTAAAAGTCTTTATTCGGGCGGGCAATGCTTTGGGCACAAGAAATTGTGTCTGACGTCCTAAGATCCACAATTTGGAGGTATCATTATTTTTCTCCGCCATTTCATTGAATTCTAAAATATACTTGTTGATGTGCTCTTTGGTAGGGACGACCGTAAAATAGGATAGAAAATAAAGGTTATCGTAATATTTCATCACATCCTTAAGGTTCTCCAAGGGTATGGTCTGGCCCAAATAAATCGATTTGTAACCCTGCCGTACTATTGCATAATTCAAGTAAAGCAATCCGATTTCGTGAATTTCATTCTCCGGCAGAAAGGGTACAAATATCTTATCGGTTTTTGTAGGCTCCAGGTGCTGGATCAAATCTGTATTGGTCTGAATTTTTTGCTTGATCAATCCAGTAATAAAATGTTCGTGTGCCGGACTAATGGTATTGGTTTGCCATAGGAGTCCCAATTCATTGAGTAGGGGGATAAAAACTTCGGTAAATATTTCCGGAAATGAACGTTCTATATGGAGACCATTGTAGGTGCGTATGAACATCGTTTGGTCAAAATTGATCATCGCCAGTTTGAAGGCGTTGATCGCATGATCTTGGACGTTATTTTTAGCAATGATATCCTTTACGATAAGTGGGATATCCTGCTCCTTTATTCGGGCGATCTTCGAGATCTTGTACCCATGATGGTACAACATGGTAATGTTCAATAATTTTTGAAGACTGCTTATGCTATAGGTCCTGATATTGGTGGCCGTTCTTTCTGGGGACAATAGGTGGTATCTTTTTTCCCAAATGCGTATGGTATGCGCCTTAATTCCAGAAAGGTTTTCGAGGTCCCTTATACTAAAGTGCTTTTTAACATTGTTCATTGTTTATAGAAATAAGTTAAACAAAAATACAATTTTCTTTGGCTTGATGCTCGCATTAAACGTTAATTTTTATACAACCAGGGCTATATTGATTGGTTTTGTTCAAGAATTGCTCGTAAGTAGCCTATACCAATGGCGGTGCTTTTGGTATTTTTAGGGGTATCCATGCGATGGATGGAATGTGCCGATTAATTGGTTTTATAAAAAAAAGCCCCATCTATCAATGGAGCTTTCGTTTAACAATGTGCGCACGAGAAGACTCGAACTTCCACGACCTATTGGTCACTAGCCCCTCAAGCTAGCGCGTCTACCAATTCCGCCACGTGCGCAATGTTAAGTTGGGCGCAAATATAGTATCCTTTTTGATTTTATTTTAAAATTGAAAGTATTCTTTCGCATTATTGTAACAAATATCCTGGACGAGTTTTCCAATCCACTTCATATCATTGGGGAGTTCCCCTTTTTGGATTTCAGACCCAAAAAGGTTACATAGGATCCGCCTGAAATATTCATGCCTAGGGAACGAAAGAAAGCTCCTGGAATCGGTCAACATGCCCACAAAACAGCTCAGTAGGCCCATGTTAGAAAGCATGTTCAACTGTTCTGTCATGCCATCCTTCTGGTCTAAAAACCACCACGCGGAACCCCATTGCACCTTGCCCTTGATGCTGCCGTCATTGTAATTGCCAACCATAGTGGCCATAACTGCGTTATAGGAAGGATTTACATTATAAAGTATGGTCTTTGTTAGTTTGTTGTTGGTATCCAACGTGTTCAAAAACTTCGAAAGTTGTTTTGCCTGATCAAAGTCGCCTATCGAATCCCATCCGGTATCTGGTCCGAGCACATGGTGCATTCTGCTATTGGTGTTCCGAAGGGCCCCTAAATGGAACTGCTGTACCCATCCCAGTTGGTGATAGGTCTCCGATAAAAAGAGTAACAAGGAACTCTGAAATTTTAATGCTTCCTCAGGACTGATAGCCTTTTTATTTCTTTTTTTAGCAAAAATGGTACTTACCTCCGACGCCGTAAAATCAGCTGCAAATAGATGTTCCAATCCATGATCGCATAATCGACATCCATTTTCATGGAAATAAAAGATCCTATTGCTGAGCGCGGTACACAGGTCATCATAGGTTGCAATGGCCATACCTGAGGCCTGCTCTAACTTGTCAATATAGAGATTGTAAGCGTCGTTCCCAATAAGGATGGCCTTGTCAGGTCTAAACGCGGTGCCCACCTTAGTTCCGAAATCACTTTTTGCAAGATTTTGGTGATGGAGGAGGTCATCCGTTGGATCTTCGGTGGTGCACAAGACCTCCACATTCATTTTGGTGATTAGGTTCCTACAACTGTATTCCGGGGAACTTAATTTTTCTGCAGTTTGCGCAAAAACGGCTTGGGCGTTCGATGGGGACAAAAATTGTTTGACGTCAAAGTACCTATCCAATTCCAGATGCGTCCAATGATATAACGGATTTCTCATGGTATACGGCACCGTGTAGGCCCATTTCTGAAACTTTTCCTCATCGGTTGCGCTTCCAGTGATATACCTTTCATCGATGCCCAGCGTACGCATGGCACGCCATTTGTAATGATCTCCATCGATCCATACTTTCGTGAGGTTCTTGAAGATGGTATCTTCATCAAGGGCTGCGGGGGATAGGTGGTTGTGATAATCTATGATGGGCATGCCCGCCGCGTATTCGTGATAAAGTGTTTCTGAATATTTGTTTTCTAAAAGAAAATTGGAATGTATCAATTGGAAAGTTTTTGGTTTAATAGTTATGATGTTTGGTTGTGACCGTGATTAATTCTTGTCAGCCTATAATTTCAAAAAAATTGTCAATCTTAGTTATTGTACATAAACCGATCAAGCAAAGAAAGCCATGCAGGGAACCTAGCCTGATTTCGTTGGATTTCCAACTATTTGAGTTGAAAGTTAAAAATATTTTTTTATATTCGTTAACGTTAACGGAAATTCTTTTTCACATTTATCAATCCACAAACAACAAAATTAATCTCAGTATATGGTGGTCCAACAATTTCAATCAAAAATCAACAAAGTTATCGTTGGTTTGCTTATTATTTCAAGCTTTACCTTAACCGCCCAAGATGGTTGGGAAGTTTTGTTCAATGGAAAAGACCTCAAAAATTTCGAACAGCTCAATGGCGATGCCAAATACGAAATAAAAAACCAGGAACTGATCGGCACGTCCAAAGTGGGAACCCCTAATAGTTTTATGGCTACCAAAAAGAAATACGCCGATTTTATCTTAGAGTTTGATGTCTGGGTAGAAAACGGATTAAATTCCGGGGTACAGTTTAGAAGTATAAGCGCACCTGATATTATGGATGGCCGTGTACATGGTTACCAGTGTGAAATCGAGACAAGTGCCAGAAAATGGGCCGGTGGCATTTATGACGAGGCCCGGAATGGGTGGTTGTACCCGCTCACTAGAAACCCAAAAGGGCAGAACGCATTTGTTTCGGGAGAATGGAATCATTACCGTATCGAAGCCATTGGCAACAACATTAGAACTTGGATCAACGATACCCAATGTGCCAACTTGGTCGATGATACTACAGCGGAAGGCCTAATCGCTTTTCAGGTACACAGTATCCAAGATGCGGGTTTGGAGGGCAAAACGGTACGATGGAAAAACATAAAGATCAAAACCAATGACCTGGAAAAATCCAGAAAGGAAGTAGATATTGAAGTGCCGGAGATCAGTTATCTGACCAATCAGCTGACCCCAGATGAAGTCCGTAAAGGTTGGCGCTTATTGTGGGATGGCAAGAGCAGCAATGGCTGGCGAGGGGCAAAACTTGAAGATTTTCCAGATAAGGGATGGGACATTAACGATGGCATTTTATCGGTCTTGCCTTCTGGCGGTGCAGAGTCCAGGAATGGTGGCGACATCGTGACCAATGCTTCATTTGGCAACTTCGAATTGAGCGTCGATTTTAATTTAACGGAAGGTGCCAATAGCGGTATAAAATATTTTGTGGATGCCGATCTAAACAAGGGGGAGGGTTCTGCCATAGGTTTGGAGTTTCAAATATTGGACGATGAAAAACATCCAGATGCCAAGGAAGGCAAAAATGGCAACAGAATGGTGGGCTCTTTGTACGATTTGATACGCGCAGAAAACACTGACAATTCTAGGGGTAAAAACTTCAAGGGAATTGGGGTGTGGAACAATGCCCGCATCGTTGTAAGGGCTGGCCATGTAGAGCATTGGCTCAACCAGGTAAAGGTAGTTGCGTTCGATAGGTACAGTCAAATGTTCCAGGCACTGGTAGAGAAAAGCAAATATGAACAATGGAAAGACTTCGGGCGTTTGCCGGAAGGACTGATCCTGTTGCAAGATCATGGAGACAAAGTATCTTTCAGAAGTATTAAGGTAAGGGAATTTTAAAACAAAGACATGGACAAAACGAGACGAAATTTTATGAAAAAAACAGCCTTGGCGTCAACTGGGGTTGCGGTGGGGGTTGGCACAATGAGCGCAAAGAGCTACAGAAAAATACTGGGATCAAATGACCGGGTGCGGGTAGGTGTCGTAGGTTTTTCAGGTAGGGCAAAAGGAGCACTCATCCCGGCTTTTAATGGACATAGTAAAGCACAGAATTTCGAAATTGTCGGGGTATCCGATATATGGAATAGAAGAAGGGACGAGGGTTCGGCCTTTATCAATGAACTAACTGGCAATAAAATAAAACAATGGCGGAACAACGAGGAAATGTACGACCAGAACGGGATCGATGCCGTCATTATTTCTACCGCTGATTTTCAACACGCACTCCACACCGTACAAGGGGCGAAGGCCAAAAAAGATATGTATGTGGAAAAACCGTTTGCCGAGACGATGGACGACGCGCGCTTGGGCTTAAAAGCGGTTAAAGATGCCGGAATAGTTTTCCAGATTGGATCACAACGGCGAAGTGGTGCGAACTATCATGCCGCTGCCGATTACATTAAATCCGGTAAATTCGGTGATATTGTTATGGTTGAAATGACGTGGAACGTCAATCAGCCCGGCAGATGGCGTTTGCCGAAATTGACAAGCGAAATAAAAGAGTCCGATACCGATTGGACAAGATATCAGATGAACCGCCCCCCAGCGGCATGGGATCCGAGAAAGTATTTGGAATACAGATTGTTTTGGCCCTATTCCTCAGGCATCCCTGGCCAGTGGATGTCCCATCAAATTGATACGGTGCATTGGTTTACCGGCCTCAGCCATCCTAGAAGCGTTGCCGCCAATGGAGGCATTTATTTGTGGAAAGACGGGCGAAAAAACTTTGATACGATGAGTGCGGTGTTCGATTATGGTCCGGCGGATGACCCCAACTCAGGATTTCAGGTAACCTATTCTTCCCGATTTACCAACTCAGCCGGGGGCACTAAGGAAATTTATTATTCGAACGGAGGGGAATTAAACCTCGATACGAACAAGGTAAGCGATAACGGGGGACTCTCAGAGCGGATGGCCAAAGATATGGGGATGCAGTCCAATCTCTTGAAAGGCTTCAACTTGTCCGATAACGCTCCTGCCGTGGTTACCTCTGCCGATACCGGCGCAGACGACATGACCTCCCTGCACATGTTAAATTGGATGGAATGTGTTCGAAGTCGCGCCCAGACCAACGGGCCTATCGAAGCTGGATACAATCATTCGATTGCCAATATTATGACCACGGCCGCACTAAGAACCGGACTCAAATCAACCTTTGACGAAGCAACACAGAACGTTTTGGCAGGTGGAGAAATTTTTAAATACTAAAATAGAAGGAAACAAATTATGTCGAAAAGGATAACCTATAGCTGTGTGATCATTGCAATCTTATTATCATCATGTAAAGACGGGAGCAAGAAGGCAGAAGCAAGTGCAACACAGAACAATTTGCCCCAATCTCCCAGGGTCAGTTTCGTAAATGATAGCACCCTCAAAGTCGTTACCGTAAATATCGATGGAAAACCGTTTACAAATTACATCTATGATGGTAGAACTCCTAAGCCTATTTTGTATCCTATACTTACCAAAAACGGTAAAACGGTTACAAGGGGTTTTCCTTTTGATGCTAGGCCCAATGAGCGGGTAGACCATCCCCACCATGCAGGACTTTGGTTAAATTACGGGGATGTCAACGGATTGGATTTTTGGAATAATTCCTATGCCATTCCGGAATCGGAAAAACAAAAGTACGGCACCATATACCATGAAGAAATTAGCAGCCTAAATGAAGAAGACGGTACGCTTTTGGTTAAAGCAAAATGGCGGGGTTCCGATGGTAAGGATTTATTGGGGGAGCAAACTACATTCAGATTTGGCGAAGACGGGGATACTAGATTTATTGATCGTTCTACCACGCTGACCGCAATGGAAGATGTTTCCTTTAAGGACAATAAGGAAGGCATGATCGGTATCCGTGTGGCCAGGGAATTGGAATTACCTTCGAAAGAGCCTGCAGTTTATATTGATTCGGAAGGGAAGGAAACGACAGTGGCAGCCATGAACAATGAAGGGGTATCGGGAAATTATTTCGCTAGCGAAGGATTGACAGGGGAAGAAGTTTGGGGAACACGAAATAGATGGGTTAAATTGGAGGGCACCATTGCTGGCGAGCCCGTTTCGATTACCATATTGGACCACAATAAAAATGTGGGATATCCCACCTACTGGCACGCAAGGGGCTATGGCTTGTTCGCCGCAAACCCACTAGGGCAATCTATTTTCTCGAATGGCAAAGAAACTTTGGATTTTAAGTTGAAGAAGTCCGAATCTGTTACCTTCCGATATAGAATTCTGATCCATAATGGGACATCATTGTCAAATGAAACCATTGAGAACAGTTTGCAAGAATTTAATAATAGGTAGCCAAAATCTAATACTAACTAATATGAAGTCAATATTTGCCCTAAGCCTCACTTTGTTGGTTATGTCGGGCACCATCGCCCAAGAACAAGGACCCAAAATGCAAACCCTTTTTGATGGGAATGATTTAAGCTTATGGGAAGTCCCGGAGAACAACATTTGGTGGACCATTGAGGGTGGGACCCTTTGGGCCAAAAGCGACCCTGAGCAAAAGGGATCGATACTTTGGACGAAAAATAAATATACCGATTTTGTGGTTCAATTGGATTTCAAATTCGGGGATGGTACGGTCGATTCCGGGATTTTTATGAGGGGCGATGATGAAAAGAATGCACAAATTCAGATTGGGATTTCTGGCTCTTTAAATCGAGATATGACCGCTTCCCCATATGTGCCCAAATCCGGCTATCCGGTAGAGGCTGAAGGAATAAAAGAATTATTAAAGTTAAATGATTGGAATACGATTAGGGCTGTAGCCATAGGCAATACCTATCAGGTTTGGCTAAATGGTAAAGCAGTGATGAGATACGCACTCTATAAGGCGAATCTTGAAGGCCCCATTGGGCTCCAACTGCACCCGGGAAAAGAAATGTCGATTCAGTTCAGGAATATTCAAGTAGCACCTCTTTAAGATATCAACATTTTAGCATATATCTTAATCGTAATAGCTTTGCTACTTATCAAAAGAGTAACGCCTCATAAGGTATGGGAATTAAGCAAATAGCAAAATTGGCCAATGTGTCCATTGGCACCGTTGATAGGGTTATCCACAAACGCGTTGGGGTATCCAAGGAAACGGAAAAAAGGGTGCTTAAAATTATTGAAGAAACGGGCTATATTAAAAATACCACCGCCAGTAGACTTAAATTGGCCTCGGTTAAAAAAATTAAGTTTGCCATTTTAATTCCGGAAACCAAAGACAAATGGAATTATTGGAAACTTCCAAAAAAAGGTATCACCAAGGCCGTTGAAGATTTAACAGAGTTGGGGGTAAAGGCCGATTTTTATGAGTTTACCGACTCTGTCTCATTTCGTGGATTAAGTGACCAAATATTCCTAAATAACTATGATGCGATCATCACCGTAGCGTTTTTTGCCGGGGAAAGCAGTGCACTTTTAAAGACGGCCAACGCCAATAAAATCCCTGTGGTTTTTTTGGATACTGAAATACCCATGGACGGCCAGGCATATTTCATACGGCAAAATTCCCACATCGCGGGGATGGTTGCCGGTAGATTACTTCATGGCCTTGTAGGCAACAAGGGCCAGTATTTTGTGGTCAACATGATCAATGACCAAGGGATACATGCCAACAATACGCAAAGGGAAAATGGGTTTAGGGCCTTTTTTGAAGAAAACAAAAAGCAGGTAAATATCCGAACCATCAACTATACCATGAAAGATGAATTCAAGGTGACCAAGGAAATGGAGATTTGGTTCAAGACCCCTGTACCCAAGGGAATCTTTGTGACCAATTCCAAATCTCATTTTCTACCCAAGATCCTTGAGCAATACGATATTGGCGATACTTTTATCGTAGGCTTCGATATGAACAAGCAAAACCTCAAGCATCTTAAAAATAATAAAATAAACTTCTTGATCAATCAACAACCCAAATACCAGGGGTATGCCGCTATAAGGGGACTGTTCAATTTTTTGGCCAAACAAGATGCTTCGGAATTGAACTTGGATATTCCCGTAGAAATCATTGTAAAGGAGAACATCGGCAATTTTTGATGGTTACTTGCCCCTCACTGCTTGAAAGATTTTTTTGCCCTTGTAACATGCGCTCTCCCATTAAGTTAAAGGGTTATTAAGTTACTGAGTTATTAAGTTATTGCTTAATGCCATCAGTTTTCCATCCCAATAACATAATAACCCATAAACATAATAACTATCTACTGATACGCTCTTGACTTCCCATGCAATAATAAGGGGTATCACCTACATATTGGCTAAGAATCAGTATGTTATCCATTAAAAAAACCCTCCCAATTGTGATTACAATCGGAAGGGTTGAACTAAAACTAACTCAAATAAAATTATTGTGGATATCCAGGATTTTGTGGATAGCCTCCCAATGTTCTGTCAATTTGGTTTTGTGGAATAGGTCTAACCGTATGATAATCCTGTATGTTGGGTGCAGCTCCAGGATTGTGCAATCGGGTTCGCTCTACCAACTTACCGGTCCTTACTAAATCCCACCATCTCCAACCTTCTCCCGTTAATTCGCGGGCCCTTTCATCCAAAAGAAAATCAAGGGTTACGTCAGCAGGCGTTATTAAGACCGCTGCTTCCTGTCCAGGTACTGCCGCCCTGGTTCGTATAACGTTGATATCTTCCGCTGCCCCAGTGGTATTGGTTTGCTGTAATCGGGCTTCAGCGCGTAGCAAATAGGCATCGCCCAAGCGCATTAAAATAAAATCGCGTTGCCCATTCACCTTTTGCCGATCAGGTCGGGTAGGATCGATCCATTTATTCATGGAAGGGAATAGCCTTTCATTATATTCATCATTGCTATATACCAAATAGGGCACCGCGTCTTGCCGTGATTGTGGCCAGTCGATATCCTTGCCTGGTCCTGGGATATATATCGCAGTGTCCCCAATGACAATAGCGGCCCTTGCAGGTTCGTCACCAACAGCATCAGTAGCTGGTTCATCCTTATTGGCAACCCATACATGTTTGAAGGAATCGTCGTATCGCGAATCTATAGTTCTGTCCCAAAGCGTTAACATGAAATCAGTGGGTCTGTGTCTTTTCCAAGGTCTGCCATTGGCAATATCCCTGGTCATACCTCTTCGCACATCATATTCATGTAAGAAATAAAGGTGCCATCGATGACCAAAAGGATCGACATCGCTATCTACTAGTGATTTAGAATTTGGTATGACGAAAACCATTTCACTGTTTTCCTGATTATCAATTTTCCATAAATCCGCATATTTTGACAGCAATGAAAAGCCGTAATTGTTGATGACATTACCGAATAACGTTTCTGCCCTTGAGGCATCAGTGCCTTCTGCAAAGCCCTTATAACTGCGGGTCAACAAGGCTTTTGCTAACAAAAACTCCGCAGCTGGCTTGGTAGCTCTACCATAATCTGATTGCTCAGCTGGTAAATTGGCAATGGCAAACTCCAAATCAGGTACTATCGCCTGGCTATAAATCTCTGCTTGGGAGGTTTTGTTCGCTTCAACCTGTGCACCTTCGGTCTCTTCAAGAGACAGATGTGCATCACCATAAGTAGTAACAATATTGAAATAGAAGAATGCTCTTAAAAATCGCACCTCGGCGATACGTACATTTTTTTGAGCCTCGTCCATATCAACCGCCGCTGAACGATTAATTACCGCATTCGCCTGATTAACACCCTGGTACCAAAGATCCCACGTAGCTGTTACATAACTTGAAGCACCATTTAATTGACCATCGTAGAAATTAAAGAATTTGTGTCCCCCATCAGCACCATTGGTCCAAGTATCGGTCCCAAAAGTTGTCATTGCAGCACCCATTTCTTGCCCATAAAATGGCTTAAAGGTGGAATAAGTAGCTCTAACGGCATCCTCTAGACCCCCTTCTGTAGTGTAGTAAGAGGCAGCAGAAACATCTGTTACCAGCTCCTCCTCGATAAACTTATCACATGACTTTGTCAAGAAAGCCAGCCCTAAAACTAAAATTATATAAATTTTTTTGTTCATAATATTTAAATTACACATTTAAACTAACAATTTTTTTCTCTAAAAAGTGGCATTTATTGATAAAGACCACTGCTTTGTACTCGGCACAATTCCAGCACCTAATGAGGCATCGTCTTCTGAAATTTCTGGATCAAACGTATCATAATCGCTTATAAACCATAAATTCTGACCCGATACCGACAAACGTAGTTTTTCCATTCCTAATTTTTCTACAACAGAGTTTGGAAGATTGTATCCTAAAGATAAATTTCGAAGCTTGACAAAACTGCCATCAAAGTACCGAAGTGTTGAACCATCCCTTGGACTCTCTTGGTTCTCATTAGGTCGTGGGTTGGCGTTTGAAGGATTATCTATGGTCCAATAATCTACATCTAAATTGTTATACCTTCCAAAAAGGGAGTTATTGCCGCCATGGAAATCAGATTGCACCGTGTGTCCCTGTCTGAAAACAAAGAATATGCCCAGATCAAATCCATTATAGGAAAATTTATTATTAAAACCACCATAAAAATCCGGAACACCATTACCTATAATCTTACGGTCATCAGGTGTAATTACACCGTCGCCGTTTAGATCATTTAGCTTAATCTCACCTGGTACCTTATTTTCTGCGGAAAGCGCCAATGCCTCCTCGTTGGTTTGATAAATTCCGATTTTTTCATAATCAAAAAATACTTGGATCGGCTGACCAATAAACCACCCATTACCGACATCATCAAGAGCGTTTCCATTTGCATCAGTTAATGCCAACTCAGTAATTTCCTCGGAGTACGTCGATAGATTCAAATCCACGTCCCAATTAAATCCAGCTTCATCATTGTCCACGATACCGCCACTAATACTAAATTCAAATCCTGTGGTTCTAGTTGCACCAACGTTCTGCAAAATACTTTGATACCCTGAGGTTGAAGGCAAACTTCTTGCCAGCAGTAAGTCAACCGTATTGGTTCTGAAATAATCGAAAGACCCGACCAAACGATTATTAAAGAAGCCATAATCCAAACCTATGTCCAGCGTTTTTGACACCTCCCAAGTTAAATCTTTATTCGGTATTTCATTAAGTCCGAAACCAAGTGCTGGTGCCTCGCCAAAAGCGTAGACCGTACTGGCGAGTCTACCAGCTGTTTGATATGGGTTAACGGAGGTATTACCTACCTGTCCATAAGAGGCTCTCAACTTCATTTCAGAGATTGAAGTATCTGCCAAAAATTCTTCTTGATCCATTCGCCAACCGGCGGAGACCCCGGGGAAGTATTTCCATTGATTGCCCGGAGCCAATCTTGAAGACCCATCCGCCCGTAACGAGGCTTGAAATAAATACTTGCCGTCAAAATCATAATTTACCCTGCCCATAAAAGAAGCCAAAGCCCATTCAACCAAGCCTGAGGAAAGAACTCCCCCTTGGGTAGCGGAACCCAAATTATAAAAGGCTTGTGATTCATATGGTATACCGGTAACTTCCCCACGATTAAACTCTAATCTAGATTTTTGGATACTCTGGAGCAGTGTTACTTTGAAATTGTGTAAAGTATTAATCGACTTGTTGTAAGTCAAAAGATTTTCAAGGGTATACCCGAAATCATTTACATTAGTAATTGCTGCCCTACCTGGACCTCCGCGGTTGGTATTGGTTAAGCTACCCGCAAAAGTACCCTGTCGCCCGATTCGAATATCAGGGCCGAAGGTTGTGGTCCATTTCAGACCTTCCATAATATTAATATCTAAATATATAGGAGCAAATATTCGAGTTTGTTGTCTTTCATCGATGTAGGCGCCTTCAACCAATTCACTCAAAGGGTTTGTTCGAATACCATCATTGGTTGGTAAGAACTTCAAATCTCCATTCCCATCATATGGCACCCCTAAAGGGTTATTTGCCAAAGCTTCTCCCATTGTGGCATTTGACCCCCAATTCTGCTCTGTTTTGGCTACTAAAAAGGAAGCACCTATTTTGAAAATATCGTTTATTTTGTGATCGACATTTACGCGACCCGAGAAGCGTTCAAAACTTTGGTTACTGATAATACCTTGTTCTTTAAAATACCCAACAGAAGTGCTGAAGGTAGTATTCTCGGATCCACCACTTACACCGATTTGATGGTTGGTCTGCCAGCCATCACTCAACACTTCATCAAGCCAGTCGGTTGATCTGCCCAGTGATAGGGATTCTAATTCAATCGGGTCTAAAAACACCTCAGTATCTGCTGGTATGGTGCCATTCCAACCAACACGTCTTGATTCCCTCTTCAAACCGGCAAATTCCGCTCCATTCATCATGTCCACTAAGCGTGTCGCCGAAGTAATACCGTATCTGCTACTGTAGGTTATTTTTGTTTTACCCACTTTTCCTCGATTGGTGGAAACCAAAATTACCCCGTTTGCACCCCTTGACCCATACACTGCGGTCGCAGCGGCATCTTTTAGCACTTGCATAGAAGCAATATCATCTGGATTGATATCCGCCATAGAATTAGCTCCATCAATCAAAGGAATCCCATCGACTACATAAAGTGGATCGTTAGACGCACTGATCGATCGTCTACCCCGTATTCTTACTGTTGGGGTTTGCCCTGGTCGACCTCCTGTCGATTGAACATCTACCCCAGCAATCTGACCTTTGATAGCGTCAATTGTACTTGCTACCTGTACAATACTCAATTGCTCGGCAGTTACTGTCTCGATGGCACCGGTTACTTCACCTTTCTTTTGTGTACCATAACCAACAACGACTACCTCGTCCAATAGGCTGGCATCGACCTGTAAAGTTATGTTGATGGTACTACGCCCGCCTACCGGGACTTCCATTCTGGTAAAGCCAACATAGCTGAACACCAAAACGCCATCGGAGGCTACTTGGATGGAATAATTTCCATCAAAATCCGCTACGGCCCCTGTCGTAGTGCCTTTTACAACAACACTTGCGCCCCCTAGTGGCACACCGCTCTCATCGGTCACTGTTCCGGTGACCGTTGACTGAACTATGTTATTTAAGATGTAATTTTCATCTGTTGTTGCGCTTGCCATTAAAGTAGGCGCCCCAACGAAGCACAATAACAATAACATCCAAAAGCCATTGGCCTTTGTTGTTCGTTTTTTGATTCTTGGATTTTTCATATCATTTAGATATTTAATTATTAGGTCGGTTAATAGTGTTCAAAAAATTATCATAGGTTCGAGGAAGGTCGACGTGTTTCCTTTAACCTTATATATAAGGTAAAAACTGTGTTCACTACATTTTGCCACCGCGCGGCACTGGAAAAATCGGTTAAAAAAAATCTGTACGGTTGATGAAAATTTACCGTAAGTATTTTAATATAATTTGTTTCAGAATTTTAGCAAAAATAAAAAACGTTAACGTACACAATTTTAACGTTAACGTTACCGAATATATAAATACTTTTTATTTAAAAAAAATAGAAGGGTCAATTATTGTTAAAAAATTTAAGATTTAACAAATCAGTTCGGTTTTCGTGTCATTTGAAACCAATAGCCTCAATGACCTTTTTTTGGCAATCAAATATAGGAGCAGCCAGCTAATCATTTTCAGGATAGGACTTGTGACGTATTCTTGCAGTAAAGTATAACTATTTTCAATTGTGACGACAGACTAATATAATCAAGGGCAGGCTTTTCGCCCAATTCCTTTTGTGCCAAAATAAAAAACCTACCGTTGAAGATAGGTTTTACCACCATGTTGTGACCGGGCCGGGGGTTGACTCATTTCACGCGTCGGATCCAGCGTTCCCGTTTTGCAAATGCAAAACCCACAAACCAATCGTTTGCGGTTTTTTATGGTATCCAAATTCTCAAGCAAGCTTGGATTTTTTTTAAAATAAAAAACCCGCCTTATAGGACGGGTTTTGCTCTTGATAGTGACCGGACCGGGGTTGACTCGTTTCACTCGTCGGACCCAGCGATCCCATATTGCAAATGCAAAACCCACAAACAAATCGTTTGCGGTTTTTTATTTCATTCATATTCTCAAGCAAGCTTAGATTTTTTTAAAATAAAAAACCCGCCTTACAGGGCGGGTTTTGCGCTTGATAGTGACAAAGCCGGGGCTCCCTTCGGCTACTTGCCCGTTCCATTCAGGCGGGCCTGCCCGTTCCGTTCAGGCGGGCGCTCAGGGCAGGCTTCTCGCCCAAATCCTTTTGCGCCAAAATAAAAAACCTACCGGTTAAGATAGGTTTTAGTGCCATTTTGTGACCGGGCCGGGGCTCGAACCCGGGACCCTCTCCTTAAAAGGGAGATGCTCTACCAACTGAGCTACCAGGTCATAATTTAAAAGTGGAGGGCCAAGTCCTCCGAAGCTGTGCCGCTAGGTACTGCGTACGAGGGTGCAAATATAATATCAATAATTTATTTAACAAGTCGATTTTGGAAGAAATTTATCTTTTCTTTGAAATTGAAAAAAATAACACAACTTTTACCAAAATCGAATAAGTGAAAATAATTTTGTTAGGGTATATGGGGAGTGGTAAATCTACGGTGGGAAGAGCAGTTGCCGCCCTATCGGGACTCCAATTTATTGATTTGGATGACTATA
>JBBKWR010000069.1:0-7672 GCA_037969055.1 Flavobacteriaceae bacterium | reverse complement strand
CTCGGCCAGTGTTTCCTGTTCTTCTTGGGCCTTTATTTCATCGAAAATAGATTTTTTGCCATCTATGGGAAGTATGGTTTCCTCTAGTTGCCCATTAGTTTCTGTAATTTCCGCAGCATTGTTTTGCTTTGGTGCCGCCAATAGTTCCTTGTTTTTGTCCTCTTTTTTCGCACTTTCAGTATTTTCGAACCCTTTTTCCAATTTATTATTATCGGTTAATTCAGCCTTCTTGGATTGCTCCATTGGTTCCCCTGCAACCTTCTCTTGTATACCCTTTTCCTGTGTGGCCTGCACATCGGCTATTTCCGGTTTCGGCGTTACGCCAACATCGTTCTTTTTCCGGCGGTCAGTTTCCGCTAAGGCATTGGATACCTCTTGTTTTAGGGTGGAAGTTATCCCTGATTTCTTTTCGTCCAAGGCTGAAGAAATGGATTTACTTTCGGTCTTTTGAATTGACTTCCCAATTACTTTTTGTGCATTGCCAGATTGGGCAGCGGAATTTGACGTGTCATCACTGCCGCTTCGGTCTTCATCCGATGTTGAATAATTATCTTCCCCTTTGTTATCGGTGGCGACAATAATGGATTCCGATGGCTGAATTATTTCGTTATCATTTGATTTCACCTCTTGTTTTTTGGGATCTTTTTGTTCAATATCGGTAATGGTGCCATCGCCGCCGAGGGTGTCCGAAAAAGTGTTGATTGCCAACAAAGCTATGGCCAAAACGGCCGCGACCCCACCCAATTTCCACCAAATGGGAAGGGCCCTTGATCGTTTCTTATTATCCAAAGAGGCTTCAATGGCGTTCCAAACCTTTTCGTCCGGCACTTCACCAAAGTCCCTCAATCGCTCTTGGAACAGGTTGTCTAATTTTTTTTTGCCCATTGTGTTTAGGTTTATGCGTTTTTTGATTTTATTTGATACTGCCCGAGCTCAGATGGTTGATACCAAGAACAGGAAGCCGATGATGACCTTATTTAAATTGGTTTCTATTTTTTCCTTTAAAAGCATTCTTGCCCTAGCAAGGTTAGATTTTGAAGTGCCAGCCGAAGTCCCCAACTGCTCCGCTATTTCCCTATGGGAAAAACCATCCATTACATACATATTAAAAGTGAGCCTGTACTTATTTGGCAGCTCTTGGATGTATTGTAGCAGCGTTTGTATGCTGATGTCTTCATAACCGGTTTCCAATGTTACTTCTTCCTCAATATTTTCAGAAACAACTTTAAGGGGATTTTCTTTTCGATATTTCTGCAAAACAGTGTTTATGGTAATTCGTTTGATCCAACCCTCAAATGAGCCCTTCGATTGATATTGTTGAATTTTATCGAAGATGGTCATAAAACTGTCATGGAGGTTATCTTCGGCCTCCACTTTATTGCGCGAGTACTTAAGGCAAAGACCGAACAATATACTGGCGTATTTCCGGTACAACTGTTCCTGTGCCTCTCGGCGACCCATTTTACAGTTATTTACGAGCTCGTCTAAACTCAAAATTGTTGGTTAGATTAGTACTGAAACCCTTCTAATGTCGATACGGACTTCCATCCATTCCTTTGGATGGATTAGGGGTGGGCCGAACCTTTCTTCCGCATTGTACCTATTGATTTCCGAATCCATCGCGGGACTTCCTATTTATATTTTTTTTGACAAGGACTATATAAATCACAATACGGGCACTTGTATTTCAAGAAATATGGGATCGCCATTTTCATCCTCGCCCTGCCAGAACCGGAAAATATAAGTTTGATCGTGCCGCACTTCAAAAGTGAAGGTCGCTTGCATTTCTTCTTCTGGTCCGACGCAGGTATTATCTTCGATAACAGAACCGATTACCACTACATTACGTATAGTGGTGTCTTTCTTTACGATATCGAAACCCTCAAAATAAGTGCAATTATCGGGGCGGATGTAGTTTACCAATACTTGATATCTAGCACCCAATTGGAAAGACTCCGGGAGTTGTGCCCTCGTAATTTCTAATGCGGTAAAATGAAAATTTACCCCATCATCTTTGCTACAGGAGTTCAGGCCCAAACCCAATGCAACTATCCCAATAAAAAGAATTAACCGCTTCATTTCGATCACATTTAACAACTGATAGATGCTAAAAATGGACAATGGTTGCGTTATTGACCTAAAGTATGTGCTATATAAATAACGGAACGCCCACACAGAAAAAAAATGCGTTTATGGAAGATATAAATGACTACAAAGCCCTATTTAATGACGTCTATGGCTTCCTTGATTTTGGCTTCCAATTCTTCATTAAGTTCTGGATTGTCGATGAGCAAGGCTTTTACCGCATCGCGGCCTTGACCCAGTTTGGTGTCTCCATAGCTAAACCAAGAGCCACTTTTTTTTATGATTTCGTACTCCACTCCCAAATCTAATATTTCTCCAATTTTAGAAATGCCTTCCCCATACATAATATCGAACTCTGCAGTACGGAAAGGAGGTGCCACCTTATTCTTTACGACTTTTACCCGCGTCTTATTGCCCTGGACCTTCCCATCGGCATCTTTAATTTGTGTTGATCGCCTAATGTCCAATCGTACGGAAGCGTAGAATTTTAGGGCATTTCCACCGGTAGTTGTCTCAGGGTTTCCAAACATGACCCCAATCTTTTCCCTTAATTGGTTGATGAAGATTACCGTGCAATGGGTTTTGCTTATAGAACCTGTCAATTTTCGCAAGGCCTGCGACATCAATCGTGCGTGTAAACCCATCTTGGAGTCTCCCATTTCGCCTTCGATCTCACTTTTGGGCGTTAGGGCCGCAACAGAGTCGATCACGACAATATCGATTGCACCGGATCGGATTAAATTATCAGCGATTTCCAATCCTTGTTCGCCGTTATCAGGTTGTGAGATGATTAGATTATCGATGTCCACCCCCAATTTCTGGGCATAAAAACGGTCAAAGGCATGTTCCGCATCAATAAAGGCGGCTATACCCCCATTTTTTTGTGCCTCTGCAATGGCGTGCAGGGTCAGTGTAGTCTTTCCCGAGGATTCAGGACCGTAGATTTCGACGACCCTTCCGCGAGGATACCCTCCAACACCGAGTGCAATATCAAGGCCGAGGGAACCGGATCGTATCACTTCCACATCCGCGACCACACTGTCCCCCATCTTCATTACGGCACCTTTGCCATAGGTTTTGTCCAATTTATCAAGGGTAAGTTTTAAGGCCTTTAATTTTGCGTCTTTTTCGGAACTCATTCTTTTTTGTGTTAGGGTCGCTAAATTAGTATTTCTTTTTCCCAATTCAAATTGATTAAAATGAAGAATTAAAAAAATATGACGCAACCTTTTTATTGTACTTGCATCTTCAGTTAAAATAGAGAAAGCTAACTCAAATTAATAACCATTGTTTTAAACGACAGTGGGCAATGATGGCCAATTTCTTTTGCTGTTTTTCAAAAACTGCTATGAAAGTGAAAAAGAATTGAAATGGCCGATAAAAGGGCCTTGATAAGTCAAGGCCTTTTTTTTTGCCGTTTTCCCGCCTAGGCTATCTCCAAGAATTTGTATTTTTGCCTCCTTGGAACATTCCTCATCTTAAAAATATTGGTATAGCATGCAACTGTACAATACTTTAAGCGCAAAGGAAAGGGAAGCCCTTATTGAAGCGGCCGGGCAGGAGCGCCTTACCATCTCTTTTTATCAATATGCGCATATTGGCAACACTGCCATTTTCCGAAACCATTTGTTCCTACAATGGAACGCCCTTGATGTATTGGGGCGTATCTACGTGGCACACGAAGGCATCAATGCCCAGCTATCCGTACCGGCCGAGAACTTCGAAACTTTCAAGAATCACTTGGACAGCATTTCGTTTTTAGAAAACGTACGGCTGAACATTGCCATTGAGCACGATAACAAATCGTTCTTGAAACTAAAAGTGAAAATACGCAAGAAAATCGTGGCCGATGGATTGAATGATGCCACATTCGATGTTACCGACAAAGGCATCCATGTCGGAGCGGAACAGTTCAACGAACTGATTGAAGATCCCGATACGGTCCTTGTCGATATGCGCAACCACTACGAAAGTGAGATTGGACATTTCAAGAACGCCATTACGCCAGATGTGGATACCTTTCGGGACTCATTGGACATCATTGAAAAACAGCTTGCCGACCATAAGGAAGACAAAAAACTAGTGATGTACTGTACCGGGGGCATCCGATGCGAGAAGGCCAGTGCATACTACAAACACAAAGGTTTTAAGCAGGTATACCAACTGGAGGGGGGCATCATCGAATACGCCCGTCAAGTGGAAGATAAAAAACTTGACAACAAATTTTTGGGCAAGAATTTTGTATTTGACCACCGCCGTGGGGAGCGCATCACCGATATGGTGATCGCACAATGTCACCAATGTGGTAAGCCTTGCGACACCCATGTCAACTGCGCAAATGAAGCCTGCCATCTATTGTTCATCCAATGTGATGCCTGTGCCCAAAAGATGCACGATTGCTGTTCGGACCGTTGCATGGAAATTCATAAACTGCCTTACGAAGAACAAAAGAAATTGCGAAAGGGCAAAGGGGCCAGTAATAAGATATTCAAGAAAGGAAGATCTGAAGTTTTAAAGTATAAAAGTTGAATATCGCTGGTATTGACTGGGCAGCACCATAGGACCTTTGATATTTTCATATTGCGACGCCATTGCATTTGAACATTGGTAGCGCACAATAATATCGAACCGCGCACTTATTTCTACCTTACGCCTCCTAATACAGTATCCTATCATCTTTCTTTCCCTAACAATTTATGTTATCTTTACATTCAAGATAATTATGAACCTTTTTTGGTACCAACGATTCGTTTTTACCAAACCAAGATATTAAATATGGGATGTACCAGTTGTTCGACCGGGAAGGACGGGCAACCTCGTGGATGCAAGAATAATGGGACTTGTGGCACCGATGGTTGTAATAAGTTGACAGTTTTTGATTGGCTTTCCAATATGTCGCTCCCCAACGGGGAACGGGCCTTCGACTGTGTTGAAGTGCGATTTAAGAACAGCCGAAAAGAATTCTTCCGAAATAGCGAAAATTTATCCTTGGCCATAGGCGACGTGGTGGCGACCCAGGCACCCTCAGGCCATGATATAGGTATGGTGACCCTCACAGGCGAATTGGTCAGGGTACAAATGAAGCGTAAAAAAGTAGACTACAAAGACGAGGAACTTCCTAAACTTTATCGAAAGGCTTCCCAAAACGACATCGATAAATGGCAAAAATGCAGGGACCGGGAAGAAGAGATCAAAAAGCGGGCCCGCGAAATGGCGATCATCCTAAACCTTCAGATGAAGATTTCCGATGTAGAGTTCCAGGGCGACGGATCCAAGGCCACATTTTATTATACTGCGGAAGATCGGGTTGATTTTAGGCAATTGATAAAGGACATGGCAAAGGCCTTTTCTATCCGCATCGAAATGCGTCAGATAGGGTATCGTCAAGAAGCACAACGGTTGGGCGGTATAGGCTCCTGCGGCCGTGAACTTTGCTGTTCCACCTGGCTTTCAGATTTTCGGTCGGTAAGCACATCCGCCGCACGATATCAACAACTTTCATTGAATCCGCAAAAACTGGCCGGACAATGCGGAAAGTTGAAGTGTTGTTTAAACTATGAATTGGACGTATATATGGATGCCTTAAAGGACTTTCCATCCCAAGAAACAAAACTCCTAACAGAAAAAGGCCTCGCCTTTTGCCAAAAAACAGATATTTTTAAAGCTACTTTATGGTTTTCCTATAAAGAAGACCCCTCCAATTGGCACGTGCTCTCCAAAGACCAAGTACTGGAGATTATTGAAAAGAATAAGAATAAAGAGAAAGTCGCCAGTCTTGAAGAATATACGATTGAACTCAGTCCCGCTGATGAAAAAGTAGTTTTTGAAAATGTAGTTGGCCAGGACAGTCTGACCCGTTTCGACAGGCCAAAGCGCAGCCGCAATAATAAGAATAGGCGAAAGGGCAAGCAAAATGGGGGAAACAATAATAACCAAAACAACAATAAAAAGAACAGTAATAGAAAACGCAAAAACAACAGCAATAAGAACAACGACAATAGGAACAATCGACAAAAGCAGCCAAAAAATGCTTAGGCCCCTGCTTTTAGCCTCATGTTGTCTCGCCTTGTTTTCTTGCAGCCATGGTATTGAAAGGACAGCGTTCAAGACCACTGACAAAGGCACTTGGGCAAGGGATAGTATTTTTGAATTTACCTTCTCAGAGATGGATACCATCGGCAGATATAATGTATTCATCAATATCAGAAACGATGATACTTTTCCCTATAACAATCTTTTTATCATTGGGGAACTTCTTGCCCCTAATGGGGATACCACGAAGGACACCTTGGAGTATGATATGGCAAGGCCGGATGGTTCCTGGCTAGGTAAGGGGTTTGGCAGCATCAAAGAGAACAAGTTATGGTATAAAGAGAACATCGTTTTCCCATCCTCTGGCGTATATACATTAAGACTCTCCCATGCCATGAGAAAGAACGGAGAAGTGAACGGGGTAGCGGCATTGCAGGGGATCACCGACGTGGGGTACGAAATTGTAAAAAGTAAACAGTAAGGCTATGGCAAAAGCGGCAAAAAAGAAGACATCAACCAGCTTTTATAATTATATCAAATGGTTTTGGATACTGTTTGGAACCGGAATATTATTTGTGGCCTTGGTTTTTTTATTGGCCTCTTGGGGTTTTTTAGGGGAAATGCCTGAGTACGAGCGGTTGGAAAACCCTCAAACCAATCTTGCTACCGAAATTATTTCGTCCGACAATCAAACCTTGGGAAAGTTCTACCTAGACGACAACCGAACCCCCATTCCCTACGAAAAGTTACCTCAAAATTTAGTGGATGCCTTAGTGGCCACCGAGGATGCCCGATACTACTCCCATTCTGGTGTCGACGCATTTGGCACCCTAAGGGCATTTGTTTATTTGGGCAAAAAGGGAGGCGCCAGTACCATTTCACAACAATTGGCAAGACAATTATTTGTGGGTCGGGCTGCCAAAGGCTGGCGGCGATATACACAAAAATTCCGTGAATGGGTTCTTGCCACTAGATTGGAGCGAAGCTATACCAAGGAAGAGATTATTGCCATGTACTTTAATATCTATGATTTCAATAACAATGCAGATGGCATACGCTCCGCTGCCAAGATTTACTTTGGCAAAGAACCCATGGAGCTTAAAATTGAAGAATCGGCCATGTTGGTAGGGATGTTCAAGAACTCCTCTTTATACAATCCCAGGCCTTCCAGAAACCCTGAAGGGACCAGGAACCGAAGGAATGTAGTTTTGGGCCAAATGGCAAAATATGACTATATCACCGAAAAGGCAAAAGATTCTCTGCAAGCCCTTGAGATGAAGATCAATTTTAGTCCAGAGTCCCATAGGGAAGGACTTGCCACCTATTTTAGGATGTACCTTCAAGGATTTATGAACGAATGGATCAATAAAAACCCGAAACCAGCCCTTAAAGGGGAACGGGATAAGTGGAACTTATATTTGGATGGATTAAAAATTTACACTACCGTTGATTCCCGAATGCAAAAAAACGCAGAGGATGCGGTAGCCGAACATATGAAGAAATTGCAAGCTGAATTTTCCCATCAGAACACCCCTGATAGAAACGCAACAGCACC
>JBBKWR010000068.1:0-2764 GCA_037969055.1 Flavobacteriaceae bacterium | reverse complement strand
CTAGATAATTTAAGAAATCATTATTAGCGGTCCTAGACACTAACAGTATCCCGTTGCCGGAATCCAGATAATCATAAACTCCGCCTTTGATGTTGATGCCGCGTCCTTTTTTGCCCCAGTGCCCTTCTTGTGTTTTGTAATCGAAAAGATTGATTTTTGTTCGGTTCCCATCATCCGGTAATACCAGTATCCCTTGCTCTAAAAATGCAACATGGCCTAAAAATCCGTCCAGTTCCAGGTCGTCTGCCCACACTAGGCTTCCGTCCTGTATGTTATAGGCATTATAGTTGTTGGTATAGTTAACTATTGGGTTCCCAGAAGAAGAAGTCATATTGGATCGCTTTTCGTGTTGCGACCCCAAATAAAAGATATCACTGCCCGCGGGTCGATAATAGTTGAGTTGGATATCGGTATCCGTCGATAGCTTTTCGGCAGCGGCCATAAGAAGGGCACCCAGCTTCCCGAGACTTTCGGTTTGGGCCGCCTCCTTTGAGTTGACTTCCTTCCAAATGATGGTGCCTGTGCCCGCATTGAGTTTATAGTTGTTGAACAGCGTTACGATCAACAGTTCATTGGTCCCTAGCTCGTTTGCCGCTATGATGCGTCCAAATTTTTCTTTCATGGACCAAGACAAGCTGCCATCCGACATTTTAATGGAAACCATGATAGCATCTCCTTTGCTATCATTGCCAGTCACAAGGATCGCATCTGAATCGTATAGTAAAAAATAGCTCGAGACGGTACCAAGACCGGCATTTTTGGAATTAAATACTTCTTTACCGCTAAATTGGTCCACCATATGCAGCGTACCGTTCACAGTTACCGTAAAAAACGGACCGTTTGGTAGTTCTTCGTAAGACCTTCTATCGAGGTTACCAAAAGCATGACTGCTCCAACTGACTTCCCCGTTTTCAGTATTGACACCCATTAGTGTTTCTTTGGAACTAACAATCAAGTTGCCCAAAGCAGTGACTTCTTGCCAAAGAATATCTGTGGGCAATTGTTTGTTCCATTTGACTTCCACCTGTCCGGAATGTACCATCGGACATAGCATCACAAGTATAAAATAAAATTTGAATTTGGTCATAATCTGGTTTTTATCCCTTTTATAACGTTTCCAAGGTGGCTATAGTATTAAACGGGATGTGCATTACAGCGAACTTTTGTGTTAAAAGGCAACTTTGTTGGCCATCCGGCTAGAACTTGCCTGATAACATTGTTCCGATTAAAACGTGCTTAAAGGGTTTTTTTATTCCGTAGTGTAGGGTAGTTGGTAGAGCTGGAGGAAAAGAGTGCCCGTGTTCTCCATTGTTCTTTTTAGCACGAAGGAGGAGAGGGGAAAATATGGAGGTGAGGCATGATATTTTATACAATTCTTAACTATAAATTGATCTACATTTAACCATGGGACATCATGACACTAAAATCAAAATAAAATTTATATAAAATGAAAGTAGAGAGCGTTAAGGCGTTTGGAACAGAAGCTCCGACTGCAGATTTAAAACAAATGGATATTAATAGGCGGGAAGTAACTGCCAAGGATGTTGAGATAGACATATTATTTTGTGGGGTATGCCATTCCGATTTACATTTTGCGCGCAACGATTGGGGATTTAGCGTGTATCCTGTTGTGCCCGGCCATGAAATTGTGGGTAAGGTCATTAAAGTGGGGAAGGGGGTAACCCAATTTAAAGCAGGTGACGTGGTGGCTGTAGGCTGTTTGGTCGATTCCTGCCGGTCATGTAATAATTGCAAAAATGACTTGGAGCAATATTGCCCACAATGGGTGGGAACTTACGGGGGCCATGACAAGTATCTAAACACGCCAACCTTTGGAGGGTATTCCGAAAAAATTGTGGTGGACGCGCATTTTGTTTTAAAAATTCCTAAAAATCTCGATCTGGCCGGGGTTGCCCCAGTGCTTTGCGCGGGCATCACTACCTGGTCACCGTTACGACATTGGAAGATTGGTAAAGGCAGTAAGGTGGCCGTAGTGGGACTTGGGGGCTTGGGACATATGGCCATAAAATTGGCAGATGCTTTGGGGGCCCATGTAACCTTATTTTCAAGGTCCCTAAATAAAAAGCAGGATGCCTTGGACTTGGGTGCCGATCAAATCGTACTTTCTACCAATGAGGGGCAAATGGCCAGTGTTCAAAACCATTTTGATCTTATTATAGATACGGTTCCCTATGCACAAGATATCAACCCTTATGTAGGAACCTTGAACACCAATGGTACCTTGGTGATCGTGGGTTATTTGGGACCATTGGACCCCATGTTGAATTCAGTACCGATGATCATGGGCCGTAAGACCGTTGCAGGATCTTTGATCGGGGGGATAGCCGAAACACAGGAACTATTGGATTTCTGTGGCAAACATAATATTACCTCTGAGATCGAGATCATCAAGATACAGGATATTAATCAAGCCTATGCGCGTATGCTCAAGAGCGATGTCCATTATCGCTTTGTGATCGATATGGCATCGCTTAAAAATTAAATATCAATTGAATTTTAAGTCGGACCGGTGTACGCCATTGTATACCGGTTTTTTTTGGGCCTGCCTGCCGATAAGGTAGGCTAGCCCTGAAATGCCTGGCATTGTATCCAAGGCAGAATCCTACAGAAAAATACCCCTATTAGGAGAACCATGAAATTATTGTAAATTCATGTAAATATTAATCCAATCACAGCATGAAAGACCCTCGGATTATTCTTGCCTTTTTGTTTGCCACGATGATGGCCTGCAATTCGGGCCAAA
>JBBKWR010000067.1:0-5427 GCA_037969055.1 Flavobacteriaceae bacterium | reverse complement strand
GCAGAGGGGCAAAAAAACCATTTAAAGGCTTACGGTATTACCTATTGGGTCCTCACCAAACAGCAAAAAGTGCAATGGTTGCTCAACTATCGCGGGGGCTCTTTTTTGCTGCCCGATGGCGAAAACATCCGCAAAGAATGCCAGATAAGGGGAGTGTCATTTGAGATTTTGTCGGATGCACAAGCTCAGGGAATATTAGATGCCATTAGTAGTCCATCCATAAATCAGGAAGCTGTCATCCTGGAAAAAGCGCCCAAAATTGCAGTTTACTCCCCTCCTGGAAACCAACCTTGGGACGATGCGGTAACTATGGTGCTCACCTATGCCGAGATTCCTTATGAGACCATTTATGATGAAGAGGTTTTGAACGATAAGTTGGTGTTGTTCGATTGGTTGCATTTGCACCATGAGGATTTTACGGGACAATATGGAAAATTTTATGCCACCTATAGGGCCGCCCCTTGGTACATTCAACAAAAGGAAGAAGCGGAAGCTTTGGCCGCGAAGTTGGGTTTCAGCAAGGTGTCCGAGGTAAAAAGGGCGGTTTCATTAAAGATCCGCAATTACGTGATAGGCGGTGGGTTCATGTTCGCGATGTGCTCGGCGACCGATAGCTTTGATATCGCCTTGGCTGCCGACGGGGTGGATATTTGCGAACCGATGTTCGACGGAGATCCTTCCGACGCGAATTATCAGCGCAAACTCGATTTCAACAAGACGTTTGCCTTTACCAACTTTACCTTGGAACGCAGCCCCTTGGTCTATGAATTTTCTTCGATAGACATGACCGATAAGCGGGGCAAAGTTCTCAAAGAATCCGATTATTTTTCATTAATGGATTTTTCCGCCAAATGGGATCCCGTGCCCACCATGTTATGTCAGAACCATACCGCTTTGGTCAAAGGGTTCATGGGGCAAACTACCGCATTTGCGCATGATGTGATCAAGCCAACGGTCATGATTTTGGGGGAGAACAAGATCAATGGGGAAGCCCGTTATATTCATGGCATCAAAGGGAAAGGCTTCTTTACTTTTTACGGGGGACACGATCCTGAAGATTACCAACATAGGGTAGGGGATGCCAAAACGGAATTGGAGTTGCACCCTACTTCCCCTGGGTATCGGCTCATCTTGAACAACGTGCTCTTCCCGGCCGCTCAAAAAAAGAAACAAAAGACCTAGTGGGCAAGGAGCTTTTCTAGTATGCGTTCGACACCATAATCATCATTGCTGCTGGTCTTATATCTAGCGGCTTTTATTACGTTGCGGTGGGCATTGGCCATGGCAAAACTAAAATCGCCCAAGGCCAACATCTCTAAGTCGTTGTTGTAATCCCCAAACACCATTGTTTCACTGGTTTTGATGTTATAAAGATGCTGTACTTTTTGTAAGGCAAAACCTTTGTGGGCATTGGGGCTGGAAATATCGACCCAATTTTCCCCGGATATCTTAACCTTAAGGTCCCCTTCCAAATGCTTTACGGCCGGATAGATATATTTCTCAGAACTTTCAAAATGATAAATAGCGATTTTTAGAATCTCGCCAGTGAATGCGCTGAGGTCTTTCATTTGCTCAAATTCGGTATAATATTCCTTCAATTTAACCAAAAATTCTGGGGATTGGTCCGACACTTGGGCACTGTGTTTTCCACACAATACGGGATGCACATTCTCAACGTTCTGTAAAATGGCAAGGATACGGTTCTTATGTTCGTTTGGTAGTGGGGTTGAAACAATTTCTTTGCCCTGTTGCATAGCGAAGCCACCGTTTTCTGCTATGACAATGATATCTTCCTTAATCGGTTCCAACTTGTCAACGATACTGTTGTACTGCCTCCCACTGGCAGCCACAAAAAGGATGCCCTTCTGCTTTAATCCTTCGAATAGCTCAAAAAAGCGGTCGCTTACTTGGTGGTTCGAATTCAGCAATGTACCATCCATGTCGGTCACCACCATTTTTACTTTCGAAAGATCCATCTTTGTTTATTTTCAAAACGGCAAAGGTATTTGTTATGCTTCATATATTGCTTTAGTTTTAGAAAGAATTCGCTTTAAGTAGTAATCAAAATATTACACCATGAAGTTTTGTCAGAAAGAAATTGCATTGCCCGCATTTCGTCGTGGATTCCATTTGGTGACGGCACACATTTTAGCAGCCATCCCTGAACTTAAAACGATTGAAAAAGGAACGCTTCAAGTATTCATTAAACATACTTCGGCCAGCCTTACCATCAACGAAAATGCAGATCCTACCGTACGGACGGATTTCGAGAGCCATATGAATATCATGGTACCCGAAAATGCGCCATACTATGTGCACGACTATGAAGGCCCTGATGATATGCCCGCCCACATCAAAGCCTCTTTGATGGGCGCGTCTGTCCAGATCCCGATTACTGATGGACACTTAAACCTAGGCATCTGGCAGGGCATTTATCTTTGTGAGCATAGAAATAAGGCTTCCGGACGTAAACTGGTGCTGACCGCTTTCGGGATATGATCAGGTAGTTTGGCAATTCATTTTTTTATAACTTTATTTAATAGTAATCAGTATTTAGTACTTAGTATTCAGAAACCAATTAACTAAGCAACGATTAACCAATAACCAATAACCAAATAACTCATTAACAATTAACCAAATAACCCATTAACGTTTAGCCATTAACTATTAACCAATAACTATTAACCCAATAACCCAATAACCCAATAACCCATTAACCCAATAACCCAATAACGAATAACTATTAACAACCATCCTAATCATCAAATGATATGACAACCGAAGAATCGATCTTAAATAAAATTCAGATACTGATCACGAAACATTTTGATAAGCCAGAACAGGCCTTCGAGTTTTTCGATGAGGACCATGATCGCAAATTGAAAAAAAGCGAAATATTAAAGCTTTTGAAAGAGGCTGAAATCAGCGGGTTCATCAGGGGCATTGTTTCTGCTAAATTGATAGAGGGATATGATAAATCTGGGGATGAGCTTATAGATTGGGAAGAGTTTAAAAGTGCCATCGGCAAAATAAAATTAAGTTGATCCTCCAGCGGCAAAAACAAAAAACCGCCCCTAAATTTTTAAGGACGGTTTTCTAAAGTGAGATGGTTCGTAGTTTATTTTACTTTGTCTGTAATGGCTTTGAAAGCTTCCGGATGGTTCATGGCAAGATCTGCCAACACCTTTCGGTTAAGTGCTATTCCATTTGACTTTACCTTCCCCATAAACTGGGAATAGGACATTCCGTGCATTCTTGCCCCCGCGTTAATTCGGGTAATCCATAAACTACGGAAATTTCTTTTCTTGTTCCTACGGTCACGGTAAGCGTACAACATGGCTTTTTCAACCGCGTTCTTCGCTACTGTCCATACATTTTTACGTCTTCCAAAGTAACCTTTGGCCTGCTTCATCACCTTTTTTCTTCTGGCTCTCGAAGCAACTGCATTTACTGATCTTGGCATAATTTTTTAATTTTTTGTAGTAGGCGGTCTTTAATTGACACTTTTTATATACCGCAGCTTTATGCGTTGGTGTGGCCTAACTCCAGGGTTAATATTAAATTACCTAAAGAACAAACGATTATTTTAAACGTAATTGTTCTTTAATACTATTGACATCCGACTCGTGAACTAGTGTGGAGTGGGTCAAATTTAGCTTGCGCTTCTTGGTCTTCTTCGTTAAAATGTGACTTTTAAAAGCGTGCTTTCTTTTGATCTTACCAGTACCGGTAAGCTTAAACCGCTTTTTGGCGCTGGATTTTGTTTTCTGTTTGGGCATTTTTCCTATTTATTATTATCTCACTTATATGCTGAACAAGCCCCATCTGGGCTCGGTTCAGTATCTTATCTAATATTGCACCGGGTGCAACAAACTATTGCTTTTTCGTTTTTGAAGCCAAGAACATGGTCATTCTCTTGCCTTCCAATCTGGGCATTTGTTCTACTTTGCCCCACTCTTCCAATTCTGAGGCAAGTTTCAACAACAAAATCTCACCTTGATCTTTATACACGATCGATCTTCCCTTGAAAAAAACATATGCTTTTAATTTTGCGCCTTCTTTCAGGAACTTTTCAGCATGTTTTTTCTTGAATTCGTAATCGTGGTCGTCCGTATTAGGTCCAAATCTAATCTCCTTTATGATGACCTTGGTCGCTTTGGCCTTCATCATCTTTTCTCGCTTCTTCTGCTCGTAAAGGAACTTTTTGTAATCGATGATCTTACAAACAGGAGGCGCTGCATTGGGGGAAATCTCAACCAAATCCAGTCCGGCCTCTTCAGCTTTATCCAGAGCAACCCGAATGGGGTAAACGCCTACTTCGACATTATCTCCCACCAATCTGACCTCTGGCGCTAAAATTTTAGAATTGATATTATGAGGGTTTTTATTTTCCCTCCTCGGTTGAGGTCTAAATCTCTTACGTATTGCTATGACTCCTGCTTTTTAGTTAAACTTAATTTTAATTTAAAACGACTTTAAGGTACTATTAATTTCGGATTTGACCAAGTCCACAAAAGTGCCCAAGTTGATCGATCCCAGATCTTCGCCCCCGTGCCTTCTTACCGAAATGGTCCCGTTGGCCTCCTCATTCTCCCCAACGATCAGCATAAATGGAATTTTGTTCATTTCCGCTTCCCGTATCTTTTTACCTACGGTTTCGTTTCTGTTGTCAATGAGGGCGCGAATTTCGTCATTTTCTAAAGAATTTAAAACTTTTTCCGCATATTTTTCATGTTTCTCGCTAACCGATAAAATAATGGCCTGTTCCGGCGTGAGCCATAGCGGGAAATTTCCCCCTGTATGTTCCAGTAATAGGGCGATGAAGCGCTCCATACTACCAAAAGGTGCCCGGTGTATCATCACCGGTCGGTGCATCTCATTGTCACTTCCCTTATAAGTTAGATCGAAACGCTCGGGCAAATTATAATCCACTTGTATCGTACCGAGCTGCCAATCCCTGCCGAGGGCATCCTTTACCATAAAATCCAATTTAGGCCCATAAAAGGCCGCCTCTCCGGTCTCGATAACATAGTCCAAACCTTTCTCCTTGGCCGCATTGATGATGGCGTTTTCGGCCTTCTCCCAGTTCTCGACCTTGCCAATATACTTTTCAGGGGTATCTAGATCTCGCACCGAAACCTGCGCACGGAAATTATCAAAGCCAAGCGAACCCAATACATAGAGTGATAGGTCGATTACATTTTTAAATTCTTGGTCCAACTGATCTTGGGTGCAAAAAATGTGGGCATCATCCTGGGTAAACCCGCGAACCCTGGTGAGTCCATGAAGTTCCCCACTCTGCTCATATCTGTATACGGTGCCGAACTCGGCATACCGTTTTGGCAGTTCTTTATAGCTAAAGGGCTTGTGGTTAAAGATCTCACAATGGTGGGGACAGTTCATCGGTTTCAACAGAAATTCTTCGTC
>JBBKWR010000066.1:0-10140 GCA_037969055.1 Flavobacteriaceae bacterium | reverse complement strand
AATTGTACAACAACAAACGATTACATTTATCTTTAGATTACAGAACACCTAATTACGTGCACCATAATGCCGCTTAAAACTGAATATTAATCTGTAGCCGTATTTTAGGACGTGACATTTAGGTGAACCTGACCGGTTAAATAAGTAATTAAATGAAAATGAAAGCTTTTACGAAATCAAAATATGGTGGACCAGAAGTACTTCAATTGGAAGAGGTAGAAAAACCTATTTTGAAAGATGATCATATTTTGGTTAAAGTTTTAGCGAATTCGGCCAATCCTGCTGACTGGCATATTCTTAGGGGCAAACCTTTTTTTGCACGATTCGCGTTCGGATTATTAAAACCAAAATATAAAATTCTTGGAGCTGATTTTGCAGGTCTAGTAGCAGAAACTGGAAATAATGTATCGCACTTTAAGGTTGGAGATCGAGTATTTGGTGACACGCTTAAGGGAGGCGCTTTTGCTGAATATACTTGTGTGCCGGCAAATGTTTGCGCCATTATGCCCAAGGAAATGGATTTTCCTGAAATGGCAAGCGTGCCCATAGCCGGAGTGACAGCTTTGCAAGCGCTCATTACACATGGCCAGCTTAAAGAAGGAGAATCAGTTTTTATCAATGGTGCTTCAGGAGGAGTCGGTCATTTTGCAGTTCAAATTGCAAAGGCCTATGGTGCTGTAGTAACTGCTGTTTGTTCCAATAAAAATGTTGATTTTGTTAAGGTATTAGGTGCTGTAAGGGTCATCGCTTATGACAGAGAAAGTATTCATCAACACGATGGAAAATATGACCTGGTTATTGATACACATGGCAACCTTTCGCATAAAGACTTCAAACGCATGGGACAGCGGGGTATTATGGTAGGCTTCACAACAATGTCGCATATGTTTTCGGTACTTATACAAAGGGTTTTTAGTAAATTCCCTTTGATTCAATTTACAGCGGAAGCCAACACAAAGGATTTCGAAACATTGGCAACTTTAATTCAGAACAAGAAAATTAAGGTTCACATCGACAGGATTTATCCATATTATAAAATTCCAGAAGCAATAAATTATATCGAAACCATGCGCACTAAAGGAAAAGTGGCAATGGTTTGGGAAAACGTTGCCGTTGCGGAAGATATTAGTGAAAAAGGCACAAACCGCTAACAAAGTATATAAACCAAATCCTAAGCGATACGGTTCACATACAGGACGTTATATGCCATTTAAATGGCCCCTGAATGAAAATTGAACATATCGCCATCTGGACTTTGGATTTAGAAAAAATGAAAAATTTTTATTTGAAATTCTTCGCTTTAAATTCTAATGAAAAGTATTATAATCCAAAGAAAAAGTTCAGTTCATACTTTTTAGCATTTGGTTATGGTACTCGTATTGAATTAATGCATAAACCTGATATCTCTGAATTTATGGAGAAATCGGACTTAAAGTTAGGTTTGGCTCATTTAGCAATATCTGTTGGGACAAGGGAAAAGGTTGATTCACTTACCAAAAATATGCGTGAAAAGAGATATGAAATAATTGGAGAACCTAGGATATCAGGAGATGGTTATTATTAAAGTGTTATCTCGGACCCTTAAGGTAATCTGATTGAGATAACAGAAAAAAAGGCACACAATAATGGCTTTGATCCATTTTAGCCCAACCCTGGCATCAAAAATAATCATACATTTAAACTAAACAACCGGCTTGAAGGTTCAAAACAAACAGCTTCGTCCTGCCATCCTACCTGCCATGCCTTTGGCAGGTAAACCAGCAGGCGGGAATCATAGCCTTTGTTGTATGCAATTTGAAAACCAATGAACGAATTACAAATAAAAACAAACCCGGAAGTTGAATTGGTTTTTAACAATTATCCTAACTCCGTTCGGAATAAAATGTTAGCCTTGCGAAAATTGGTTATTGAAACAGCCAGTGGAATTAACGGAATTGAAGAACTGGATGAAATTCTAAAATGGGGAGACCCAAGTTATCTGACAAAAAACGGAAGTACAATCAGAATGGATTGGAAATCAAAATATCCCAATCAATATGCAATGTACTTCAAATGCACCAGCAGATTAGTAGAGACTTTCAAGGTGATTTTTAAAGACAAATTTGAATTTGAAGGTAAAAGAGCAATTGTTTTTAAAAAGGAAGACAAAATTCCAAAAAAGGAGCTGAAATCTTGCATAAGAGCGGCATTAACCTATCACAAAGTAAAATACATGCCGACATTGGGAATATGAAAATTAACAAACTACATACAACAAAGGTTATCATTCTTTTTGGTCCAAACCGGGCATCAAATATTATGATATTTTAAAACTAAACAACTGTATAGGAAGTTCAAAACCCACAGCTTCGTCCTGCCATCCTGCCTGCCATGCCTTCCGTAGGTAAACCGGCAGGAGGGAATCATAGCCGATCTGTTGCAGGTCATTAAGAATGTCTCCTTAAATGGAAATGAGCTGTGAAAAGAAAATAAAAATTAATCAACCCAAATGCGTAAAACTGAAGTGGAAAAACCATTACATAAATACCGGAAATTACTTTGGATAAAAAGAATTGTCACCCTGGTATTTGGTGTAATAATCTGGCATCTTCCCATTCCTTGGGACTTGTCACCGGATTCTTGGCATTTGTTTGCCATTTTTATAACAGCCATCATAGGAGTTTTAATCGATGCCCTGTCTATTTTTACTGCATCTATTCTCGCATTGGTTGCAGTAGTAATATTTAGAGTTCTTACTCCTGAAAAAGCTTTTTCGGGATTCTCAGAGAGCTTTATATTGCTTATTCTAGCAGCTTTTTTAGTCGCAAAAGGAGTTATTAAGTCAGGATTGGGGAGGCGTATCGCCTTTTTACTAATTCGCCGATTTGGTAAATCCACCTTAAATTTGGGGTATTGTATTGTTGCTACAGATACACTCCTAGGACCTGCCATTCCAAGTAATACTGCAAGATCTGGTATTCTTTATCCCATTACCCATGCATTATCTTTGGACACCGGATCGCTACCTACGCCTGAAAGTAGAAAGAAAACTGGAAGTTATCTTATGATGACCGCCATCTCCGGACATACGATAAGTTCAGCACTTTGGTTCACTGGAATGGCCGCTAACCCAGTGGGTGCCGGAATTGCTGCACAATTTGGAGTAAACATGAATTTTGGTAATTGGCTCTTTGTGGCTTCTGTACCTTGTATCATTGCTCTAATCGCAATACCCTACGTATTGTATAAACTCTTTCCGCCAGGAAATAAATATACTCCCGAAGCTCCCGAAATGGCCAAGAATGCACTTCGTGAAATGGGACCCTTGAGTAAACAAGAATGGATTATGGGTATTACATTTTTTGGAATGATCCTCCTTTGGGCTTTTTCCCCAGTTTTGAATATGAACCTAGCTATCGTTGCCTTTCTTGGACTATCGGTGCTGATATTGGCTAATGTGTACACACTCGAAGATATTCGACAAGGTGGTGGAGACGCACTCGAAACATATGTATGGTTTGCTATTTTATATATGATGAGCACTGCATTGAATGACTTGGGTTTTATGAAAATCCTAGGTGCTCAAATAGCTGCCCAAATCAGTGACTATAACTGGGTCACGGTATATATCCTATTGACTGTCTTATATGTCGTAATCCACTATCTTTTTGTCAGTCAAACAGCACAATTGTTGGCTTTATATGCTGTTTTTTTACAAGTGGCCGTAAATGCTCAGGTCCCCGCTGCACTAATGGCCTTTATGCTATCTTTCGCCACCAATTATTTTGCTGTCATTACTCCCCAAGCTTCCAGTTCAAATATTTTATTTGTCGGAAGTGGTTTTTTGCCATCGGAAGATATATATAAACAAGGCGCAATCATCACGGTTTTGAATACGATAATCTTCCTGCTTGCAACACCTTGGATTATTTGGGCATCATCTTTATAAGGGAATTATGAATAATAAAAACCCGAAATTTGATAAACTAGAAAAGTGGGATTCCTGGTTGAAATAATGGATTAGTAAAAGGATAGTATGTAAAACACGCCCTTTAACAATTTATTTGAGTAATGCTCCCTATCGGTAGTACTACCCAAATACAAAAACGTTGGGCTCAATCTTGAAAAAATGAAATATTTTATTACAATAATCATACTTTGCATAAGTGTTGGTTGCTCTAAAAAAATCGAGAGCGGCCAAATTCAACGAATTAACGGCTCGTCAATAACAAAAACCAATTTAGAGGAACGGATTAAAACCCTAGTTGATACGGCTGACGTGACAGGATTTACAATTACCATTTTTAACCAAGACACGATTGCCTATCAAAATGCATTTGGCTATTCCAACTACACAACAAAAGATAGTCTAAAAATTGATCATGTGTTTTATGGCGCTTCTTTAAGTAAAGCTGTTTTTGGTTATATAGTGGCGCAACTAGCCAACGAAGGTATTATTGACCTTGATAAGCCCTTGCAAGAATATTTAGACGTGCCCATTCCCGACATGTATTTTGAAAAAGAATGGAGAGGGTATAAAGACCTTGCAAATGATGATAGGTATCGACAAATAACAGCACGAATGTGCTTATCACATACCACTGGCTTTCCCAATTGGAGATGGATCAGCCGAACAGGCGAATTCCAACCGGAAGGCAAAATTCAACTTTACTTTGACCCGGGATCCGAGTACAGCTATTCCGGAGAAGGAATGAGTTTACTACAAAAAGTTATTGAGAAAATTTCAGGAAAAGGATTGGAACAATTGGCAAGAGAACGTGTCTTTGACCCTTTAGGTATGGATATGACCAGCTATATGTGGCAAGAACGTTTTGAAAACAACTATTGTTATGGACATACAACAGCGCAAAAAATAATTGATAAAGATACGGAAGATGAAGCGGGAGCTGCAGGTTCTATGGAGACAACACCTGCTGATTACTCAAAATTTCTAACAAAAATAATTAAATTGAGCTCCAATAATTCTGAGGTTACCCAACTTATGTTTGCACCCAATATCCGAATTAATTCAAAGAAACAATTCGGACCAGAGTCCCTGGAAAAAACAAATGCAAATGATAGTATAGGCTTGAATTATGGTCTGGGATGGGGTATTTTTAAATCGCCATATGGTCAGGGGTATTTTAAAGAGGGTCATGGAGAAGGTTTTCAACACTATTCAATCCTATTTCCAGAAAAGCGTATTGGGATACTATTAATGTCAAATAGCGATAATGCAGAGCGTATCTTTAAGGAAGTACTGGAATTAGGAATTGGAGATATCTACACGCCTTGGTACTGGGAAGACTATATTCCGTATGATATGAAATAGAAAATGCTTTGCAAAACGCTCTACTAAAAATAGCTATTGAAGTGTCAATGAAAAAAGTATAAACATGAACCAAAAGTTAATAAACTTAAAAGTTGTTGCTTACAAACCTGTGACTTTTCATAAATGTCACTGATGTACATCAATTAACCCAACCATTTTTTAAAGGTAAAAAATGACAGAAAAGAAAGGAAATTTTCGATTTACGTACTTCACAAGTAAATACGAAGAAACCTATAATTTCTACAAGAATAAGGTGGAATTTAGGTTAGGACACTCTTGAGATAGAAATGAGAACGATAAAGGCGGTCTGTTTGAAGTCGGCGAAGGATTAGTTGAAATCCTACACCTCCCAAAAAATGATGAGCATAAAAATCCGGGATTGGACTATAGAATACCGCAAGGTGCTTATATGTGCATACAAGTTTGGGACATAAATAAACTATACAAAAAGTACAAATCAGTGGAACTTTTATTCAAACAAGAAATCGTTGATCAGTCTTGGGGCCATAGAAGTTTCTCTATTTTTGAACCAAATGGATTAGTACTTTTATTCTATCAAGAACAATTTTGACTTTTAATTATTATTGAAGTCATTTTAGAAAACATACTAAAAGTGGAATTTAGAAACGCAAGGCACACGAATAAATTAAAATCCATCGTTGAATTTTATACCAACATTCTCGGATTGGAAGTTTTATTCTCATTTGAAAACCATAATGAATATAATGGTGCATTTTTAGGCAAACCTAAACATGATTGGCATCTTGAATTTACAATGTCTAAAACCAAAGCAGATCATAAATTTGATATTGAAGACATATTGGTCCTTTATCCAACAGAAAAAAGTGAATACAACCAAATTGTGGAAAGGATAGATACCTATAATATTGAGAAAATAAAGGCAAAAAACCCTTTTTGGGATAACAATGGAATTATGATAAAAGACCCTGACGGATTTAGAGTAATTATAAGTGATATGAAAATAAAATAACCTATTAACAACAATGGTTAAACGAAACCTGCCCGACTGTGTCGTTCAGGCGGATTGCTTGTTCTTGCCTAATTTGAAAATACCGGTGGCCCCGAGTCTTTGGGGACAGTTTGGTACTTACTTGCAAAGTTTAGGCTATGCCGTCCTCTCACCGCCAACTGCGGATCATCGGCGGCACTACGAACCTACTCATTGCCCAGACCGTTGTAGGCAATGTAAGACGACCGTTAAATATGAACACAGAGATTAAAACATATAACGAAAAACAAGTATCGGAAGACAAAGAAATTTGCAATTTACTTGCGCTGATAATTGACACAGAACTGCAAGAAGCAGAAAGCAAAATTTGGCACGCCCACCCTGTTTGGTTTATAGATGGAAACCCGATAGTAGGGTATAGTAAACAAAAGCAGGGCTTACGATTGATATTTTGGAGCGGAGCAGATTTTGAAGAGGAACATTTAAACGTTAGGGGAGAAAAATTTAAAGATGCATCTATTTTCTACAACAATGTTTCTGACATCGAATCAAAAGATTTGAAACGTTGGTTACAAAAATCAAGAGAAATTCAATGGGACTATAAAAACATTGTGAAAAGAAAAGGACAATTGGAAAAATTAAAATAGTATGAAAGTAACACCCGAACATAATGAGCGAATAGTAAAAATGACATTTGCATCAGTCTATCCACACTATATCACAAAAGTTGAGCGTAAAGGCAGAACAAAAGAGGAATTGCATAAAGTAATAGCGTGGCTGACCGGTTTTGATGACAAAAAACTTCAAGAACTGATTGATGAGAAAGCAACTTTTGAAACATTCTTTAAGAAAGCAAGATTAAACCCTAACGCTCACCTTATAACAGGTGTCATCTGCGGCTATCGGATTGAAGAAATTGAAAATCCTTTAACAAAACAAGTAAGGTATTTAGACAAGTTGGTGGATGAAGTGGCAAAAGGTAAAAAGATGGAAAAGATTTTAAGAGTTACATGAAAAAATGACAAACGACACGACTTAAATAAAAATTGCCTACCACAACAGCTAAAATCAAGCGATGCATTCAGCGCAATAGGAAAATTCGCTATTTTTAACAAGCAAGATCAGACCTTGGAAAATCCTAACAGATTTCCCGCGCCTGATCATGGCTTAACCATTATGCCAGATTCAAGCAACAATCGGATTGTCAGTCCAAATACATATTATGAATTTAGCCTTATGGAACAAAATTTTCACTACGATACAATCGCTAGGGCAATTCAATTTATTCGCAAAAATCAAATTGAACAACCCACATTGGGCCAAATTGCAAATCACGTTAACTTAAGTAAATTCCATTTGCAAAGGACTTTTCGGAAATGGGCAGGTGTAAGTCCAAAAGAATTTTTACAATTTCTGACTATTGAAAAAGCAAAGGAATCTTTGGAAAAAGGCCAATCAACATTGGTCACATCATACGACGTTGGACTCTCCGGAAATGGGAGGCTTCACGATTTATTTTTAAAAATAGAGTCTTGTACGCCCGGGCAGTTTAAAAATCGAGGGAAAAATCTAACCATATTAATTGCCAATATCGACACCCCCTTTGGCAAAGCTGTTATTGCAGAAACCGAAAAGGGTATCTCTTCAATAGAATTTGATATCAACCAAGATTATATATTTGACAAATTTAAAAATGCAAATTTAAAATCTGGACTTGGCATTAACGGACAAAAGGTTCAAGAATACTTTAGAACTTGGCATATTCCCAACAAACCGATTGGAGTTGATTTAATCGGAACACCATTTCAAATACAAGTCTGGAAAGCACTTCTTAAAGTCTCGTCTTCACATTTGGTCTCCTATAAGGATATAGCCGAATTGATAAACAATCCAAACGCAATTAGAGCGGTAGGTACTGCAATTGGCAAAAATCCAATAGCCTATCTAATCCCCTGTCATCGCGTCATAAAAAACGATGGAAGCATCGGAAATTACAAATGGAACCATATTAGAAAAGAAATTATTAACGGTTATGAAGTTGCAAATCAACAATACGAGCAATAATCGGATTGTCTAAATCGTGATAAATTGAGAATTTTGTATAAAATAATGGAAATGGATACAAACTTTAAAATTACGGCAATAGAAGAGAATTTTGAACATCTTTTCGATATGACCGAAGACGAACTATACGAAATTGGGGCTAAACGTATGACCGTAGATTCAAAACCAGGCTTTCCTTGTCGCGTTAGCCTGGAAGATGCGAATGTAAACGAAGAAGTCATTCTCTTCCCTTATCAACATCATAAGGTTAAAACACCCTACAAATCATCGGGACCAATATTCGTAAGACAGCATGCCATAAAAGCAGCATTAAAAATAAATGAAATTCCATTAATGCTCGATCACAGATTATTGTCCTTGCGGATTTACAATGAATACGGAATGATGATTGATGCAAGGACAGCTATGGGAAATGAACTTAAAAATGAAATCCAATTGATTTTTAGTGACATAAATACCAATTACATTCAAGTACACAACGCTAGTCCCGGCTGTTATAATTGTCAAATAAACCGAGCGGAAAAGAACGTGGCTTAACAACATATATAAATAGGGCAAGCACTAAACCGAGAGGTTCGGGCGTATTTGTGCGGTCGCCAAATCTTTTGATTTGGATTGTGGCTTAACGGAAAGTTCATCGCTTACCACCTGGCCTACTTTTCACATATCAACCGTTGTGAGTAATTAAAACTAAACATATGAAGAAGTATAAACTTACGATTTTTGCCTTGTTTATTTTACTGTCAGTAAAAGCTCAAATAATAGATGTACATCTTCACAGTTACACCGATACAGATTATTGGGGAGGTAGAATACATCCTACAGGAATTGAATCACCCAAAACCTCTGATGAACATTTAAAGAGGACAATTTCTCTAATGGATAATCATCAAATAGAGTATGCAGTCGTAAGTGGCTCTATTGAAAGTATAGCGAAATATGTTAAAGCAGATTCAAGGTTCATTCCGGGATATATGGATAGTGAAGAACTAATTCCAATAGATAGGTTTGAACTTTTAATAAAAGAAGGAAAAATAAAAGTATTTGGCGAAGTCTCAGGTGTCTATTTCGGACGCACATTAAATGATCCTATTTACGCTCCTTATCTTGAGATTTGTGAACAAAATGGTATCCCAGTTGCTTATCACTCAGGTGGTGGCCCTCCAATGACTTCTTACAGATGCTGTCCGAATTTCCGAATCACTTTGGGAGATCCATATCTTGTTGAAGATGTGCTGGTAAAATATCCAAAATTGCAGCTATATTTAATGCATGGTGGAGAAGTATACTTTGAACATACGGTTAGAATGATGAGTATGTACACACATTTGTATATCGATTTAGGCGTTATTTTATGGGTTGATCCAATGATTAAAGATTATGCTGTTAGACTGCTTAAATTGGCTCAAAATGCCAAAGTGCTTGATAGAGTTATGTTTGGTACTGATCAGATGGTTTGGCCAGGAAGTATTTCAAAATCGATTGAATTCCTAAATTCTCTCGATTTTTTAAGTGAGAAAGAGAAAAGAATGATACTATATGAGAATGCCAAATCATTCTTAAAAATCTCTGAATAACTACTCACAACACCGTATAACAAAATGGCTGGCTTTATCTGATTTGAATATTTAGCAACCTAAATAAACCATATCTTTAATCTGACAAAAACGAAAAAGCGGCTTTACCATTGCTCCGAAACGCACGCTGACGCTTCCACTCTAACTTAGCTAAAGCTTCGGTAGGTATTCTAGCCGAACGCGCGCCTCCAGTCGCCACTTTCGTTATACAAAACCGT
>JBBKWR010000065.1:0-5799 GCA_037969055.1 Flavobacteriaceae bacterium | reverse complement strand
GTGGTGCTTAAAAACCTTACCCACTTCTTTCAACACTTATTGGAAGGGAATCTTGTAAAATACTACCATACGGCCTTTTATTTTGTTTTTCCGATCCTAGGTTTTACTATGGTCTACCTGATCATTAAATACGTGATCCGTCATCGGGTGAGCCAAGGTATTCCTTCCACCCTCTATGCCATCTCAAAACACAAGGGCATCATGCGCAAGTATCAGATGTTCGCCTCGATCATGACTGCACCCCTTACCGTGGGTTTTGGCGGGTCGGTAGGTTTGGAAGGACCTACTGTTTCGACAGGGGCGGCGATAAGTTCGAACATTTCAAGGATGTTCCATATGAACCAATCGACGCGCAACCTATTGATTGGATGCGCTGCGGCTGGTGCCATGTCATCGATCTTTAAGGCACCCATCGCGGCCATTATCTTTGCGATTGAGGTATTTAGCCTTGATTTGACCATTGCCTCTATGTTGCCACTCTTATTGGCTTCTATTTCCGCGGTCATCACTTCCTACTTTTTCTTTGGCAGTGATGTACTCCTTCCTTTTAAACTCGAAGACAGCTTTCAGATTTCCGATATTCCATTTTACCTAGTCTTGGGGCTCGTGGCTGGACTTACGTCCATTTATTTCACGGAGGTATACGAACGGATGCAAAAGTTTTTTGAAACAATAGCCTCTCCCATAAAACGATTGGTCATTGGGGGTATTGGAATAGGCATCTTGGTTTATCTGGTGCCCCCATTGTATGGAGAGGGATTTGATGTCATCAATAACTTGATCAAAGGAAACCCGGAGGCAGTCTTACAAAATAACATTCTTGATGTCGATTTGAGCAATGTTTGGGCCGTGACCGCCCTCTTGGCAGGTCTCGTTTTCTTTAAGGTGATAGCCAGCGCCTTAACCTTTGGCGCCGGGGGAGTGGGTGGTATCTTTGCGCCTACCCTTTTTATGGGCAGCATTATGGGGAATTGTATCGCAAAAGTGATCAACAATATAGGGGTTTTTAAAAACCAGATATCAGAAAGTAATTTTACACTGGTGGGGATGGCTGGCTTGATGGCAGGCGTGCTCCATGCACCGTTAACGGCCATATTCTTGATCGCCGAAGTAACCGGGGGATACGAACTCTTTATCCCTTTGATGATTACCTCGGCCATCTCGTTTTCCATTACCAAATATGTGCATCCGCACTCGGTTTATAATATGGAACTGGGCCGAAAAGGGGAGTTGATAACCCATGACAAAGACCATGCTGTACTCACCTTTATGGATATTGACAAGGTCATCGAAAACAATTTTATTTCGCTATATCCAAGAATGACCCTAGGTCAAATGGTCCATGAGGCTGTGGTGAAGTCCAGCAGGAATATTTTCCCAGTGGTCGATAAAAAAGACGGCAGTTTGATGGGCATTGTATTATTGGATGACATCCGCCCCATTATGTTCGACCAAACCATGTACAAAGAGGTAAAAGTAAGCGATGTGATGCATACCCCTCCAGATATCATCGATTTGGACAAGGACAAAATGACCGATATTATGGATAAATTCCAGAGCAGTGGGGCTTGGAACTTGCCTGTTATCAAAAACCAGCAATATGTAGGATTCATTTCCAAATCAAAATTGCTGACGGCATACAGGAGAAAATTGATCCATTTTACAAAGTAAATTTATGCTCTATTCTCTAAATTAATACCATGAAATACCTCATATTCCTTATCACACTTTGCTCCTTAACATCGATTATCTATGGTTTTACACTCGACCCATCGGAAAAATTACTGGCCAACAAATTTATTGGTGCCGGTACAGTGGGATTGTTTTTGGTGGCCATGCCACTTTTTTTACTAACAGCTAGCAAGGGCAAAAAGTTAAAAGATTATATGTTGAACGAAGAAAACATTAGAAAAATGCGAAAAAAAGACTCAGAAAAGACTGATAGTCAATAATTGTAGATGGAAAATTGGTAGCGAATCGAAAAAATTATAATTTAGTAAGACAAACTTTTTTATTATTTTAATTTTAATTGGAATGACTGGAACTGTAAAATTTTTCAATGAATCCAAGGGATACGGATTCATTACCAACGATGACACCGGGAAAGACATCTTTGTTCATGCCACCTCTTTGAACGGCACCCCATTGAACGAAGGCGACAAAGTTGAGTATGTTGAAGAAGAAGGAAGAAAAGGAACCGTCGCCGCAAAAGTGCAAGTGGTAGGATAACCATATTGTATTATTAAATGAGATTTAAACCCCGACAAAATGTTGGGGTTTTTTGGTCCTCGCCCTAATTCCGATATTGATTATAAGTCAGCCAATCTTTTAAAATGATTCGCGCCTTTTCGTCGTATGAAAGAAACTGGCAAGATCAATTCAGGTTACGTTTTTGGATAAAGAAGGTTTTTAAAAGATCGGCTGCCTCATTTGCCATTATTCCGCCCACTATTTTGGTTTTGGGATGCAACTTTGTACCCATCACACCACAACCCCTTTCCAAATCCTTGGCCCCATATACGATTTTCGATATTTGGCTCCAATACAATGCCCCTGCGCACATTTGGCATGGTTCCAAAGTAACATAAAGCGTGCAGTTTTTCAGATACTTTCCACCCAGAAAATTAGCTGCAGCCGTTATGGCCTGCATTTCGGCATGTGCTGTTACATCATTGAGTTGTTCAGTAAGGTTATGTGCCCGGGCAATGATGCGATCCTGTACTACGATCACGGCGCCAATGGGCACTTCTCCTTTCCTATAGGCAGCCTCTGCCTCCTGCAAGGCTTTTTTCATGAAATAGTTGTCGTCGAAGGGCAATACCATGGTTCGATTTAGATGCACAATAGTACCAAATTAAAATTTTGGGCACAAAAAAACCGCGAGATTTATGTCTTGTCTATTTATGGCTTGGTACAACGGACTTTATCTAAAAATTTACGGCCTTCTTCCCGTTTTATGGAACCCTTCCCATTATAGTTTGGTATGGATAGCACCATTTGGAAAAACCTTAGCTTTGTAGCTTGTAAAATTCAGCAATGCCACAAGGTATATTAAAGCACATAAATTCTCCAGAAGACCTTCGTTTGCTTCCAGCTGAGGACTTACCAATACTTGCAAAAGAACTCCGCGAGTTTATTATCGATATCGTTGCGACCAAAGAAGGGCATTTGGGAGCGAGTCTAGGGGTAGTTGAACTGACGATTGCGATCCATTATGTATTCAATACCCCCATTGATCGGTTAATTTGGGACGTGGGGCACCAAGCATACGGACATAAAATATTGACTGGCAGAAAGAAAATATTTGCTACCAATCGCCAATTGGGTGGGATCAGTGGATTTCCAAAAATGTCCGAAAGCAAATACGATGCTTTTGGCACGGGGCACAGTTCTACTTCTATTTCAGCCATTTTGGGGATGGCGTTGGCATCGCAGTTAAAAGGGGAATTGGAAAAGCAACACATCGCCGTGATCGGGGATGCCTCGATAGCGAGTGGAATGGCCTTTGAAGGTCTTAACCATCTTGGCGTGACCGATGCGAACGTCCTTATTATCCTAAATGATAATGCCATTGGGATAGACCCCAGTGTTGGGGCCCTAAAAAAGTACCTGACCAATGTAAAACAAGGTTCCGCTAAGGAGGAAAACATATTTGAGTGCCTCAATTTTGACTATACGGGTCCAATAGATGGACACAACCTGCCCAAGTTACTTTCCGAACTCCAAAGGTTGAAATTGGTTAAAGGGCCGCGTTTATTGCACGTCATCACCACAAAAGGCAAAGGGCTCCAAAAAGCGGAGGAGAACCAAGTAACTTATCATGCCCCTGGCCGATTCAACAAGCTCACTGGGGAGCTGGATAAAAAGCCATCTACCGGACAAGCGCCTAAGTTCCAAGATGTTTTTGGCCTTACCATTGTAGCGCTTGCCAAAAATAATCCAAAAATTGTCGGCATTACGCCCGCCATGCCTACTGGGAGTTCCCTAAAATACATGATGGCGCAGTTACCGGATCGTGCTTTTGATGTTGGTATCGCGGAACAGCATGCAGTGACGATGGCGGCGGGTTTGGCCGCCGAAGGCATGGTACCTTTCTGTAATATCTATTCCACTTTTTTACAAAGGGCCTATGACCAGGTTATTCACGACGTGGCGTTACAGAACCTTCCTGTTATATTTTGTTTGGATCGCGCTGGGCTGGTAGGGGAAGATGGGGCAACCCACCACGGGGTATACGACATTGCCTATTTGCGCTGTATCCCAAACCTTATTATTTTTGCACCCATGAACGAAAGCCAATTACGCGACATTATGTACACGGCACAACTGGGTCTTAAAAATCCTATTGCCATCAGATATCCCAGGGGAAAAGGGGTGCTTGAAAATTGGATGACTACCTTTGGGAAAATTCCTATCGGGGTTTCCCGAGAGTTAAAAAAGGGGACCCATATTGCGGTACTATCGCTCGGACCTATAGGCAACACGGTTGCAAAGGTTATTGCCGAAAATGGGGATAGCGACCGGATAGGGCATTACGATATGCGTTTTGCAAAACCTTTGGACACCGAAATGCTTTCAATGGTCTTTGGGTCCTATGAACATGTAATAACAATAGAAGATGGCGCTAAAATTGGCGGATTTGGTAGTGCGGTACTAGCGTATGCCAACGAAATAGGAGCTACCCAAAAAATACATATTCTTGGTATCGATGACAGGTTCCTGGAACATGGCAGTGTGGAGGAATTACATGTCATGGCAAAAATCGATGCTGAAACTATCAATCTACAACTAAATTCAATTCTTGATGCATATTAGCGTACCTAAAAAAATTACCTTCTTACTATTTTTACTCACGCATATCACCGCCCTTATAGCTCAGGACACCATACCGCCCGGCCGGGTAACCGACTCCATCCCCATGGATACGACCATCGTAGATACGATCGTAATAAGACAGTTGCAGGAACGGATCAATCAGGTCAAAAAGGGGGTAACCCTCAATACGTCCGTAATTTCGTTTAAAAAGACCAAACCGCTCGATAAGAAATACAGGAGGTTCCAAGTACCCTCGTTTTGGCAGGAGATCAACTTAGTGGGACTTAATTTCAGCCAAGCGGCCTTCGTAAATTGGAACGCGGGAGGGAATAATTCAGTGACGGCCCTCGCCAATGGAAGGTTTGAACGAAATTATAAGTTTCGATATTTCCAATGGGAAAACTATATGGAACTTCGTTACGGTCTTAATGCCCAGGACAACCAAAAACTGCGTAAGACCGATGATGCACTACGGCTGAGTTCCACCTTTGGTTATCGCCGTGACACCATTAGTAATTGGTACTACTCTGTCAAGGCAAATTTTAATACCCAGTTTTCCAATGGTTATAAATACCCGGACAGATCGAGCCCAATTTCCCGCTTAATGTCCCCAGGTTATACCTTTTTAGGGGCTGGTACCAGTTATATTTCCAAAGAAAGGTTATTTAACTTGTACATTTCGCCACTCACGCAGAAAGCTACTTTTGTATTAGACCAGGAACTTGCCAACAAAGGTGCATTCGGAGTGCAGAAGGCAGTTTTGGATGTGGACGGTAACGTATTGCAAAAGGGAAAAAATGTCTTTTTGGAGCTGGGTTTTTTGATCAGTAATAGCTGGGAAGAGGAAGTGTTCAAGAATATTGCGCTAAAACACCGATTGAGCCTCTATACCGATTACCTAAGAAGGTTTGGAAACATTGATGTTGACTGGCAATTAAACGTAGATCTTCGCGTAAACGAGTATATCGTAACCTCCATAGGAAT
>JBBKWR010000064.1:0-13931 GCA_037969055.1 Flavobacteriaceae bacterium | reverse complement strand
ATTAAAGATAAGCAAAATCCCCATAAAATGGGCATTTCAAGATATAATAGACCATATGGAACCATAAGTGAACCGACTGTTAATCAGAGGGTCCTTGGTTCGAGCCCAAGAGGAGGAGCATAATGAGAAATCCAACTTATGAAAATAGGTTGGATTTTTTTGTTTATAGCCCTGCAGTATAGCCTATAACTGGATAGGGCGGCCAAAGTATACCACCCACAGCGGATGAAAGTGAGCAGTGTAAACGAATTGCTTAAAATCGATTCATTCGTGTGTTAAAATTAATGATTATTCCTTAGTTTTTTTCTCATTGATTCCCCTTTTATGTCGATCCTATGTGCGGTATGCACCAAGCGATCGAGGATTGCGTCCGCAATGGTCTTTTCCCCGATTATCTCGTGCCATGCCTCTACGGGCAGTTGGGACGCTATTATCGTCGATCGTTTTCCGTGCCTGTCCTCTATTATTTCCATAAAGGAGTGCCTATTTATGTTATCCAAGGGCTTTAGGCCGAAGTCGTCGAGTATGAGCAGGTCCTGCTTTTCAAGTTTGTCGACCTGCTTTAGATATGAACCGTCGGCCTTCGAGGTCTTGAGCAAGGTAAAGAGTTTTGCGGTGTTGAAGTACATGACCTTGCGCCCCGTCGAGCAGGCCTGGTGGCCTATGGCGGAGGCCATATAGCTTTTGCCCACTCCCGTGCTTCCCGTAATGAGGATGTTCTCGTTCTTGCCGATGAACCCGCAGGACGCAAAACGTTGCACCTGGTTCTTGTCGATGTTCCTTTCGGGGGCGTAGTCGATCGCCTCCATAACGGCACTGTACCTGAACCTTGCCGCCTTTGTCAGGCGTTCTATCTTACGGTTCTGCCTATCGTCCCATTCCGACTGCATAAGATAGGCCACCAGTTCATCGTTGGTGTAATCGATGCTCTGCGATGAGAGACTGGTATTGAAGGCCCTGATCATTCCGTGGAGCCTTAATTGTTTCATCTGTTCCAATGTCTGTGTATTCATATACTCTGTTTTATGGTTATTACTTGTAATAGTTCCCTCCCCTGATGTTATCGTGGTCGGGCACTTCGATGATTTCCTGTGGGTCCTCCTCCAGTGCGTCCCATCCCTTTTTCAGGATACGCTCTACCATGTTGTAATTGTATGCCCCGAAGTCCGATGCGCGCCTGCAGGCATTGTCCAATCGCCGGTTCCCTACCTTCTTGGCCAAGTGGAGTATGCCAAGGCAGGATTTATAGGACTGTTCGGGATGTTGTTTCTTGTCGAGTATCCCGATGATATATCCCTTACAGGAATCCCCGATATGCCCCGCCCAGGCGATGAACTTCTCGCTGCTCCACTCGCTGACGAACCTATGGTGCGAGGGCATATGTTCCGCCACGGTGGTGTACCCGTACTTCTGCCTTTTCCTTGTATGGGCGGCCAGGCGTTCGTGCCTGTGGTATATCTCGACGAAGCTATCGGTGTGGACGATCTTGACCTGCTTGCCGATATGCCGGTAGGGTACGCTGTAGTAGTGCTTGTCCCTGCCAAGATAGATGTGGCTGTTCTTGTGGACGGTTCCCTTGGCGTACGATCTTATCTCGTACCGCTTCAATGGCAGGGGCTTGAGCTCTTGCCGTTCCACCTCCTCGAACAACGAGTACCGGGAGTACTCCCTCCCCCTGAACGACCTGTCGTTGTGCGTTTTCAGGAGCTCCGATATGGCATTGTTGATATCGGCCTCGCTGTGGAAAGTGCTGTTTCGCAAAGGCGCGAAAACGCGGGTATAGATTATCCTGACGGCATTTTCGACGATGGCCTTGTCCCTCGGTCTGTAAGCCCTTGTCGGCAGTACGGCCGTTTCATAGTGCTCGGCGAAGTCGGCGAAGGTATCGTTTACCTTGGGCTCATAGCGGCTGCTCTTGGTAACGGCCGATTTGAGGTTGTCCGTTACCAGCGCACGGGGCACGCCCCCGTAGAACCAAAGGGCGTTCTCGGTACAGCGCATGAAGTCTTCCAGTTTTTGGCTGGCACAGGCCTCGACATAGGTATACTGGCTGCTTCCCAGAACACATACGAAGACCTCGAGTTCTTGCAGCTCCCCGGTATATTTGTCCACGATACTGAGTTTCTTGCCGGTAAAATCGATGAAGAGCTTGTCGCCGGCCTTGTGGGTAAAGTGCATCACGGGGGAGACTTCCTTTGTCCATTCGCGGTACCAGTACCTGAACTGTGAGAGCTTGAACCCATCGGGATGCCTTGCATGGTATTCCTCCCATAACAGTTGCTTGGTAACGCCCGTCCTGCGGAGTTCCTTGTCAAAATAGGGAAAGTACTTCTCCAGGGTCTTCAGTTGTTCGCTTTTGGGTTTTTGGTCCGATCTGAAGAGCCTGTGGATCTCTTCCAGGGTCATTGTGGAATTGCTACATTAGATTGGACATAAAGTTGAAGGACACCACTAACGTTTTAACTTTACCCGATAATGAGAAGAAAAGCAAGGTATTACACTGATGAGTTCAAGCAAAAGGCCGTGGAACTGACCTATGCACGCGGCAGCATCGTTGAGATCTGCCGTGAACTCGACATTCCCAGGTCGGTGCTGGGCAGATGGAGAAAGGAGATGGGCGAACTCGGCCCCAACAGTTTTCCGGGCCGGGGCAACGCGAAAATGACCGATGAACAAAAAGAGATAGGCCGTTTGGAGAAACGCCTGAGGGACGTGGAACTTGAACGCGATATCTTAAAAAAGGCCATTGGCATCTTCTCCGCGAGCGACAGGAAATCTACCGGTTCGTAAAGGACCACAAAAAGGAGTTCCCTGTCGGGAAGATGTGTAAAGTATTCAAGGTGAGTAGGAGCGGGTTTTATGCATGGCAAAACCATACGCCCTCGAAACGCGACAACGAGAACCGGATGTTGCTTTGCGAAATAATGCGTGTGCACGAACGGAGCAAGGCCAGTTACGGGAGCCCCCGTATGACCGACGAACTCAGGGCCCGTGGGTTCGATGTGTCCAGGCCACGGGTGGCCAGGTTGATGAGGCAGAACAAGATCCGGGCCGTACATGCCAAAAAGTTCGTGGCGACCACCGATTCGAAACACAGGTATCCAGTGGTGGAAAACAAACTGGACAGGGACTTTTCCGCCGGGGAAAGCGGACGGGCATGGGTGTCGGACATTACCTACGTGAAAACGGCCAACGGCTGGCTTTACCTGACCATCGTCCTAGATCTTTTCGACCGTAAAGTGATAGGCTGGTCCCAGAGCGGCGACCTGAGTGCCGAGAACACTTCGATCGCGGCCTGGAAAATGGCGGTGCGAAACAGACCTCCCACAAAGAAACTGATATTCCATTCCGACAGGGGCGTTCAGTACGCCTGTCATGACTTTGTCAACTTACTGGGAAACCACAGGTTCATAGAGAGGAGCATGAGCGGAAAAGGAAACTGTTGGGACAATGCCGTGGCCGAGAGCTTCTTCAAGACCATAAAGGTAGAGCTCATTTACAGAAACCGCTACCAAGGCAAAGGGGAAGCTTCACTATCCATATTCGAATGGATCGAAACTTGGTACAACAGGAACAGAAGACACTCCGCTCTGGGGAATCTGACTATCGATGAATTTGAAAATTTAACGCAGTTCAAAAATATAGCTTAACTAAATGTCCATTTTTTTGTTGCAAGTTCATTGCGGACACCTCATAGGAAGTCAGCTTGTACCGCTTGAAGAAGTCGATGTACTTGCTGACGGTATTGCGGGAGAGGCCTAGCTGCCTGCTGATGCGCCGTTTGCTTGCGCCCTCGCCGTACAATTTGAAAATCTGTTTTGCCTTGCGCATATCTATCTGTTTGTTTGCCATGGTCTTTTTTACAAAAGAACCCATGGTAACCCACAAATAGAATCGATTTTTTAGTGGTTCACTTTCGTCCGCCCGAGGTGGCTCACTTTGCCCCGCCGCGCTATGCTCACTTTAACCCGCCCGAGGTGGTATACTATGCCCGTTTTTTGCACCCTTATTGCCCAAAGCCAAGGCAATATTGGAGAAATATGATGAGGTCGGTGACAATGCAATTCCTAAATTCAGCAACCAAAAGATCAATTCCTATCTAAAGGAAATAGGGGCGATTGTAGGCATTAATAAATCTATAAGTCACCACATGGCAAGAAAGACCTTTGCGTCCACCGTACTCCTTTATAATGATGTTCCAATGGAAATAGTAAGTGAACTGTTGGGACATTCCAGCATGAAGATTACCCAGGAGTATTATGGGAAGATTGTACAGAAAAGGGTTAGTGAGGAGATGGAGAGGATTTCTAGAATTATATCATAATGTTCTATTTGTTAACACACACCTCTAAGCTTAGGAGGTTGTGGATTTAAAAAAAAAAGTAAATTTATTCAGGTATTTTAAATGGACAATGGAGCCTTGCCCAATTGCTTTTTGCGATTGCTGTGTCAAGTACTCAGGTTGGACTTGAGGAATTTAGGCGGTTTGTAGGTAAAAAACTTAAGCAATTTGACCGAAATGGCTGGTATTGCTGATGTTGGGGAATTTTATTTTGGTAAACTCAGAACCACTGCCTTGTTTTTTGAAAAAGTTAAATAAAAAGTACTAAAGTATGGATTTGCTCATCAAGTATCGAAATACTACACAATAGAAAAACAGCAGTTGATTGTTTCATTCTCGAGCCCAACCATTGGCAATACAAATTTTTTAGGTTTAGGCCATTCTCAATTGTGAAATCACTACAGTTATTTATGCTTCATTATTTGTTTTGCATCAACCATTAATGAAATCGTGTTAAATTAACATTAGTAGGTCGTATTTTGGTAGCTATTACAGTGTAGAAGGCCCTTACATCAGTGCCGCCACTTTTAAAAAATTGAATAAAGTTTCTATTTAAGTTATCGCTAAAATTTGAAAGTTTACAGAATTGGGTATCGCCTAATTTATCATCGTCATCCTCTACCCAATTGCCCATATCCATGTCGTTTGGGTTGTTATCATCATTATCATCATCCTCATCCAAATCACCAACAATAATCAACGAGTCGGTTTTTGAAAGCGTATATGTTAGCTTTTTATTTATTTTGGCAACCTGATTTTTCCTAAGATGCAGGGTATAATCATCACCATCCAAACGACTCCACAATAAATTTGATTCAATATTACCGAGTATGGAAACACCTATCGGTAATTCATTTTCATTGATTATTTTGACTCCTAGATATCCAAACAAATCCTCAGCATCATCATGGTCATCAACCCTAAAACATTTAATGCTATCCAATACAACGTCTACTTTAAATTGTGGAAGTGAAGTAGTTGGTGTTTTTTTTAGTTTACTTTTTTCTTCGACATTGAAAATCAATAAAGCTGTAGGGTTTCCGAGATTTGAAAAATTTCCGCTGTAATTTTTTTCTATTGATGTCTCTATAACGATAAAGCCTTTAATAATGGAATCAGTTTTTCCTGTATTAAAGTTTGGTATTAAAGAATACGCATCGATTGCCAATGAATCGAATTTTACCTTGAAATAATCAGTGCCACGCGGTTCAGTCATTTTAACAAGCGTATCATTTTTATAAATTAAATAATGAATCCTATTATGGTCCATACTTTGAACAACATTTCGGGATTCAAGAACCTTAATTTCAAATTCTCTTGTTTTTGTATTCAATGGGGCTTCAAAAGCAATAGAAAATACTCCCTTAACTGGATTTGGAGCCCAAACTTCCTTGAATTTAAGATCCTGTACTTCTTCATATTGTCCTCTGGTATCAAACCTGTTTGAGGCATCCTGAAAAAGGTTTAAATGATACGTATGTAAACCATTGTATATTGTTGTCCACCAAAGTTGTTGTATTGGGTGTATTTCTAAATAGTTATGGTCTTTAAATATGGTTATGGCATCATGTACCCAGGGGCCATATAGGCAGATTTGATCCAATTCCTGTTTTGGAACATTAGTGCTATATTCGTTGTATTTACTCCAGAAATTAGATGGTAAATCGATTTCGCCTTTAACATTATTCTCATCAGGTTTTAATCTTTCCTTGGCTTCTTCAAATAAATTATCTTTTATTGGCATAACCGAAAAGTTGTAATCGTCGTCGTCCTGACCAAAACCTGCTGTTCTTCGGAAAAAACTTAGGAGTTGGCCTTTTACGGTTCTTTTAAATGCTTTACCATTATAAGTGATTGGCCACCATGCATTTATATGTTGTAAAGTTTCTGCTGGTGCTGTACCAAGGTATTCGGTACCATACCAGTCATTACCTATCACCCCAAGCTGCTGGTACATTGCAAGCTCCCATGCATCGCACCTTCTTATCGGTAAACTATTTCTTCTATCCACATGCACTTGTGCATTCGTTCCTATACTGATAGTCAAGAGTATTGCAAATAAGTTCAGTCCATATTTCATAATTAAATATTTTAAAGTGTATGACTTGATTTAACTATTTGATTTGATGAACTTATCGTTCGAAACCTTGGTTTTTGTTAAGCTGGGTTTGACAACAGATGGAGTTCCTTTAAAACCAATTAATTCTTTAACATGGTAGGTATATTTACCGGTCTTGTCAGTTTTCGTAGTAATTTTTTTGCCATGAAGCATAACGAATACAAGTGAGTTGGCGACTGGTTTTCCGGATATGTCCTTGAGAATACCGGTAAAGGTTGGCTGACTAGCTAAACCCACTGACAAGTCAATTACAATTATGGTTTTAAATAAATTGTCAAGATAAACTCCATACCTATGGGCCCCATCTAGGGGGCAAACAATATGTGCCAATGACATTTTTCCTTCCGTATGTGTAAATTCAATTGCTTTGCTTTGAGATAAAGTAATTGTTTTTGTATAACTTTCATCATCCCCATATGTTGAAGTCATCCATCCGGCCTGGTGATCAATTATTTTTGTTGTGTAATTAAGCTCAGACCGAGAATTGGAAGATGTTGATATTTCTTCTTCAAGTATACCAAAATCCTCACTTGGGCTTAAATTTATTTTTCCATAAGGGTTCTCAATATATCGTGAGTTTGACTCCAAATTTGGGGTTGCAGCAGTTGTAAAAGGATCTAATAGCTTAAGTCTGTTATATCTATCTAAATCATTTTCTTTTAACCAATTGACAGCAAATCGATAAAACTCTTCAAAGTCTAACAAACTGATTGATATTTCACTGTTTTTTATTGAGAAAATAAATCTGGCATTAGTAACATATAAATATGAATTTCCAATCCCAATGCGATTATATTTTGTGGAAAAATTAGTGCTTAGAAAATTTTCAACAGCAATTTCAACTCCCTTCGAATTTATATGTCCTTCTGTTTGGGTTATCGTTTCTGTTGAAAGACCTGTTAAGCCAATTTGCAAAGCTGTTCCGTACATTCCACCTATGCCAGAGGCAATTTGTTTTCCAATTTCAATTACACTGCTAACATCATCCATACTTGATTTAGTATTCATTGAGGAATTAGATGAGGACATCGATAAAGTTGTTTTGAAAGATTCCGAGGTCGAATAATAAGCATAGTTTTCATCATTGTTGATGCCAGGCACAACATAAATTATTCCTAGCGGCAATTCTGCAAGTGTAAACGCGCCTACTGCATTAATCGGGTATGGCTGTAAATTTAATTTATTTGAAAAAGTTTTAGCGCCATCAATGATTTTGAAATCTATTTTTTTTCGGGTATTCAAAGCGATCATGAAATAATCCTTCCCATTATTGTTATATTCAATCCCGTCGATAATTAAGGAACAATAATCAGTTGAACTTAAATTAATTCTTAAATGTGTCGTAATGCCTTTTGAATAAACAATTGGATAACTCCTGATTTGTCCACCGTGCCCGCCATTGGCCAAATAGAAGTATTCGCCACCTATTCCGGTAAAACTTCCATCAAGACGATTGAAACTACCAATAAACAAAGTGTCATCTTTCACAACCTGGGGCAACCCATCCATTTGGTCTTTGAATAAATTATAAATTGAATCGGTTGCCTCGGTGCGTTTGCCTTGTGCATAAATGTTACTGGAGCAGAGAAATAAAATAACCAGTATTAAGGAATACTTGGAACCAGTTTGTAGCTTTTTCATTTGAATGTTTTTAAATGTTATTTGGAGATGTTTACATATATGCTATTTTATATCCTGAACTAATTTCCGTTATTGGACCTTAGTATTATTCCCGGTGTATGAGCAAACAACAACTTTGCCCTGATAGTAGGATACGCTATTTCAGCAATTTTTTGATACCCTGTTTTATTTGGGTGGACAGATCCATCCCGATTTCCTTGGTTACTGCCGGATGCACTAACATGTACAAACCAAGATTGGTTTCCCGCACAATAACCATGTTTGAGAAAAAGGTTACTTATGCCATCTATATATGTCCAACCATATTTTGTACATACTTCTTTTTGCTTGTTTATAAATTGCTTGCCTAAATCCTCAAGTCTAAGTATATCAGCATCTTCCATTGTCGTTAAATATCCACAACCGTCGGTTAGATTTCCATTTTCGTTTCGCATGAACTGTACTGGCATTTGGAAGAGAACAACATTTTTACAATTAAGTGTGCCAAGTATCTTTTGGTTAACTTCAAGGTATTTGAATTGTATATTTTTTAATACATCAAGAGCATAAACTAGTTCGTCTGTTTGGGCAAATGAAGGTGGACCAGGATCCACTGCGGCCTCTATTAATTCTGACATTCCGTCAACTTTTCCAAAATCATTTAATCCAATTGCCATTAGTACCATATCAACTTTCCTGTCTTTGATATAATCTTTTACTTCCTCAATCTGACCTTTAATTTGCCAATCAGGATGTTGTTGGAACAAAAGGCCGTTAGATGTCTTAGCTCCTGAAGTAGCAACGTTCAAAAATGTAACACTTGAATGAGGGTCATCATTTTCTAACTTAGCCGCAATTAACGCAATTGAACCGTTAGACGATCTATGGGCCATGGGCTCTAACCACAGAGGACCAGTAGTGATACCCGTTGGCAACCAATTATTATCTGGATTACCTTCCCCTGAAACAAAAGAATCGCCCATTCCCACAATCAGGTAATCCTTCAATTGAATAATTTTCTCGTAAACACTTACTAAATTGGAATTTGTAGAAGTTGCAGTAATTTTTATCGTATAAGCTCCAGTATGGGGGAATAATTGAATTGTTTCGCAATCAGAACCGACATCGTTAACAGTTGCTGAACCAGCAAACAAGCAGGGCTTTGTTGTTGTGGTAGTGAAATGATATCCATTTCCGTCAATTTCCCATCTGTAATTTATAATGCCCAAAACCCTAATCTTGTTGTTAAAGATTGCCCGAAGTGTAACACCATAACCACTTGGGTTTACATATTCATTCTCGTATTTATGAAGTCCCCGGTTATAACCAACAACTATATTCGTTTCATTGGTAAAATTGACAGGAACATATCTTGGGTGCATACTCCAGTCGATACCAGTTATAAAATTTGAGGTACTATCAGTCGGCTCTTTTTGTGCCCATAGTACCAATGAGCATATAAGTAGGGCTAGGTTTAGAAATGACTTTTTCATATTAAAGAATTTATGGACCAAAACTAGATCCAAAACTCAGTTTCATTGTCCTAAATCATCCAATTTAGAAGAATTAGGACAACTTCTATATTTACTTATAGAGTTCTGTAGTTAATTGCATATTTTTTTTTGACATTTATCATCTTAACTGACCATTTTAAAATGATGTTCCCATGGAGATAGTGAGTGAGCTGTTAGGTCATTCCAGTATGAAGATTACACAGTAGTATTATGGAAAGATAGTGCATACGAAGAATGGGAGCGAGGATAATTAAGCACATCAGAAAGCTCCAAACAGATTTTTAAAACCGTCTAAATGTACATGCAGCAGAGGCGAGGCCGCCTAATCGATTATTATTATTATTTACTAGAAACATATGTTAAAATGATATATCTTTAATATACTTTAAAATTTACCGTAGTAAATTATGTTAGGGCGTATAGCGTCAGCCCTAGATCAGTGTCTGTATCCTGGAGTCTCTCTCCAGGTCATGTACATGAAGGTAGTCCAAGCTGTGGTAAAATCTTTGAAGCACTTACAGACCCCCATTAAGAACCAAGAGGTATTGATTGAGCATCATTCCTAATCTGCTCTAGTTTAAGCACCTCGATAAATGTTGGCCGGAACCTGTCGATACGGCCCTCGTATTGTTAAAGTTTCGATGTTCACACCAATTCAAAACATATAATGTCAAGTGACAACCATGAATAAAGACAATTCAACAGTCAAGTTTCCCTCCGATGCTGAATTCTTCGCAGAATTGAATGGTGTAGCTGTAGATGCGCAAGGCAATTTTTATGTGGGAGATTAAGGGAATCAAAAAATAAGGAAAATGATACCGGAATAGGAACTCATACTTAGGTCCGGTGAAAACCTTGTCATCCGGCAAATAATTAAATACAAGGGATTTGCCCAGGCTTGAAAGAGGAGGACACCCACATATTCCTAAATTTTCTATTCAAAGAAAAAGTTTGAAAAAAGTGCAACTAAAAACATAGATCATGATAACACAAGAATCAGTATTCGTTTGTAAAATAGGTACTAAAGCTGCCCTGTTATTTTTATTGGTACTCGCTATTGGGTGCAGCAAAGATGAGGTTGCTGCACCTGTGCCCGCGCCGGTCGTGGCGACAATATCCAACATCAGCCCTACCAATGGCCCCAATGCGACGGTTGTGACCATTACAGGGAATAATTTTGGTACGGACCCCGGCAAGGTGAGCGTTATTTTCGGCAATGTAGTAGCGGTCGTACAGGCAGTGACCAATACCACGATTACCGCCACCGTGCCCGAGAACGCAACCACCGGGGCCATAAAAGTAGTTGTAAACGGCAACACGGTTTTGGGGCCGGTGTTCACCGTCAATTCCCTGCCTGTTTTGGCCACGATAGCCAACATTAGTCCCAACAACGGTCCAAAGGCCACGCTTGTAACTATTAACGGCGATAATTTTGGTGCGGACCTTGACAAGGTCAGTGTGTTTTTTAACAATGTAGAAGCAGCAGTACAGACGGTTACCAATACTGCAATTACAACAACTGTTCCCGTCAAGGCCGGCACAGGAGAGGTCAGGGTCATCGTGAACGGCACAGAACTAATAGGCCCGGTGTTTACCTATATTATAGACGTACAAGTAGGAACCCTGGCAGGGAGTACACAAGGGTCTGCGGATGGAACGGGAACCGGTGCGCAGTTTTCTTTTCCTGCAGGAATTGCCATGGATGGCCAAGGCACCCTTTATGTGGCTGACTCTCAAAATCATAAAATACGGAAGATAACGCCCAGCGGGGAGGTATCTACCCTGGCGGGCAGCACTCTTGGATTCGCTGATGGTTCGGGTACCAGTGCTCAGTTTGATAATCCAACAGGAGTGGCCGTTGATGCCCAAGGCACTGTTTATGTGGCGGATTCAGGAAATAATAGAATACGGAAAATAACCCCCAACGGGGAGGTAAGTAGCATGGCGGGTAGCAGTCAAGGGTTCGCGGACGGTACGGGGACCAACGCACAGTTTTATTCTCCAACTGGGGTATCCGTTGATGCCCAAGGCACTGTTTATGTGGCGGATTCAGGAAATAATAGAATACGGAAGATAACGCCCAGCGGGGAGGTGTCTACCCTGGCGGGTAGCAGTCAAGGGTTCGCGGACGGTACGGGGACCGGTGCTCAGTTTTATTCTCCTTATGGAGTTGCCGTTGATGCCCAAGGCACTGTTTATGTGGCGGATTCAGGAAATCATAGAATACGGAAGATAACGCCCAGCGGGGAGGTATCTACCCTGGCGGGTAGCAGTCAAGGGTTCGCGGACGGTACGGGGACCGGTGCGCAGTTTTTAAATCCTTATGGGGTATCCGTTGATGCCCTAGGCACTGTTTATGTGGCAGATACTTTTAATCATAAAATTCGGAAAATTACGCCCAACGGTGAGGTAAGTACCCTGGCAGGCTCTGACCAGGGGTCTGCGGACGGTGCGGGAACCGGTGCGCAGTTTTCTTTTCCTGCAGGAATTGCCATGGATGGCCAAGGCACCCTTTATGTGGCTGATACTTTTAATAATAAAATACGGATAATAACACAGGAGTAGGAAAGTGGCCTTATATAATGAAAAGTCATCAACGGCCCGAAAAAAACAATAACTGATTTTAAAATATAAGAGATGAGCAGGTAATCAAGTAACTTAGACGCCCACCCTTTTTGGATAAAAAATTAAGCCAACATAAAAATATGAGAACAACTATTAAAATAGTATAGACCTGAATAATAATAATGACTGCGATGATTGTTGATTTCCTGTTCAAAAGAGGGTGCAGATGGCCAGGATGGGGCAATTGGCCCAAAAGGTGAAGCTGGCATAAAAGGAGGAGCAAAACTAGGAATCCAACTTAAGAAATTAGGTTGGATTTTTTAGTTTAAAGCCCTGCAGCACTGCATATAGCTGCATTCTATGCACTAACTGCACTTTCCGCCTAAAAGTCAACTTGACAAGTTTTTCGATAAAAAAAGGGACCCTATTCGGGACCCAATAATATTTCGAGGGACCAACTTTCCGAATTGTATGCCAATTGTTTAACCTTTAAATCAATTGGTCATGAATCAAAAAAACTTAACTATCCTGTTCTATCTTAATAGGGCTAAAACTAATCAGAAAGGGATTTGCCCAATCTATTGTAGCATCGCATATTTTAAAAAGAGAAAACAATTCTCAACGAAAGAATTTATTGACCGCTTAGAATGGCGTGCAAAGAGGCAAAGCGCTAGTTCCTAAACTATAGCCAATCAACAAATCAAGCTACCGCTAGATTTAATAAAAGTGAAAAAAAAAGCCTATTTACAACTTCAAATGTTGGAGTGTAAGTTTGGAGTAGCGGAATTAATGGCCAAGTACCTAGGTATGGTTGAAAAGTTGCATGAATATGTTATTTCATATGGTCTTGCTTAAACAAATTAGGAATCTATTTCAAGGGTTAATTATTCCGGCATCCATTATTATTTAATTTAAATTAGCTTTAAGCGCAATTTTTTACGCGATACAATTAATTAAATCGCAATATTCGTAAAACCTTTACAGAACAAACAAACTTAAGAAAATGAAAAAATTCTACACCTTACTGACTATTGTACTGTTATATTCATGTTCAACTGAGCCTATTCCGAATACAACCGATGAAAACCTAACCCCTTTAGTACATAAGGACAAATCTGATGATAAAACCACTTCTATTCCGGATTCAAATTTTGAACAATTGCTCATCGATTTGGGGTATGATGATATTTTGGATGGGCAGGTGCTCACTAAAAACATTGAACCTATCGAGACGCTTTCAATTATAACTTATCCTCCCATAACTGATTTAACGGGCATTGAAGATTTTAAATCGCTACAGGCATTATCATTGCAATACCTAGAAATCTCAAGCTTGGATATTTCTAAGCAAAAGAAATTAAAAACTTTACTGCTTTATAAATTGGATAACCTAACATCCTTGGATATCTCTAAACTGAAGGATTTAGAATTATTAAGCATTAACGAAATGAAGATCAATTCTTTAGACCTTTCCAAAAATAAAAAATTGAAGGTTTTGGGATTGTTCAATAGCGGTATTTCCGATATGAATATTTCAAAGAGTAAGGAATTGGAATCTCTTTATTATTATGATACTCCAGGCCTAACCCTTGACCTTTCCAAAAACTCGAAGCTGACCACTATATCGACCACTACCTCAAATTTTAATGCTATGGATTTATCTGATAATAAAAGGATAAACACTGTTCAGATTAATGATATCGGAGTCGGAAATGAGCATTTGAACTTGTCAAAAGTACCTGATATAACCAGTTTATTGATTCGAAGTGAA
>JBBKWR010000063.1:0-17512 GCA_037969055.1 Flavobacteriaceae bacterium | reverse complement strand
ATCCAAGGTACTATCCCCAAGGATAATCCCAGTTAGACCCCCTGTAATAAAGGTGGAGACCATGGCTATTGAAAATAACATACCATTGTTGAACTGAAGGTTACCCTTCCATAAGGTGGTAATCCAGTTAAACGCCTTTACCGCGGAAGGGATCGCGATCAATAAGGTCGTAAAGGTGAAGACCGATCCTAAAAATGGGTTCATTCCCGATATAAACATATGATGGCCCCACACAATGGTGGATAAGAACGCGATCGCCAAAATGGATGCGATCATGGCCCGATAGCCAAAGATGGGTTTACGCGCGTTAACGGCCATTACTTCCGAAACCATTCCCATCGCTGGTAGAATTACGATATACACTTCCGGATGGCCCAGGAACCAAAACAAATGTTCGTAAAGTACGGGCGAACCGCCTTGGTAATGCAACACCTCGCCTTGAATAAATATATCCGAAAGGAAGAAGGAAGTACCAAAACTACGGTCCATGATCAATAACAAGGCGGCTGAAAAAAGTACTGGGAACGATATGACCCCAATAACGGCAGTAACCAAAAAAGCCCAAATCGTTAAGGGCAACCTAGTCATCGACATTCCCTTGGTCCTTAAATTGATAACGGTCACGATATAGTTCAAAGACCCCAACAAAGAGGAAGCAATAAATATCGCCATCGATACCAACCAAAGTGTCATGCCCATCCCCGAACCGGACTGGGCCATTGGAAGGGCACTTAAGGGCGGATAAACCGTCCAGCCTGCTGCAGCCGGTCCAGCCTCTACAAAAAGTGACATTACCATTATAACACTTGACAGGAAGAACATCCAGTACGAAAGCATGTTAAGGAAGCCAGAGGCCATATCGCGGGCCCCACATTGTAAGGGTATTAGGAGATTACTGAATGTGCCGCTCAATCCAGCGGTAAGTACAAAGAATACCATGATGGTACCATGTATGGTGATCAAAGCCAAATAAATATCGGCATCCATTACACCTTCTGGGGCCCATTTGCCCAATAACAACTCAAAAACGGGAAATGATTCCCCAGGCCATGCCAATTGCATCCTGAACATTAATGACATTGCAATCCCGATAAAGCCCATGATCAATCCCGTGATCAAATATTGCTTCGAGATCATCTTATGATCTTGGCTAAAGATGTACTTTGTTACAAAGGTCTCTTTGTGGTGGTGGTGCCCATCATCATGTCCGTGATCATCTCCGTGTGCGTGTCCTGCTGACATACCTTAGTTATTTTATATTGATTTCTTTACTTGTATTGTTATTGCACAGAAGCTATTGTCTGCCCAAATGATTGCTGTTCAGCCATCCATTTGTCGTATTCCTCCTGGGTCTCGACAATGATCTTCATTTGCATATTATAATGCGACTTCCCACAAATTTTATTACACAATAAGAGGTAGTCATATTCCCATGGCTCCATATTTTCTACGCCATTGGCAGCCCTCTCCGCCCGAAGCACATTGGTCCGTTTTACACGCTCAATCACATTCGGATCCTGTCGGATCTCAGCAGTGGTTTTAATCGGGGTGAATGAAAACTCGGTGATCATTCCCGGTACGCAGTTCATTTGTGCCCTAAAATGGGGCATATACGCAGAATGCAAAACGTCTTGAGATCGCATTTTAAAATTGACCTTTCGCCCAACTGGAAGATGCAGTTCTTTTACAATTATATCATCGGTAGCATAGGCGTCGGACTCATCCAAACCCAAAACATTTGCCCGATCTATATCGATCATCCTAACGTTAGCCTTGCCCAATACATTATCAACGCCGCCATATCTGGCCGTCCAATTGAACTGCTGCGCATAAAGTTCCACCATCAGGGGATCATCTTCATCATTGACATCCATGATGTTGGTCCAGGTGTACAAGCCCCATAATATAAGTCCGGCCAGCACAATCACAGGAATGATCGTCCAGATAAATTCAAGTCTGTCGTTATCGGCATAGAACAACGCTTTTTGACCTTTTTTACCGCTGTACCTATATCCAAAATAGTGCAACAACGCTTGCGTGATCGTCTGAACGATAAAAATGATCACGAACGATATCAACATCAGATAATCGTACTCAGCACCATGCGCCGAGGAAGCCTCGGGCAGTAAATATCTGGTGTACTTCCAAAAGCTGAAAATGGTGATGCCGTAGATAAAGATCAAAAACGCAAACATCATATAGCCATTATACCTATTATCGGTATCGTTCGCTATTTGGGCCGTTTCCGATTCAAGTTGGGACAATTCGAATATTTTGGTCATTTGCCAAATTGCAATCGCCACCAGTACAAGAACGGATAATATCAGTAATGTAGTCATCGTATATTTTACTATTGTGCGTTAAAGCTTATTAGTAATGAAAATGCTTGCTCTCTTCAACAAAAGGGTTTCGTTTGGGTTGTAATGGCACTGTTGCCATTGCCCTGAATACCCAAAATATGAACAATCCCGCAAAGAAAAGTACCGACCCTATTTCAGGAATCCCGATATACCATTGATCGCCCACTGTTGACGGCATGATCATGTTGAACACATCGATATAGTGTCCTACAAGTATTACCAGTCCGGCCATGACCACAAACCAGTTGACCCTTTTGAAATCACTGTTCATCAGCAACAAGATGGGGAATATAAAGTTCATTCCCAGCATGGCAAAGAACGGCAATTTATAATCCTCTATCCTGGTCACAAAATAGGTAACCTCTTCCGGGATGTTGGAATACCATATCAGCATAAATTGGGAGAACCATAGGTAGGTCCAGAATATACTAAATCCGAACATGTACTTCGCCAAATCGTGAATATGGCTATCATTGACCTCTGGCAAATACCCTCTTGATTTAAGGTAAATTGATACCATAGCAATGACCGTGATACCCGATACAATCATGCTGGCAAAAACATACCATCCAAACAGGGTGCTGAACCAGTGCGGATCAACGCTCATGATCCAATCCCATGACATCATCGATTCGGTCACCAGATAGAACACCAAGAAACCTGCGGAAATCCTAAAATTTAGCTTGAAACTCTCATTGTCGTTAGACTCGTCTTGTTTCAAAGAAAGTTTTCTGGAATACTCCCGATAGAGGATCCATCCCCCCAAAAAGAAGACAGCACGTACCAAAAAGAAGGTTGGGTTCAAATAACCTGCTTTGCCCTGTAATAAATGATCCTCCGCAACGAGCTCCGCATCCATCCAAACAAAGAGATGGTTCATATGCATCACTGATAAAACCAGTATTGTGAAAATTATGATTCCGCCTGGCACCAAATAGGCCGTAATTCCTTCCATCACCCTAAACAACAAGGGAGACCATCCTGCCTGTGCCGCCCGCTGTATCGCATAAAAGGCCAAAACGCCCAAGGCTATCATAAAGAAAAAGAACGCTGCAACGTATAATGCGGCCCATGGCTTGTTCTGCAACTGATGTAAAAGATGGGTGTCATGAGTTGCATCGTGACCTGCGGATGCATTTTCTTCCCCGTGTTCCATCGTGGCCGCACCATGATCTTCTGTCATGGCATGGGTTGCTTCCCCATGCCCGCCACCATGAGCAGCTACCATTGCCTTGGCCTCTTCAACGGTCCCAGGCATAGAAACAAAACCGATACCTATCCCCAAAGCTCCAACGGCCATCAAAATGAAGGATGCAATTTTTAATCTGTTCGAAAACGTGTACATACTATCTATGTATTATTTTGTTAGGTCTTGTTTTAGTTTCATCACATATTCAGCAACCTGCCACATTTCATGGTTGTTCATTTGGGAAGCATAAGAACCCATCGAATTCAACCCGTATTGCATCGTGTGATAGGTAGTTCCGACCGTAACGTTGCGAGCGGCATCGGCGTAACCAGGTACCCCCAATATTTTCTCCCTTGAGGTCAAATAACCTTTCCCATCACCTTTGTTTCCATGGCAGATAGCGCAATAAATACCATAAAGCCCCTCGCCGGTTGCAAGGTTTTGTTCGCGCTGTAAAGAGTCTAACGGACTAGGATTCAACCTTGCCAATTCCTTCCCTTCAAGGGTATTCTCAAAACCATAGGGCAACCATCCCCTTGGAATCGTATTATCTGGAGGTAGCATAGCCTCTTGACCTTCGGGCAGAAAGTCGACTTTTTGATAGGTTTCGTACCCTATTGGTACGTACATGTTGGGCATATATTGATAATTTGGCCTACTCGTGTCGGCACATGATGCCATCATGACCATCATTCCCAAAAGGCTGCCTATTTTTATAAAACTGTTCATATTCAATGACTGTTTTTTTCTGATATATTGATTTCAACCGCACCGGTCTCCATCAGCAGATTTTTCAATTCCTTCTCATTGCCATGCACTTCAATTTCCATGATAAAATGGTCATCGGTAGAACGTACATCAGGGTTTTCAGCCTTTTTGAAGGGCCAGAGCCTACTTCTAAGATAAAAGGTGATCACCATCAAGTGGGCCGCAAAAAAAACGGTGAGCTCGAACATGATGGGCACGAAGGCCGGCATGTTCTCAATATAACTAAAGCTCGGCTTTCCACCGATATCCTGGGGCCAATCTTTGATCATCATATAGTTCATCATGACAATGGCTACCGCCAAGCCAATACATCCATAAATAAAGGAAGTGATGGCAATGCGAGTCGGTGCCAATCCCATGGCCTTGTCCAGCCCATGCACTGGAAATGGACAATAGACCTCTTCAATATGAAGCTTGGCAGCCTTTACTTTTTTCACGGCATGCATCAACACGTCATCGTCGTTGTAATATGCATGTATCACTTTGTTAGCTGCCATAATTACTTATTGTTGTTTAAGGTTCTTGCTTGCCCGGCCCAATCATCACGTTGTGCCCTTCCAGGAAATGCCTCTGTGATGGAATCCAAAAGATCGTATTCCTTGCCGGTCATTCTGCTTACCTGCGCAAACGTGAAAATACCGATCTGGTTTAATGTCTTTTCCATTTTGGGACCGATGCCTTTTACTTTTTTCAAATCATCTGCCTTCTCCTTCGTTGCATCAAAGGTTCCAATAGTTTCTAACAAACTTGAAACACCTTTAGTTTCTTTTTTCGGGGGAGCAGCTTTTTCGTGAATGATATCTGCAGCGATTTCCGATTTGACATGCGCCGTCTCCTTCACTCTGGCCGTGTTGCTGATTTGGTACAAAGGTTGACCAGCCTCCCGCAATTTCTTATAACGTTCGCCCGATGTTTTCAGGATCGATTTTACCTCCGCTTGTGCGATTACCGGGAATGTTCTGGCATATAATAGGAATAAAACAAAGAAGAATCCTAGTGTACCAATGAATATTCCTATATCGACAAAAGTTGGCGAGAACATGGTCCAGGAAGAGGGCATATAATCACGGTGCAGGGAAGTTACGATGATTACAAATCGTTCGAACCACATCCCTATGTTTACCACTATTGAAATGAAGAAGGAAAACATGATACTAGTTCTCAATTTCTTGAACCACATAAACTGCGGCGAGAACACATTACAGGTCATCATGGCCCAATAAGCCCACCAATAAGGTCCTGTGGCCCTGTTCAAGAAGGCGTATTGTTCATACTCCACTCCCGAATACCACGCCATGAACAGCTCGGTAATATAGGCACATCCGACTATGGAACCGGTGATCATGATTACAATGTTCATTAGCTCTATGTGCTGCACGGTAATATAGGCTTCCAAATGGCAAACTTTTCTCATGATAATGAGCAGTGTGTTCACCATGGCAAATCCAGAAAAAACCGCTCCAGCCACAAAATAAGGCGGGAAGATGGTGGTATGCCAACCGGGTATTACCGAGGTGGCGAAGTCAAAGGATACAATGGTGTGTACCGAAAGTACCAACGGGGTCGCCAGACCAGCCAGGACCAACGATACTTCCTCGAACCGTTGCCAATCTTTGGCACGGCCTGTCCAGCCAAAACTCAACAAGCTATATATCTTTTTTTGAAAGGGCAATACGGCCCTATCGCGGATCATCGCAAAATCGGGCAAAAGACCTGTCCACCAAAATACCAAGGATACCGAAAGGTAGGTGGATATTGCAAAAACGTCCCAAAGCAGAGGAGAGTTAAAGTTCACCCATAAGGATCCGAACTGGTTAGGAATGGGAAACATCCAATATCCCACCCAAACACGGCCCATGTGGATCACGGGGAACAAACCTGCTTGGATCACAGAAAATATTGTCATTGCCTCGGCAGAACGGTTGATGGCCATTCTCCACTTTTGACGGAACAATAATAGTACGGCTGAAATCAAGGTCCCGGCGTGACCAATCCCCACCCACCAAACAAAGTTGGTAATATCCCAGGCCCAGCCTACTGTTTTGTTCAAACCCCATACCCCAATACCCGTAGAGATGGTGTAGATTATACAACCCACCCCCCAAAGGAATGCGGCCAAGGCGATTGAAAAAACAATCCACCAATGCATATTGGCTCTCCCTTCGATCGGAGCAGCAATATCAACAGACACATCATGGTAGCCTTTGTCTCCAATTACTAAGGGTTTTCGAATAGGTGATTCGTAATGCGACGCCATAGTTTATTATAAAGTTATATTCCTTGTATATTGATTATGCTTCGTTTGTATTTCTCACTTGCACATGATAAAATACGTTGGGTTTGGTTCCTACATGCTCCAATAAATGGTACATGCGTTCGCTCTCCTTCAACGCAGCAACTTTACTTTCGGTATCATTAACGTCCCCAAACACAATTGCGCCATTGCTACAGGCTGATGAACACGCTGTTTGGAATTCTCCATCCTTAATAACCCGACCGTCCCGCTTGGCATCCAAAATAGTTTTTTGGGTGCTTTGAATACACATGGAACATTTTTCCATTACCCCCCGTGATCTTACATTAACATCTGGGTTAATAACCATTTTACCCAAATCGTTGTTCATGTGAAAGTCGAACTCATCATTATTATTATAAAGGAACCAGTTGAACCTACGTACTTTATACGGGCAGTTGTTCGCGCAATACCTCGTACCAACGCAGCGGTTATAGGCCATATGGTTCTGACCTTGACGGCTATGCGAAGTGGCAGCCACTGGGCAAACCGTTTCGCAAGGCGCATGGTTACAGTGTTGGCACATGACTGGTTGAAAAGCTACTTGTGGATTGTTTGCGGGATGCTCTAATTGGCGGAAACCGTCCAATGAGCCTTTTTCGCCCCAAAGACCATCGAAACCTTCCTTCTTCAAATCATCGTCTTCAAAGGATTCTTCGGAAGAATAATACCTATCTATGCGTAACCAATGCATATCCCGAGATTTTCTGACTTCCAATTTACCGACCACCGGAACGTTGTTTTCGGCATGGCAGGCTATAACACAGGCACCGCAACCGGTACAGGCATTTAAATCGATCGACATGTTAAAGTGGTGTCCGACCGAACGGTCAAAACTATCCCAAAGGTCGACAGTAGTCGCCGGAACTTCTTGGTGGTTTAAGGAAACCTGAGGAACTATGTTCCATTCAGAATGGTCTCTTGTATTAAAGATCTCCAAGTTGGTTTCCTTGATAATATCTCCCCTACCCATTAGGGTCTGGTGCAATTGTATACAAGCAAATTCGTGCATTCCGGTCGCCTTTTCAACGGTGACTTCTTGAACACTTTTAAAATTTTGATATAAAGGATAGGCATTTACCCCTGTCTGCATTTCGGCTTTCATGCCAACTTTTCTTCCGTATCCCAGGGCCAAGCCCATAGAGCCAGCCGCTTGACCAGGTTGAATGACAACCGGCACATTGCCCAAAATGATGCCATTGACGGTGAGTTTGGCATAACTACCATCGAGTCCGCCATTGGCGGCATGCGTATTTATGAGACCTAACTTTTCTGCATCGGTTTTGGAAACGGTGAGATAATTATCCCAAGATACCCTTGTTATGGGGTCGGGAAATTCTTGTAGCCATGGGTTACTGGCCTGCTGGCCATCCCCCATTCCAACTTTTGGATAAAGGGTCAATTCCATTCCTGCTATACTGGCATTCGCCAGGCTACGAACAGCTGAATCTATAGAAATGGCAGAAACTGGTTCTGGCTCCCCGTTAGTTGATTCGACTTGTTTTTCCTTGTCGCCTCTCACGGCCATGACCACAGGATCGGCAATGGCACTTTCCGTCATGGAGGCCATCATTTCATTGGCTGGTACAAATACACCATCCTGCAATGCCTGGTTCCAATCACTTCCATTGAGTACGTTGGTAGTCCATGTCTCCTTTATGAATTCATAATAGCTTTTGTCGCTTCCCATCCATTTCAATAGAGAGGTCTGCAGCTGTCTGGTATCAAATAGCTGACGTATCGTAGGTTGGGCCAAACTATAATGTCCTTTTTTTATCTGAAGGTCGCCCCAAGATTCTAAATAATGGTTGGCCGCAGCCGTATATTGTACCGCTTCCGCGGTCTCATTATAGTTGGTGGTAAATAGTACCGAAAGTCCGACTTGCTTTAATCCTTCTGCAAATTCGGCTGCCTTGGGAAGGCTGAACATGGGGTTCACACCATCCATAATCATAGCGCCGACATTACCCGAGTTCATATCCGCAATCAGGGCATTGACCGCCTTGTCGTTACCTTGGCGCACATATTTGGGTGCTTTTGGATCGAAGGCGTTACTACCAAGCATTTCATTTATGGCCAATACCACTGCTTGGGCGTTTACATCATCAATACCGGTAACTACCACTGCACCTTTTGGATTACTACGGATTTGTACTATAACATTGTCAATGGCCCGCTGTACATTTTCGGGAAGTTCCCCGCCAGCACTGGTGCCATTTAACTTGGCATATAAATTCGCTAGGGTGATCATCTGTTGGGATGGGGTTACCATGACGCGCTTATCTGCATTGGCCCCGGTAAGCGACATATTTGATTCGAACTGAACATGGCGCGACATTTTGCCGTTTTTCGGGATACGTCCTTTGGAATATCCCCCATCATATCCTCCCCCTTGCCAATCAGACAAGAAATCGGCACCTATTGAAACTATGACCTCAGCTTTTTCAAAATCATAATCTGGCAACGCGCGCTCGCCATATCGCGCTTCAAAAGCGCTCAATGCGGCATCTTCTGAAATCGCGTCGTAAGTCACATGTTTAACGTTCCCATATTGGGCCGTGAACTCATCGACCAATCTCGATGTTGAGGGACTCGCATAGGTTTGGGTAAGAAGAACAATCTGTTTTCCCGAAACTTTCAATGCGTTCAAACTGGCTTTTATGGCGTCATCCATAGCTTGCCAGTCGATGGGTTCCCCATTTACCATTGGGCCTTGTAGCCTTGTACTATCATATAAGCTTAACACGGAGGCCTGCACCCTCGCATTTGCATTGCCCCCTACCTTTGCGGCCGTGTTATTTTCAACTTTTATCGGTCTGCCCTCACGGGTCTTGACCAAAATGCTGGCAAAATCGAATCCGTTGGCAATGGTGGTCGCATAATAATTGGCAACGCCAGGTACAATTCGGTCGGGTTGTACCACGTATGGGATCGATTTGATGACTGGCCCTTCGCAGGCAGCCAATGATGCCGCTGCAGTGCTAAAACCAACATACTTTAAGAAATCCCTCCTATTGGTGTTCGTTGCGGATAGGGTTTCTTTATCGCCTAAAAATTGATCAACCGGTATTTCACTAGCAAATTCGTTCTGTCTTAGCGTCTCAACAATGGAATCGTTGGGATTTAACTCCGCTTCGCTTTTCCAATATTTTTTGTTTGATGCCATACGTTATTTCTGTATTTAGCTGCTTTTTATTCTGATTAATAGTGGCATTTTCCACATTCCAAACCGCCCATTTGTGCGGCGGTAAGGTTTTCGACCCCGTATTTCTTGGAAAGTTCCGCGTGTATTTTCTCGTAGTATTCGTTGCCTTCGACCTTGATATTGGTCTCTCTGTGACAGTTGATGCACCATCCCATCGTCAATGGTGAATATTGATACATGATCTCCATTTCCTCAACAGGTCCATGGCAGGTCTGGCATTCTATCCCAGCGACCGAAACGTGTTGTGAATGGTTGAAATAAGCGAAATCGGGCAGGTTATGGATGCGAACCCACTCCACCGGCTGGCTTTCCCCTGTATATTTTTGATTCGTCTCGTCCCAGCCTACGGCCTGGTATAATTTTTTAATTTCGTTGGTATAGAATTCATTGGTATACCCATTTGCCAAATCTTCCTGGGAAGGTCCTTCTGGCCCCCCCGTATATTCATTGATGCTTTTATGGCAATTCATACAAACATTCAATGATGGGATGCCCGAATGTTTCGAAACCCTCGCAGAGGAGTGGCAATATTTACATTCGATCTTATTGGCCCCAGCATGCACTTTATGGGAATAGTGGATGGGCTGGATAGGAGCATATCCCTGATCGACGCCCACTTGCATCATCCAACCATAAACAAAATATCCACTTGCCAGCAACAGCAATATCGCGGTGACCAGTATCAAAAACTGGTTCTTGGCAAAGGCCCTCCAGATCGGAACACTCTTGGGATGTTCTTTTACTAGGTCGACGCCATTTGCCTCCATCACGCGGCGCAAAGTTTTGTTTACCGAGAACAACATAAAGACCAACAGCGCAAAAACCAGTGCCAGGGCCCCTAGTATGGTATTGTTTGAGATTCCGGAAGTTGGTTCCGCAGCGATTGTCTCAATAGTGGCAGCCGACACAACAGGGGTGGCGGGCTCAGCAGCGGTATAGGCCAAAATGTTATCTATATCCCCATTCGAAAGTGTGGGGAAGGCGGTCATTGCGGTGTTGTTGTATTCAGCATAAAGTTTGGCGGCATAGCTGTCCCCAGACTTGATAACGCCAGCGCTATTCTTGACCCATGCGTAAATCCATTCCCGATCAAGCCCTTCATCTGCCAATCTAGACTCAATTTTCGCAAGTGCCGGCCCGGTAGCCTTGTCATTTAATTTGTGACAGGCGGCGCAGTTTTGATTAAAGAGCGATTTTCCCTTGTCCACGTCTCCACCAGTACTTGCCGTAGCTTGCTCGGTAGTCGGGACGGCCACAAGGGTTTGGCCGACTTCTTGTGCACTGAGTAAAAGGGTGGAGAAAAGAAAAACTAAAACACTGATTCCTAAAACCTTGGGAAATTGATCGCGGTTTAAAACCTTTTTCATATTGAGCATGTTTCTATCGAAAACTTGGCACGATTTTTACTACCCTCCTAGGGTATTTGACCTGTTATCGCCCCTTAAATCGATGCCAAAAATACGACATAGACTTTATTTGGAAAATCTTAACGTTTTAATTGTTTATAATTTATAATTATTCTAAATAATGAGGCCTTATATCCGTTTGTTCAATAAAAATTTATCTTTGCAATCGTATTCGAAGTGAAAGTTCCACAAATTATGAAAACACTAGTATTGCTTATGGTTGTGTTATTTGGCGCGACCACTGTAACCGCCCAAAAGGGGCATATAAACATTCAACAGGACCAAAAAATTTCGGAGCTGCTGGAAGTCTATAAATCCACCAATGAAAATTCTGATTATTATCGCATTCAGGTTGGATTTGGATCTTACAGTAATGCCTTGCAGATCAAGTCGCAAGTTGAAATGGATTTTCCCACCTTGGAATCAAAAATAGATTTCGATTCTCCGACCTACAGGGTTAGAATAGGTCGGTTCAAAAACAAGCTCGAAGCCGAAAGAAAATTTAACGAGGTGCGGCAAAAATATCCGGACGCGATGTTGCTGATACCAAAAAAATCGACCTAATGGGTCGATTTTTTTTTGGTTTGCCCGCTGTCCCGCGTTGGGAGCGAAAGCAATAATAAATTCGTTTACTTTAATTTCTTCTTGACGGCCACTTCCTGGAAAGCTTCGATAATATCGCCTTCGATGATGTCGTTGTAGTTTTTGATCTGCACTCCACAGTCATAGCCCTTGGCCACTTCCTTCGCGTCATCCTTAAATCGTTTTAACGAAGTGAGCTCTCCTGTATATACCACCACCCCATCACGAATAAGACGGATTCCGGAATTTCTGAATATCTTGCCACTGGTTACCATACATCCTGCGATGGTTCCGATCTTGGATATTTTGAAAGTCTCGCGGATTTCGGCTGTTCCAGTAATCTCTTCTTTTATCTCTGGAGACAACATGCCTTCCATAGCATCTTTTAGATCATTTATCGCATCATAAATGATGGAATACATGCGGATGTCTATTTCTTCTTTCTCAGCGATGGTCTTCGCGTTGCCCATAGGCCGCACGTTAAAACCTATGATGATCGCATCGGAAGCGGAAGCCAACAACACATCTGATTCGGTAATGGCACCTACCCCTTTGTGGATGATATTCACCTGGATTTCAGCAGTTGATAATTTCTGGAATGAATCGGTCAGGGCCTCAACAGAACCATCCACATCTCCTTTTAGGATAATGTTCAATTCCTTGAAGTCTCCCAAAGCAATACGTCTTCCAATTTCATCTAAGGTAATATGTCGTTGTGTTCTAACCGATTGCTCTCTAAATAACTGGGCCCTTTTCGAAGCAATTTGTTTCGCCTCCCGCTCATCGGCCAACACATTGAATTTGTCACCTGCTTGAGGTGCCCCCGCAAGTCCCAATATGGAAATAGGGGTTGCAGGTCCTGCTTTTGGCACTTCTTTGCCACGCTCGTCGTGCATGGCCTTCACCTTTCCACTATGCGTTCCCGCCAAAACATAATCACCTACTTGAAGGGTTCCGCCTTGCACCAAAATGGTCGATATATAGCCGCGGCCCTTATCAAGGAATGCCTCTACCACCGTACCCGACGCTAATTTGTCCGGGTTCGCTTTCAACTCGAGCAATTCTGCCTCCAATAACACTTTTTCCAATAGTTCCTTAACACCGGCCCCAGTTTTGGCCGAGATGTCATGGGACTGAATTTTTCCGCCCCAATCCTCCACCAAAAGGTTCATATTGGCCAAACCTTCTTTTATCTTTTCTGGGTTAGCGGCAGGCCGGTCTATTTTATTAATTGCAAATACCATGGGTACGCCCGCTGCTTGCGCATGACTGATGGCCTCTTTGGTCTGTGGCATGATGTCGTCATCCGCGGCAATTACGATAACCGCAATATCAGTTACCTGTGCGCCCCTCGCCCTCATGGCGGTAAAGGCCTCGTGACCCGGTGTATCCAAGAAAGTGATTTTTTGACCATCCTCCAAGGTTACCCCATAGGCACCTATATGCTGTGTGATACCTCCGCTCTCACCTGCGATCACATTGGCCTGTCTAACATAATCCAAAAACGATGTCTTTCCATGATCTACATGGCCCATGACCGTTACGATCGGCGCCCTTGGTTTTAAATCTTCCGGCGCATCAATGGTTTCCTCAATGGCCTCATCTATCTCAGCGGTTACAAATTCGACCTCATAACCAAACTCATCGGCAACTATTGAAAGGGTCTCTGCATCTAAACGTTGGTTCATGGTGACCAAGATGCCCAATGACATACAGGCCGAAATAATTTCGGTCGTGGAAACGTTCATCATGGTTGCCACTTCACTGGCGGTAACAAATTCGGTTACCTTTAATATTTTACTGTCAAGTTCTTGTTGTTCGAGGTCTTTCTCGGTCTGTTGTCGATGCTGATCCCTTTTGTCCCTTCTATATTTTGCGCCTTTGCCTTTTTTGGATTTACCTTGCAACTTTTCCAAGGTTTCCCGTACTTGTTTTTGTACATCTTCCTCGGTAGGCTCCACTTTAGGGGCCCCATACCGCGAGCCTATTCCTTTGCGTTGCGCACCTGCTTTACCCCTTGTTTTGTCGACACCCCCTGATCCACCGGGACCGCTCGTACTGATGATCCGTTTTCTTCTTTTCTTCCTGTCGGTGTCAGTCGCTCTGGAAGGTTTGGTATCCTCTTTCTTTTTCTTGGGTTTGTCAAATTTGGCAAGGTCTATCTTGTCTCCCATTATTTTGGGACCGGACAGCTTTTTATATTTTGTTTCCAGGGTTTCAGACTCGATGGCATTTTCCACTTCGGCCGGAGCGACTTCTTCCTTCTTGGCCTTGACGGACTCTTTTGCCTTGACCTTTTTGACAGCTGGTGCCGCTTTTTCTTCTACCTTTTCAATGATCGGCTCAGCTTCTACAGCAGCCTCTTTCTTCACTTTCTTGCCAGCGTCGAGGTCTATTTTCCCAACTGTCTTAGTCCCTGCCAGTTCCCCTTTGGCCTTGATAATTTTTTCTGAGGAAGCAGCTCTCTTTTCCCTTGCAAGGCGCTTATCTTCCTGCTCTTGCTCTAGCTGAACACGTATGGCTTCTTTCTCCTTTCGCTTTTCCTCACCTACTTCTTGGGAAGCGACCTTTTTGCTCATGTCGGTCTGAAACTCATCCTGAAGCACTTGGTATACCGAATTGGAAATTTTAGTGGTTGGCCTTGCCTCAATACTGTGACCTTTGGAGGCAAGAAAATCCACTGCCCTATCCAAGGAGATATTCAGTTCCCTAAGGACCTTATTAAGTCTTATGTTCGCATTTTCTGCCATAAATTTGTATACCCTATATTTTTTAATCCGCCGCTAATATAGCTAATCTTCCAATTCTTCTTTTAGTATGCGCACAACTTCCGCGATGGTTTCCTCTTCAAGATCTGTTCGCTTGACTAATTCTTCAACACCCAGTTCTAGTATGCTGCGTGCAGTATCCATTCCAATTTTCTTGAACTCTTCAATGATCCAAGCATCGATTTCATCGGAGAACTCGCTTAGTTCCACATCTTCTTCCACGCCTTCACGGAACACGTCGATCTCATAGCCAGTCAATTGTCCAGCTAACCTTATATTATGTCCGCCCCTACCAATGGCTTTTGAAACTTCCTCTGGCTTCAAATACACCTGTGCGGTCATTTTCACATCGTTTAGTTTAACCGAAGAAACCCTTGCCGGGCTCAATGCCCTGGTCACCATCAATTGCGGATTGGCCGTCCAGTTGATCACGTCGATATTTTCATTGCCCAATTCCCGTACGATGCCATGGATCCGCGAACCTTTCATTCCAACACATGCACCTACAGGATCGATACGGTCATCATAGGTATCAACGGCCACTTTGGCTTTTTCCCCTGGTATCCTTACCACTTTTTTCACGGTGATCAATCCATCGAACACTTCAGGAATTTCTTGGAAGAACAATTGTTCCAAAAATCTTGGGGAGCTCCTGGACATTATGATCGTTGGTTTACTTCCTTTTAGCTCTACACTTTCGATGATGCCTCGAACATTATCTCCTTTTCGAAAAAAGTCTGATGGAATCTGACGGTCTTTCGGTAAAATAATTTCGTTACCCTCGTCATCCAATAAAATAATCGCCTTATGACGAATGTGGTGGACCTCAGCGGTATAGATTTCGCCTTCAAGATCTTTAAATTGTTTGTACACAGTGGTATTATCGTGCTCATGAATCTTGGAGATAAGGTTTTGGCGCAATGCCAAAATGGCCCTCCTTCCCAGATCGATCAACTTTACTTCTTCGGAAACGTCTTCACCCACTTCAAAATCGGGCTCTATTTTACGCGCCTCTGAAAGGGATATTTCCTCATTAGGTTCCTCAACGGCGCCATCCTCAACAACTATCCGGTTACGCCAAATCTCCAAATCCCCTTTGTCGGGATTAATGATAATATCAAAGTTATCATCCGACCCGAATTTCTTTTTGAGGGCATTCCTGAAAACGTCTTCCAAAATCGCCATTAACGTTACCCTGTCTATGAACTTGTCATCTTTAAATTCCGAAAAAGATTCGATCAACGCAATATTTTCCATAGTGCTACAATTAAAATTTCAACATTACCTTAGCTTCCTTAATATCGGAAAAATTAATTTCCTTTATTTTCTTTACGGTGACTTTGCCCTTTCCGACCGGTTTCGGTTCCCTGACCTTCCATTCCAATACGATACCGTTATCGGTTATGGTTGTCAGCTTTCCCTCAAAACTTTCATCATCGGCAATTACCGTTAATGTTCGACCTATATTCTTAGGATACTGCCTTGGCATCACCAAGGGGGCGGTAGCGCCCGCAGAGGCCACTTCCAGCGAGAAATCTTCTTCCTCCCTATCCAAATTATGTTCTATAGCCCTGCTTATCCTCATACAATCTTCCACTGTCACCCCCTCGTCCCCATCCAACACAACATTGATCTTGTGATCAGAGGATATTGAAAAATCTATCAAAAACAACGATTTTTCCACTTGCAGGGCTTGCGCTAAAAGTGCCGTGACCTTTTCCTTCAACATAGTTCCAAGAAACAAAAAAGAGGACTTTAGGGTCCCCTCATGAATACTTTATATATCCTTTCAGTGGCGCAAATATACAATTTTTTTCTTTCCCGCGTTATTATGGTCATATCGATTTCGTACAAGTAGCAATTTACCTACTTTCATTTCACGGATAATACTTTGGTGAGCATATCCAAATTCCGCATTTTATATTATTTTTGCACAAACCTAATAACCTTCAAACTGCATGGAAATTCTATCCTCCTATAACGTCATTATCGCCGCGGCGGTCATCGTGATATTGTCATTTTGGTTCAATGGCCTTTCCAAGAAAACCAATATACCTTCCGTGCTCATGCTGATCGTTTTGGGGGTTATTATACAATATGCCCTAAGATACTTCTTGCCGGAACTGCCAAATTTTGACGGGGCCCTCGAAATTTTAGGCATCGTTGGATTGATCATGATCGTTTTGGAGGCAGCATTGGAACTGGAACTGAAACGCGAGAAATTAGTACCCATTCTCAAATCGCTGGCCATCGCGCTAATCGGTCTCGTTGGCTCGGCATGGGTCGCGGCACTGATCTTGTATCAGTTTATCCCTGAGATGGACATGCAGTCGGCATGGCTCTATGCTACACCCCTATCGGTTTTATCGAGCGCCATAATTATTCCCAGTGTTAGTGGACTTGCGGAAGCCAAGAAAGAGTTTCATATTTACGAGAGCACCTTTTCTGATATCATGGGTATCATGATGTTTTATTTTTTAGCGGCCGCATATGATCCTGCCCAAGATAGTGGCGTTGTTGGCTTTGCAGGTAACATTATTCTGACCATCTTGATCTCATTGGTTGCCAGCTACGCCATCATCCTTATTTTTCAGCGGATAAAAAGTCAGGCTAAATTATTTTTACTGATCGCCGTCCTTGTGCTGCTATATGCCATTGGGAAAAAATTCCACCTATCCTCACTGATCATCATCCTTGTTTTTGGATTGATCATTAAAAATATCAAACTTTTCTTTCCGGGAAAAACGGCCATCTTTTTGGAAAACGACAGAATATCCCAACTCTACCATGAACTGCATATCATCACCTTGGAAACAGCATTTGTCGTGCGTACCTTTTTCTTTGTGATTTTTGGTGTCACGATAGCCATTGCGTCGCTTTTAAGTCTGAACGTGGCCATGATCAGCGTATTGATCATCTTATCGATCTATGCCATTCGTTT
>JBBKWR010000062.1:0-2513 GCA_037969055.1 Flavobacteriaceae bacterium | reverse complement strand
GTTTCGGAAAGCGGGGAGACGATAGAGGAAGTGTACGAACCCTTTTTGATCCAACAGGGCTTTATCATGCGTACCCCCAGGGGCAGGGAAGTGACCGAATTGGCCTATAAACATTTGGGAAGGATAAAAGGCGGAGTACAGCCTGGATTATTTTAGCCTTTTATTCATGTGCTCGTGAGCGCACTTCAAAAACTGTAGTGGCAGGGGTGACTCAGCCAGGCGTACATACTACCACGAAATGTTGATTCTCCTTATAATTTTGGATAGGTTTGATTTTCCAGAAATATACTATTTAAGGTAACTTGTTCTTTTTCATTCAGATACCTTTTTATAAGTATATTTTTTTGTATCTTATGTGTTAATCGAAATCAACCGATACAGTTCTCCCTTTTTTAGTTTCCTCAAAAGTTTCCTCTTGATCGGACCTTATAACATATAGGGCTCCATACCTGAAACAGTTCTGTTTCTTGTCAGCTTTCTTAATAAATTAAATGTTTAAATGATGAAACAACTAGTAAAATTATGTTTACTGATCGTGACTCTGGTCACCTTTTCCTGTACTCAGGAAGCTACTTTAGAGGGCATTCCGGCGCAAACGGATGCTGACCTTATCGAGGGTGTATTGGCAAAAAGCAACGTTAAGACTACCGTCGATATTATCAGCCCTATTCCAGGCGTAGATGTTACCGGTTCTTCCACCTTGCATCGAAATAAAAATGGGATTACCGTAAATTTTAAGGCAGATGGTTTAATCCCTGGTGCCTACACCATTTGGTGGGTAATTTGGAATCAACCACAAGAATGTGAGACTCCTGGGGCCTGTAATGAACCCGATTTTGCCAATGCGGATGTCGTGGAAGTAGAAGTTATGTATGCCGCTGGTCATGTTGTAGGAAATAATGGAAAAGGCAATTTCTCTGCGCATTTAAACGTAGACGACGCTTCCGGATCGATCAATGAGTCATTTTTCGGCCTTCCACCTGCTGGAGGATTACAAAGCGGAAATACTTTTAATGCGGAAGTGCATGTGGTTTTAAGAACCCATGGTCCTAAAGTTCCTGGTTTGGTCAACGAACAAATTGGTTCTTATGGCGGTGGTTGTGATGTGCCATTGTTGCATTTACCTTTTACCGTGTATCCAGATGTAATAGGGGAATGTGCCGACATTGTTTTTGCCGTTCATCCTCCTGAGAATTGAGAAGTAGTGCATGGGTAAATCTGAAATTTAGTAAAGGATATCACTTCGATTGACTTAAAAAAGAAGCTAAAAATTAGTTTTACGGAAGTATCTTGTATGTTTTGTTATATCTCAATAAGACTTCTTATCCTTTAGGGATGAATTCAACCCTCCTCAATCGTGATATAGGAATGTCCATTAAATCAGGACATACGTAATTTAAAAACCGGGGCCAAACGCCTCGGTTTTTTGTTTAAAGGTATTTTCACGCACCATTTTTTCAATCTAAATAATATGCTGAATAACAGAATGTTAATTGACAAAATTGTTAAAATATAAGTAAAATATAGATCTTGAAATAATTTTCATATCTTTAATATGACCCTAGGTAATTTTTTGATCCTATCCCCCTACCTTTCTCCCTTTTAGATTGCTGTTCCAATAGGATTCATCGGAATCTTGGAAATAAAACTACACCCTTAAGTTTTTATATAATAGGACCAATGGGTCCTGATTTGCAATGCCTATGAGCCCCTGATCCTCTACTAAAAAAGGATCGAATACCTGATGCGATAACGCTTCTTGACCTTTCTTTTTAAACAATCTTAATCCTATTATTATGAAAGTAATCAGTAAATTTTTACTTGTACTTTTTGTTTTGATCTTTTTTTCCTGTAGTCAGGATACCACGCTTGACACGTTTCCTGCAGACACGGAAAGCGAATTGCTTAATGGAGTATCGGCTAAGTCCAACAGTAAGCAAACTGTTGATGTATTTGTAATTGCCAATGGCGATGTGATTGGTACGTCAACCTTGCACCGACAACACAATGGCATTACCGTCAATTTTAAAGCTTCCGGCTTGCCCGAAGGCACCTATACCTTATGGTGGGTGATCTTTAATGATCCAGCTGCCTGTGTGGGTGATTGTGACGATTCAGATCTCGTAGTGGCAGAGGCAGAGGTCATGGCCGCAACAGGGGGTGTTGTTGGTCCCAATGGCAAGGGTAACTTTTCTGCCCATCTAATGGAGAATGATGCTTCTGGATCGATCAATGCACTTTTTGATTTACCATTAGTTGGGGGATTGCATGATGCCCAATCGGCAGAAGTGCACTTGATATTAAGGTCCCATGGCCCTAAAATTCCAGGAATGGTCTATGCACAAACCCATACCTACAATGGCGGTTGCATCGTACCCCCGGGTACGGAAGGCTTTGCCTGTTCCGATGATTGGGCGGCAGTGCATATGCCACAATAATCTTGGGATGCACTTATCTTATATCTAAGAGTCCATTTTAATTTTTAGTCAAAGGGGAATAGAAAAAGGAAGCTA
>JBBKWR010000061.1:0-3189 GCA_037969055.1 Flavobacteriaceae bacterium | reverse complement strand
GTCTGGTAAGTTTTTTCTCCATGATTATTGCTTTAATTTTGAATATAAGTAATAAAAAGAAAGCGGAAAAATCATTAAGATTGATCCGCCTGTCTCATGTAACTACCTAATCATTAGTTATTATCATCGGTAGCATCATCTATTTCGTCACCGACTTCCTCGACACCTTCTTTGATATCATCGCCAACTTCCTCTACCCCATCTTTGATGTCATCGCCAACTTCCTCTATATCATCCTTAATTTTCTCTCCAGTTGTTTTTTCCCTACAGCTTGATGCTGCTAACAGCGCCATAAGAGTAAAAAGTAACATAAATAATGATTTTCTCATATTTTTATTTTTAATGGGTTAATGATTAATTGTTCAAACCTTTCTTCTTCCCGTTATCAAAGTAACGATAAAGAGTACAATGAAGATAAAGAACATCACCTTGGCTATGCTGGCCGCGCCCGCAGCGATTCCGCCGAAACCGAATACTGCTGCTATGATGGCCAAAATTATAAATGTAACTGTCCAACGTAACATAATTTTTATTTTTAGTGGTTAATAATTTAGTTATGGGGGGCTTTGTCCCATCCTTATATATAATACAAATTTCAACTATTGAACGATTCTTGTTTAACCCAATCCATTATGAATTTGACGCGATAACCTGATATAAATCGCATAAATCAGGGTTATGGCACTTTTAATTGGCATCAGAGTAGGGCAATAAAAAATGGGCAACTAAGAGTTGCCCATTTTCATTTTAACGAATACTTATTTTTAGCTTATATCCTCCAAGCGTTTTATGGCATTCAGACCACTTTCTATGGTGCTTTTATGCTTCGATAAAATTGCTTTCGTACTAACGGGTAAGGTTGTCTCGTTTAAGACATCGTCGTATTCCGACACTGCCGCCTTTTCCCCTCGTATGGCTTCTTCCAACATTGCTTCTTCGTCATCCGCAGAGAACATGGCCTTTACATCCATCCATGTACGATGTGCCTGCCCTGTTAGGCTGCCCCCCTTATCGGGATCTTGTCCGAAGGCGTTTAGTTCACTTTTTAATTCATGCCCAAATGCATATCGTTCCTGTGCCTTTTTTTGGAAATAGTCTTTCAAATAATTGTTTTGGGTGTTTTCAGCGGCTTTTTTAAATCCTTTTTCCGCATCATATGTTTTTACCAAAAGATTATTCAACTTTTTGCCTACTGTTTCTGTGTATGTACTCATAATATTAAAATTTAATTGTGAACAATGGAATTTTTTTAGATGCCCATTGCTTAACATCTTTATTCTAAATCATTTTTATAGAACCTATTGCGCAGCATGAACATTTCCAATTTGTATTTCATTGCGCTCAGTTCATTGCCTGCGTCTAAATCCGCTACATCAATAGCTATGTCTTGAGAGGCATCAATAAAAGAATTGGTTTGATCTTCGATTTGGTCGGGATGTGAATTGTAATCATCCTCCGGTTTGTCACGGAATAGCCTGAAAACCTTAAAACTTGTTAAGCCCACAATGAAAATGATCAACCCGACTAATACACCAATAAATAAGTTTAAAGTATCCATGTATCTATATTTTCCTACGAATTTAATACGCCTAAGGCAATTCGTTTAATGCATATTGAATAAAAATTGATCCATTTCGTACAACGAAATTATCACTAGGAATGAATTACTCTCGGGGTGGAATTTGTTTATATCGAAAAGGAGCTAGCATAGAATCATAGGAAATATCTTGATTGAACAATTCTTTTGCGATCGGGTGCACTTCCAATCCGGTATAGATGGTATTTTTTAAAATATGCTTCAATTCCAATTGATCTGTATCAGTAGATAACCAACTGGACATCTTGGACTTATCAATGATTTTGGGCATTAGGTCGGAGAGGTTTTGATAACGACTTATCATGCCGCTCGCTTTGCCTAAGAGAATCGAACAACTTAAGAATCCGTCCTCCGTATGATTGTACAGCCCGGCCAAAAGAAAAGGTTTTTTGGAGGCGAAACTAACGTAATGCGGATACACTTCCCCGTTCTTCAATAATGAAGTAAAAAATCCGTTGACGATAACCAAACACCTTCTGCCCTTAAAGGCTTCCATTTGCCAGGCGTTATGTTCTAACGAATTCTCGGTAAGATTTAAGGTATTGGCAACACTTTGAAATGCCGCCCAATCTCCCTTATAGCCAGAGGGCAACATGCCCCATATGGCCAAAGAGATTTGCGTGTTGTTTTCCGAAGTAATTATGGGTATTGTTACCTCGTTCAATCCAAATATAACTACTTCGGGCACATACAGATCCGGATATTTGAAGGGTATTTCAAAGGTGTCCTCGATATCTGTGCGCTTAGCTGTATTAGACAACTTATAGTACATGTTTTTGGTATTTTGTTTAGCAATTATCCTGGGGATAATGGATTTGGGCCGATTTGGGAAAACAGGGGTGGGATACTGGTTCTAAAAAATATCCTTGTAATATTTTTTCGGTCTTGTAAAATTACGGGTCACAACCAACGCCCATTGGTTCATTTAAGTAAAACATTAACGCTAACGCAAAGCCTTGTTAGGACTTACTTAGTTGAATATTTTCTGGAAATTTTAACGTACGGATTGGAAATGGGATGTTTATACCATTTTTATCAAAGGCTTCCTTGATATTTATGATCGCTTTGGTTTTGGCATTGGCAACCTCTAGGGCGGAGGTAGAGTCGATCCAAAAACGGGCTTCAAAATTGATGGAACTATCTCCAAATTCCTTATACAGGAAAATAACATCTGTCTTATTGGCCACTGCTTGAAAAGAAGAAGAAATGGTTTCCAGGACAATTTCCCTTACCGCTTTAAGATCTGATTCATATCCCACCCCACAATTTAATATGACCCTAGATTGGGCCGTGGTTGAAAAGTTTTTGAATGGGTTTTCCACCACTAATTTGTTAGGTATATATACCATGTTATTATCCGATTGTTTGAGGGTCACGGCACGAAGATCAATATTCACGACCTCTCCTTCAAACCCGCTTGTCTCTATCCAGTCGCCGAATTTGATATGTTTAATAAAAGATAATACTATACCCGCGTAAGTATTGGCCAAAGCGCCCTGTAGGGCCAACCCAACTGCGAGTCCGACGACCCCTGCTCCGGCCAAAATCGTGTTCAACGCCTTGCCCATGTCAAGGATCCCCAGGATAAGAAA
>JBBKWR010000060.1:0-3026 GCA_037969055.1 Flavobacteriaceae bacterium | reverse complement strand
AGGGCCTTTGCCGTTGTAGATAGGGGAACACCATATGTCAATACAATGAAATATGCATCCTGAACAATAGAGAAAAATTATAACTAATTACTTGCCCAAGTCATAGGATACAGGCAGGTCTTCACTATGAGCCAGAGTTTTTGCATTTTGTTTTTATCTTATTATTCTAAAAGCCAAATCAAAAGATTTGGCGGACCTGCCTGCCGGCAGGCAGGCTTCGCAAACACGCCCAAGCCAATGAATACGGCACTTATCGCCCTATTTGGTTAGGCATTGTTAGGCACAGGTTTTTTCCGCTAGTAGTCTTGAACCAAAACCTCTGTTGGAATATTTAAAGTCGTATTGAGTTTTCTTATCATGTCCAAAGTCAGTTTTCTTTTTTTGCTTAAAATTTCGCTAACCCTGCTCTTAAATCCCACGACCTCTGCCAAGTCCTTTTGCTTCATTCCCATTTGCTCCATGCGGAATTTGATGGCCTCGATAGGGTCCGGCATTCCAATCGGGAAGTTCTCGTTTTCATATCGGTCGATTAAAATCGATAAAATTTCAAGTTCGTCGCCTTGTTCGGTACCCTTTTTTGCGTCAAAAATCAGTTCGAGTCTTACAAGTGCGTTCTGATAATCTTTTTCGTTTCTGATAGGTGTTATTTTCATTTTAAATTTCGTTTGCGTTTATTTTATCATATTCCGCGTGATTTCCAACAAAGCGAATCCAACAGATTTGGTACTCGAAATTGAATTTCACGATAAGTCTGTACCTATTACCTTTTATATTGAAAACTATTCTATTGTCCTTCAATATACTAGAGCTCGGATATTCCTTTTTCAATTCGTTAAGGTTCTTAAATTCCGATTTTTCTGTCTCCCTGTACCAAGCAGTCAATTGCTGTTCGCTATCCGCGTGCTTAGTCCAAAAGTCTCTCAAAGTCCGTTTTGCAATTACTCTCAAATTGAAATCTTTAAAACAAATATACAAAAAAAGTTACCAAAACGGTAACTTTTATGATTTTTTTCAGCTTGTACCTAACGGTTTCGGTTTGTATAAGAAAAGTAGGGTAGGTGGTAAGCGATGACCTTTCCATTTAAGCACAAGCCGATTCTTTTGTATTTTGTTTTTACCTTATTTTTCTAAAAGCCAAATCAAAAGATTTGGCGGACCTGCCTGCTGGCAGGCAGGCTTGGTAAATACGCCCAAGCCTTTGTTTAAGCACGTTTCTGCCCTATTTTTTTATACATAGTTATGAGCTTTTTTTTCTTCTCAGTATTTTTGTGATACGGTTAATTATAATTTCCGATAAGTTCCATTCATAACCCTCAAAATCAGTTGTATTAATAAACTGAACTACAACCGTATTGATGTCTTTATGATATTCTGCAAGACTTTGATAACCTGGAACTAGACCGCCATGGTCATAGACGTAGGGATAGATTTCCTGCTCTCCTTCATCAAATACTGAACCATCGTTTAATGCACGCAAGAATATACCAACATCCTCTGCGGTAGCTAACATTCCGTTTTCATTGGACTTAAAATCTTCTTTAACGCCAACATAGTAGCCACTCATAACATCATCTAAATTTACTTCTTTAAGAGAATAAAATGTATTGTTCAATTTGAGTGGAATCAATATTTTCTCCTTTATATATTTTTCGTGGCTATATCCTAATACTTTATCAATAATTTTGCTAAGCAACAAATAATTTGTGTTTGAATATTGATAACCTTGATCTGGTTCAAAACTAGCTGGTAAATCAAGGGCAAATTCAAGGGCATTTTTACTGTTTTTTTGTTCATCTTCCCAAAAAGCGGGATTATCTGTTAAGTTGGGAATTCCACTTCGATGTTGCACCATCATTTTCAAGGTTATTTTTTCCGCATTTTCAATTCTGCTTACTAGTTCGGGAAAGTAATCATCGAGCGTTTCATCTAAGGACAAACGTTTTTTTTTGGCTAGTTTGGTGATAGAAACTGCGACATATAACTTGCTGATACTTGCAATTTTGAATAATGATTTCGGGTCGGCAGGTATTTTGTTTTCTCGGTCTTTCCAGCCACCTGTATAAAACGCTGGAGGTTTTCCTGCTTCGTCCACATAAACAATCATTCCATCAAACCCATATCCAATTGCTTCATCTACTTGCTCTAGAACCGTATCAGGTAGTGGTAAAATCCAAGCCTTTACCAAAATCCATGGCACGAACCACAAAGAAGATATGCTTGCAACAATAAAAACTATTCTAAGTACTTTTTTGATTTTTTTTGTCATGTTATTTCAGGCCGATTTGTGTTTTTCAAATTGCTCATAACGGTTCGGGTATCATTTCGTTGTGGATTTTCCCGCAGGGAACATTCCTACCGAAATCAGTCTTTATTTAAATTTTATCTTTTTTTGTGGCACTAGGGCCACAATGAATTATAGCCATTGTTGGCATACGTTGTTTTTTAATTATTTTCCAACTGTATTGTACAGTTTAAGTTTGATTTTGTCAATATCCCATCCATGACTCAATCATTTCCATTAGGTCACCTACTGCTAATGTTGCCCATAGGATAATAAGTCCTAAAATGATTTTTATGGCGATTGGTATCGAGAAAGCTAGCTTTTTATGGAAGAAAGTATTTACCAGAGGTATATAAATCAGGGAAATAACAATATAAAAAACTCCGGGAACTAAGTGTACAAAAATCACATTTAGAACTCCTATTATAAAAAAGACTATTCCAAAAATCCAACTTATTATATACCAACCATTGGACTTATTTTTCATACTCTTGTTTTTAATTTGTGCCTAACGGTAGGTATAAGAATAGTAGCCGATTGCGTGGCAATTACCTGTAGAGTCGAAAGAAGGTTTATGCAAGCTACAACTCTTGTATTTACCACTATATCGGCTATTATTTTTATATATTGTGCCTGTTGCACAAGTTAGCGAAAAAAGTCGTTGAGGATCATTGCCGATCGGGTAATGGATCGTAACTTTAGGTATGCAGGGAAAAAAACACTATCAGGAAAAGCTGTTCAACGC
>JBBKWR010000059.1:0-30879 GCA_037969055.1 Flavobacteriaceae bacterium | reverse complement strand
GCCCAAAATCATATCTTTGAAAAAATCGAATACAATATGACGAAATGGATTGCCGCATTTTTGGGTTATTATTTATTCCGCTTTCCTGGCGCAATTATAGGGTTTCTTTTGGGTAGCTTCATTGACAATCTCAATAGTAGTGGAGGAGGGGCAAAGACTATATTTAGGGATATTACCCGACAGAATGTATCCCCAGCGGATTTTGAGCTCAACCTTCTTTCATTGTGCTCCATCGTCATCAAGGCAGACGGAACCGTTAGTCAAAGCGAGATGGATTATGTTCGCCAATACTTTGTCGCCACCTATGGGAAGGAAAAGGCAAATGCCATTTTTAGGACGTTTAACGATATTAACAAGAAGCACGAAATCAACGCACAACGTATCGCTACCTACCTGAACCAACGTACCCGTTATGAAGTAAGGTTACAACTACTACATTTTTTGTTCGGTATTGCCCAAGCAGATGGGCAGATCAGCCAACCGGAAATTAATAAAATAAGTGAAATTGCTGGTTATTTTAGGGTTGCCATGCGCGATTTCGAGAGTATCAAGGCTATGTTTGTTAAGTCGGCCGATACAGCCTATAAAATTTTGGAAATAGAAAAGACGGCTACCGACGAGGAAGTTAAGAAGGCCTATCGTACCATGGCGAAGAAATATCATCCAGACCTTGTGAATACTGCCGATGAAGCCATTAAATACGGGGCCGAGGAGAAATTCAAAGAGGTTCAAAAGGCCTATGAGACCATCCAATCCGATCGGGGACTTTAGCAAATTCAACTTCAATTAGGGTAGCGAGTACAAAGATCGGCACCAAATTCTCATTTTTGATTACTGATTACTGATTACTGATTACTGATTACAGATTGCTGATTGCTGATTGCTGATTGCTGATTGTTTCCTGCTAATTGTTTATTATATCCTGCCTACTGCCTACTGCCTACTGCCTACTGCCTACTGATTTATCCTCCGAACCTGCCTGCCGCAGGCAGGGCCCCTGGCGAAGGACTGCCTACTGACCCCGCTCCAGAATTCTTTTGTAGAGCTTTATGCCTAACATGAGCAGTACCCCCAATACTATGATACCCACTACACCGAAAATCCAGTTAAAGGCACTTTTTAAGATGACAAGGAAGACCACGGCAAAAAGTATGATCGTGGCACCTTCGTTCCAAATTCTCATAAATTTGGAAGTGTATTTTACCTCATCCCTTTGGAGCTGTCTGAAAATTTGATGGTTTTTTAGGTGATATATAATAAGCAAGACAACAAAACCAAGTTTTACGTGCATCCAAGGTTCTTTTAACCATGCTGGCATCAACACCAACAACCAAATGGCAAATAGGGTACACAAAATCGCTGAGGGCCATGTAATGATGTACCATAGGCGTTTGGTCATCAACTTTAATTGATGGCCCAATATCTCCTTTTCTGGAGAGGGTTTTTGGGAAGCTTCTATATGGTAAATGAACAGTCTGGGGATATAGAATAGCCCTGCGAACCAAGTCACCACGAAGATGAGGTGAAGCGCTTTGATGGAGTTATAATAGTCGGACACTATGGGTTCAAGGTTTCAGGTTATTGTTCAAAGTTAGCCAAACCCGAAACCTGAAACAAGAGTCCTTAAAAATGAATGGCCCCGATGCCCGCATTCCATAGATTCTGATTGAAAGCGGGGATCGCATTTTTCATCAATGATTCGCCCCTTTTTTCCAATGACGTCCATTGGATATCCAGTTCTGCCTTTCGGTCTTTGGAGGCTTGATTGACCCTCGGAATGGCACTATTGGTGGCGTTGATCAAAAACATGTACTCTGCGGTAAATTTATTCGGGAAATTTTCCACGTCATCATAAGCTTTCGATTTTCGTTGAACCATCTCCCCATCCCAATCTTTAATTTGCTGTAATAATGTCTCTCCACTGGTTTTGAGCGCGTTGTCTTTTAGGGAGGGCAATAACTGTTCCAACTGCTGCTGTGCCTGGTAAAGCCCATTTACAATATTGTGCATTTTGGTTACTTTTTGTTCCATTTCGCCCATCAGGGCATCATATTCGGCATACTGGGAAGGTTGGGTCGAAAAGCTTGGTGTTTCCTTTACGGTTCCTTGGGTCTCGACCGTTTTGCCTTCATATTTTAATCGGAGTGTATAGGTTCCTGGCGAAGCCATATGGCCACGAAAATTGGCCTCCATATATACGTCAGGGATTCCGGGGATTATAGGATAGGCCAGATCCCAAACAAACTGGTTGAGCCCTACTTTTTTTGGGAGTACCGGAGCTGGGGGTGGCCCTCCGCCATTGTGCTTTTTGTAATTCTTGTCTTTTTCCGAACTGAAGCTGCGTATCAATTTTCCTTTGTTGTCCAAAACCTCAAGGACCAGTTCCATGGAGTCTTTCACTTTGCCCAATTCATAATAGATCACCATGCCATTGGCAGGATTTATACCTTCAAAAGCCCCCGTTCCCTTAAATTCATCGGAATTATTGTTCAACGGACTCCCCCAGGTACCATTAAGTGTAGTTTCAGGGGCATAAATTTTTAGTACTTTTGCCATAGGATCATATTGTAATAGCGTATTGAGATCGTCCAAAATCCAAAAAGATCTGCCCGAGGTCGCCACGATCAGATCTCCATGGTGCACTTTTAAATCGGTGATCGGAGCGGCGGGGAGGTTTAATTGAAAAGTTTCCCATTTTTTACCGCCGTTCCAAGAAATATAAATACCTTTTTCCGTACCTGCATACAATAAGTCTTTTCTTGATTCATCTTCCCGAACCACACGGGTATATGAGCCATAGGGAATTCCCATACTGATGTTCGTCCAAGTTTTGCCATAGTCGGTTGACTTGTAAAGTGCAGGGGTATAGTCGTTGAATTTGTATCGGGTCGTGGCGATATAAACAGTAGCTTGATCGTGCGGGGAAACTTCTATAGCATTCACCAAACACTCCTGTAGTCCTTTAGGGGTGACGTTCTGCCAGGTAGTTCCACCATCCTTTGTGATATACACCAAACCATCGTCGCTCCCTGTATAAAAAACACCTTTTTCATGGGGCGATTCGATCATATAAGATATGGTGCCGTAATTCTCGGCCCCTACCGCTTCCACCGTGTATGGACCACCACCCTTACCTTGTTTATCATCCATATTACGTGTGAGATCGGGAGAGATTTCTTCCCAAGTCACGCCCATATCCCTAGTGCGCAGTACCATCTGTGGGCAATGGTAATAAGTACCTGGTTCGTGTTTGGATGCGATGATAGGGGCATTCCAATTGTATAGGTATTTCATATCACGGGCAGCCCGCCCCAAATATTGAATTGGCGCGGCCATTATCTGGGTCGTTAATTTAGTTTGGGTGTCGAGTACGTCTATGGTACCGAGATAGCTTCCGCCCAAGACAAACCTAGGGTTATCAGGGTCAAAAGCCAGAAAGGCACTTTCCCCACCTGCGGAATCGCTCCAATCCCGTGCTGAAATACTACTGCTCCCTAAGGAGAGACTGGCAATTTTTACGGATGTGTTGTCTTGTTGACCACCATAGATGTTATAAGGGAACAAATTATCAGTGCTGATGCGGTAAAACTGGGCGGTCGGCATAATGTTTTGGGAAGACCAATTTTTTCCGAAATCAAAACTGATAGAAGCGCCGCCATCATCAGCCAATACCATATTGTTCGAATCATCCGGATTGATCCAGAGATCGTGATAATCGCCATGTGCGGCAGAAAGACTTTCCCATGTTTTACCGCCATCTATCGAGCGCAGAAAAGGGGCACTCATCACATATATAACATTCTCATTGTTGGGATCCGGGAACACCTCAATATAATACCAGGCGCGCTGTACCAATCGGTTGTCGCCACTCACCATGTTCCAGTGCATACCAGCGTCTTCGGATATAAAAAGTCCACCTTTGTCTGCATTCGAATCACTTTCGATCAGGGCATAAACCTTCTCAGAATTGGCAGGACTCACCGCTATGGCCATCTTCCCTTTTTCCTTCGGGAGGCCTTCCGTAAGTTCCTTCCAAGTTTCCCCGGCATCTGTTGATTTATAAAGGCCACTACCTGCCCCACCGCTTATAATAATGTTGGGCTTGCGTTGGTGCTCCCATAGGGCGGCATATAAAATATCTGGGGCATTGACATCAATGGAAAGTTCGACACCCCCCGTAAGATCATTCACGAAGAGGGTCTTTTTCCAGTTGGCACCTCCATCTACCGACTTATAAATTCCCCGATCTGGGGTTGGTCCGTACAGCGCACCTTGTGCTGCCACATAAACGATATCAGGATTATTTGGATGGATAACGATTCGTGAAATATGTTGTGTCTTTTCCAAACCAATTTTCTTCCAAGTCTTCCCACTATCGGTAGACTTATAGACCCCATCGCCATAGGAAGCCATTACGCCTCTCGGGGCATGCTCTCCCATGCCACAATAAATGACGTTGGGATGTGAGGTCGACACGGCAACGGCACCCACAGAGCCCATCTCAAAAAAGCCATCAGAAATATTGTTCCAACGCTGTCCACCATCGGTGGTTTTCCATAGTCCACCCCCCGTGGTTCCCATATAATAGGTCAGGGGATCCCCCTTTACACCGCTCGCCGTCACCGAACGTCCACCCCTGAAGGGACCGATGTTTCGATATTTTAAGGGCTTAAAATAATCATTCGCCAGTTGGCAAAATGCATCGCCTACAGTAAAGATAAAAACAAGTAAGATTAGCTTTTTCATTTGAGTGTTTGAATTTTTAATTTGCGCTGTAAACAAAGTCCATAAATAATCAATTCCATTTAAGGGTGGGATACTGTCATACTTGTTCCAGCCGGTTTATGTTACTGGTGCTATTGTCTTCACCTAACCATCTCCAGGGAGCAGCTGGTTTGCCTATTCCTCCACGAAAAGGTACCTCAGGTTCAAGGTATTGAACGCATCGTTAAATTCCCGGATTTCTTTAGAGATCAAGGCATCAAAGGTCTGGAGTTGTGCATTTATCTGGGTAGTTAGTTCGTTTTTGACCAGAATGTCCTGTTCTGTTGGAGGAAAATCATCCAAGGCGACCAAACTGTTAAGGTGCCCTAATTTATTATTGAGTCGGATGGGAAAATTCAATGGGTCTTGATTGCTCTTGTTTTGTGTCTGATAGAGCGCTTTTTCCACGGCTCCAAATTTATCCTTCATGGCCTTGGCTTTTTCCACCAGATCCTTGGTAGCCACATTGTCTTTGTATTGTTTGGTAAAGGCCTCTAATTGGGTATTGATCTTCCTTATTTTTTTGATGGATTGATGCGCCTTTTCCAGGGTAGCGTTCACATCGCTCACAAAATCGAATTGCTGCTGCATTTCCGCAACAGAAACCTCTGCCCTTGGGTCGGGGATTATCGTAAATTGTTGGGTCTGATCTGTTCCATTAACGTTGAGGGAAACTTTATAAGTTCCCGGAACAGCCTTGGCCCCTTCTAAGCTGGCCCACCATAAGATCATTCCATCCAATTTTTCGGCCCCTTTGCCCTGGGTATCCCATACATGGGTGTTACCGCCTTTTTTGACCTCCAATTTTTTGTCTTTTTTCTTGGAACCATTGGTATAGGTCGCCAACGTATCACCCTTAAGATTCGCATAGGTAAGCCGTACGCTATCCTTTTCCACATAATCCTTTACATAAAAATGGGTCACGACCCCGTTGGGATGGTTTTGTCCCTCAGTCTTGGATGGTTCCTTCCTTGTTCCGCCTTTGGTACGATAGGCGTCCTTGGGCTTGAACAAGATGGAATTCATGTCTTTTTTTTGATCGTCTAATTGATGCAGTACCGTTAAATCGTCTATGATCCATAAGCTGCGTCCCTGGGTTGCGACGATCAAGTTGTCTTCTTTAATGGTAAGGTCGGTGATGGGTACAATGGGCAGGTTTAGTTGAAACGGACTCCAATTGACGCCATCATTGAAGGAAATGTACATACCCGTCTCGGTGCCGGCATATAAAAGTCCTTTTCTTTTTGGGTCTTCACGGATGACCCTAGTGAAGTGCTCTTGGTTGATCCCGTTGGTTATTTTGTTCCAGGTCTTGCCGTAGTCGGTGGTCTTATAAAGATAGGGCTGAAAGTCCCCCAACTTGTAGCGCGTGGCGGCCACATAACAGGTGCCTTCATTAAATGCGGAGGGTTCAATGCTGTTGATCATGTTCCATTCGGGCATTGCGTTTGGTGTAACGTTCTGCCATGTCTTACCCCCATCTTGGGTAATATGGATCAAACCATCATCGCTTCCAACCCATATAAGGCCTTCCTTTAATGGACTCTCATTGGCTGCGAAAATGGTACAGTAGTATTCCACCCCTGTATTGTCCTGGGTGATGGGGCCACCGCTCGAGACCAATTTGGCGGGGTCGTTTCGGGTAAGGTCCTCACTCAATAATTGCCAACTCTGACCTTCGTTGGTACTAAGGTGCACATGGTTCGAGAAGGTATATAGTTTTTTGGGGTCATGTTTACTGAATAGGATGGGAAAGTTCCATTGAAAACGGTATTTCATGCCCTCGGCCCCGTATCCCATAGGATTGTCGGGCCAGACGTTAATGCCCCTTACAGTATTGGTCTTGTGGTTCACGCGGGTCAGGAAACCCCCATAACTACCGCCATATACAATGTCGTCATTTTTTGGATCTACCGCAATCCAGGCTGACTCTCCACCAGCGGTTTCTTCCCAATCGTCTTCGCCGATTCCAAAGCCATCGCTGCGGTGTTTTACGCGGATGGTACTGTTGTCCTGTTGCGCTACATAAATTCGGTAGGGGAATGAATTATCGGTAGCGACCCTATAGTACTGGGCGGTGGGTTGGTTGTGGTAGGTGCTCCAAGTTTCTCCTCCATCATAAGAGATTTGAGCCCCGCCATCATCGCCAATAATCATGCGCTTAGGATTTTCCGGTGCTATCCATAAGTCGTGGTGGTCGCCATGGGGCGCATTAAAGTCGCTGAAGGTTTTACCCCCGTCCGTCGATTTATGATAACTTACATTTACGACATAGACAACATCTTCATCTTCGGTATCGGCATACAGTCTGGTATAATACCAGGCCCTCTGACGGAGCTTGCGATCGTCGTTCACCATGGTCCATGTCTTACCCCCATCGTCGCTGCGATAGAGTCCCCCTTTTTCTTTGTGCTCCACCATTGCCCAGACACGTTCTGAGTTTTTATGGGATACGGCTACCCCGATTATGCCCAAAGTATCTTTGGGAAAGCCTTCGTTTTTTGATATTTCCATCCATGTTTCCCCACTATCCGTACTTTTCCACAACGCTGAACCGGCACCCCCACTGCTTAGGCTATATGGGGTGCGCTGTGCCCGCCAAGTGGAGGCATATATAATACGTGGGTTATTGGGATCAATGACCAGATCTATTGCCCCGGCCTGGTCATTAACATATAAGGTTTGCTTCCAATTTTTACCCCCGTCGGTACTCTTGTAGATGCCACGATCTTGGGTCGGTTTGTAAATGTTTCCCAAAACGGCGGCATATACTGTGTTATGATCGGTAGGATGGATACGGATTCGTGGCACATGTCTACTTTCGGGAAGGCCCACTGAGGTCCATGTTTTACCAGCATTTTCTGTCTTCCAAATTCCATAACCAGAGGAGACATTGCCTCGGAGCGTTTTTTCGCCACCCCCCACATAGATAACGTTGGGATCGCTTTGGGCTACTTCGACCGCCCCGATACTACCCCCGAAAAAACCATCGGAGATATTCCCCCAAGTACGGCCACCATCAGTCGTTTTCCAGACCCCCCCTCCCGTTGAACCAAAATAAAAAAGGTTGGGCTTGTTCGGGACACCCGTAACAGCAGCAGAGCGCCCACCGCGAAAGGGTCCGATCAATCGATATTTCAAACTGGAATAGTGTGCTTGGGGAATGGCGCTGGTAATATTGCTTTTTGTATTTTTTTTTTGAGATTGTAAAGGGAAGGGAAATAAAAGAAGGGCCAGTCCAAAAAGGACTAGTGAGGTGTACCGGTTTATCATTTTCAATTAGGTATTATTTCGTTTTTCTAAAAGTAATAAAACTGCCAGCCAAAAAAAACTAATATATCTCCCCGAACCATGATTTATATTTATAATGTATTCTTTATTTCTTTTCGCAAATAAAATGCGGTCACCAAGGTGGCCAGTACATCCGCAATGGGAAAGGAGATCCAAACCCCCAATTCATTAAAAAAGTAAGGCAGGATCAAGATCAAGGGAATAAAGAAGAAACCTTGTCTGGTGAGGGTCAGCAACAACGCAGGTATGGCCTTGCCAATAGCTTGGAAATAGGCAGCTCCGATAAGTTGCAAGGCGATGATGGGAGTAGCAGCAAATACCCATCGCATTGCTGATGGTGTATGCTCCCGTACGTAGGCGTTTACGGCAAGATCATGTACCGACAAACCTGGCTTATCACTTAAGAAGAGATTTGCGATTTCAGCAGGAAAGATGAATAGCCCAACGAATACGATACTCGCCAAAATCATGGCATATTTTATGGCCGTGTTGATCGATTGCCTTACCCTATGGTATTTTTTGGCCCCGTAATTAAAGCCAGCAATGGGTAAAAAGCCTTGTGTGACCCCAAATACTGGAAACAGGGCGAACATGAGCATACGTCCGATAATCGCATAGACCGCCACCATGGCTTCCCCGCCCAGCCCGAACAAGATATTGTTCATCAACAAATACACTAGGCTTACCAGTGCCTGACGGGTCAAGGTCACGAAGCCCAAAGCCGAAATTTCCTGAAGGATTGGCCTGTCTAGGCCGAAATGTTTGAAACCAATTTTCAGTTCGGAATTTTTGGACAGGAAAAAGTATGCTATATAAAGGAAGCACAGGGCATAACTTATGGTGGTGGCCCAAGCGGCCCCTTCCATGCCCCAATCCATCACATTGATAAATATATAATCCATCAAGAGATTCGACACTGAGGGAATAATCATGGCGATCATCGCAAATTTTGGTTTGCCCTCTGCCCGTATAACGGTGTTTCCCATCATGCATAAGGCCAATAGGGGTACCCCATATAATACGATTTTATAATAGATCTTTGCAGGTGTGAAAATGGCGCCTTTGCCTCCAAAAGCAGGAATCAATGAATCCACATAAATTAGGCCGAACACTACCATAACACTGGTAAGCAACACAGTAAGTGTAAGCTGGTTGCCAAATGTTTTGAGCGCTTTTTCCTTATCATTCGCGCCTAAGGCACGGGAAATTATGCTCGAACCCCCAATTCCTATGGACATCCCCAAAGCCGCTATAAAAAAGGATACAGGCAATACCACATTGATCGCTGCGATAGCGATGGCACCGATCCAATTACCGACGAAGATAGAATCGACCAGCACATTTAGGGACATTACCAAGATGCCTATAGAAGCGGGCACGGCCTGTTTTATAAGCAGTTTGCCGATGGGCTCAGATCCTAATTGTTCAGCAGATACTTTGGCCATTTAGATTTTAGGTAATACAGCTATATGGTATAGGTAACGAAGCTTGTGCTTCCATTCAGGTGGGCAAGTTCCCAGTTTCTTCCCATTTGTTCAACCAATTCGCCATCACTTGCACCCAGGCATCGCTATCGTTTAAGCAAGGAATATGCTTAAACTCGTCTCCCCCAGCTTCTAAAAATTGGTGCTTGCCCTCCATGGCGATCTCTTCAAGCGTCTCCAAACAATCACTCACAAAAGCGGCGGTGACGACTGCTAACCGTTTTTTTCCTTCCTTGGCCAATCGTACAAATTCATAATCGGTATACGGTTTTAACCATGGATCTCCTGCCAATCGGGACTGGAACGAGGAGCTCAACTTTTCCCCAGGGAGACCAAGATAACTTTTGACCCTTTCGGTAGTGGCATATACTTGATGTCGATAACAAGTGTGATGTGCTACCGAATTGACCGAGCAACAGGTGCCGTCTATCTTGCAATGGAATTTGGTCGGGTCGCTCTTTCGAATGTGCCGTTCGGGAATACCGTGATACGAAAACAGGACATGATCATATTCGAAGTCTTTGAGTGCCGAAGCAATGCTTTCTGAGAGTACTTTTATATACTCTGAATTTTTATAAAACGCCGGCAAGGTTGCCAGTTTTATCTGTGGAAATGATTCCTGTTGCACTTGCATGGTCTTGACCACCACCGTTTCGTAGCTCGACATTGCATAATGCGGGTATAAGGGTACGAGCAATACCTCCGTGACTTGTTGATCTTTAAGTTCTTGAAGGGCATTTTTAATGGTCATACTGCCATATCGCATTCCGAGGGCTACCGGCATACCAACCTGTTTACGGACTTTTGCTGCAAATCGCTCGGAAATTACCACCAATGGAGATCCTTCCTCCCACCAGATTTTAGCATAAGCTTGTGCCGACTTTTTGGGCCTTGTACGAAGAATAATACCCCTTACCAGTAGGTTTCGCAGCAAAAGGGGCACGTCTATGACCCGTTCGTCCATCAAAAATTCATCCAAATAGGGTTTTACGTCTTTAGCAGTTGGACTGTCGGGCGAACCTAAATTTACGAGTAGTACTCCTTTCATCTGATTATCTTAACTTTTTTAAGCACACATCAGATTGATCATTAACAATTTGCATCATTTTATCGAAGTCCTTGATGTATGATTTGGCCCCCAATCGCCAATAAAATAAGCGCTATCACGGGCAATGGTTTAGTTTGCCACGGTAGCGACAAACGCGTTGCAAAAATAAAGGTTGCGAAGCATCTTAACACGGATTTATACTAATTTCTTTTTGATGGGACCATAGGTATCATTGATGCTCCTTGTACCAATTTTAGCAAAAGAATGGCAGCATTACTTTAAATAATTGATGCTGATAAAAATATGGGGCGCCAAATTCCGTTATAGCTAAAACCTGTTGGGTTTTTAACGGAACTAAACGGGTTCTTAGGGCGCTCCTGTCACTTGATCAACAAAAAATTTCCGTTCAAAATATTATAGATTTGGACCAACCTATGCGCAACCGAATTTCTTTATTGCTACTGATGTGCACCTTCGCGACTTCTGCCCAGGAGGCCAATAGCCTGCTGTGGGAGATCTCTGGAAATGGACTTGCACAAAGCTCCTATCTATATGGTACAATGCACGTTAGCAAACGCATCGCTTTTCGCTTGGATGACGTTTTTTACGAAGCTTTGGACCAAAGTGAGGCGGTAGCACTGGAATCCGACCCTGGAACATGGCTAGACAATGAGGAACTTATGGGGTATATGGGATCCGGGCAGGCTAACGGATTTTATTCCAAAGGTTTTTATACCTATCCTTTTCTCCTCAATAATCCCCGAAAGGAAGAAATGGCGACCTATTTGGCCTTTGATGACAGCCGGGTAAATGGAATTCTATACCGCAGTAATCAATTTTCAGAGGATTTTGAAGAGGAGACCTACTTGGACATGTTCATTTACCAATCCGGGAAAAAATTTGGAAAACAAGTGTTGGCTCTGGAAGACCTTGAAGAATCGACCGCATTGGTTGGGCGTGCCAGTATGAACGCAATGAAGCAAAAACCCGATGAATGGCTGCAAAAGAAAATGCAGAAGCAAGATTTCATGACCCTTTTGCAGGACGCTTATCGCGATCGGAATATCAACCTCCTGGATTCTATTGATAAGGGGATGTACACCGAACATTATCTCGAAAATATGATATTCGTCCGCAACCGCAACATGGCTATAAAATTAGACTCTGTGGTACGCACCGCTAAAACGTTTACAGGAATTGGAGCGGCACACTTACCGGGAAAAAAAGGGGTTATCGCAATGCTCAGAAAAATGGGCTATACTGTAAAGCCACTAATCTCTAAATCGACAGCGGTAGGAAAGCAGATCAAAGAAAAATTGGAAAAATCCATTAAGCAAAACGAATATTCTACTTACACGACAGACGATGATTTCTTTAGTATAGATCTACATAATAAACTTTATCCTGTATCGGAAAGTCCAAGTACGGTTTATGTGTCGCCAGATCTGGCGAACGGCAGTTATATTATGGTGAACAGGATCCCCACGTTTGCTAATTTAAAAAAGGATGTGGTATACACCTTGAACGATCTCGATAAAATGCTGTTCGAAAACATTCCAGGCAAGATTTTGGAGAAGTCACGAATTGTCAAAAATGGTTTTGAAGGGCTCGATATAAGAAATCAATTGAAAAATGGTGACCACCAACGCTATCAAATCTATTCCACCCCTTTGGAAATTGTCATTTTTAAAATGGGCGGGGATGGAGAATATGCGCAAAAGCATTCCGATACAATATTTAATAGCATTCAATTTCGAAAGACGACCAAAAGATGGGAAACGCTTACTTCGGGGTTTCAGGATTTTGAAGTTAGGATGCCTGTTCAAAATAACTTTCCCAATCGTTTAAGGAATGGCGATCGCTTGGCACAGGGTTATGATTCCATTAGTGATAGCTATTATTTTCTCAAAAAAACGACGCTGAACGATTTCAATGCGATTGAAGACGATAGTTTTGAATTAAAACAGATCCAGGCACGATTTTATAAAGATTTAAAATTGAGTCCTATTTATGATAGCCTTATTGGCACGAGGCTTACATCTAGGGCCGTAATAGATTCAGCGAAGGGAAAAGATTTGCACCTAATGACCACTTTCAAGCGCGGGGACTATTATTTGTTGGGCATAGTTACCAATAATGTCATTGAGGCCAAGACCTATTTTGAATCCTTTAAGATCAAACCTGCCTTTGACCCGAAGCCTTTTAGTAAGGTCGTAGATACGGCTTTGTTCTTCAGTACTGTAAGCACCATAATACCCCCTAAATTTGTGGAGAACAGCAACCTCTACCGTACTGGACGAAACCGGCCAAAGCCTTATGATGCGTTTGTCAAAAAAACGGTATACCAGAACAAGAACAATGAAGCAATAACGGTAGAATTGAACAAATCCCATGATTTTATGATGTTCCCAGGGATCGATTCTGTCTGGGCCCTACGCAAGAAGCTGTATACCCAAAAGTTCAATATAATAAAGGAAAAAGATTCTACTTATGCCGATGGCCACCATGAATTGATACTCACCCTAGTCGATACGGCAAGTTCAAGGGGTATCCTGATCAAAAATGTACTCAAAGGCGGGTTGCTATACGAAATAAAGGCCCTGGTGGATACCCTAGAGGCTCCCAGTAGGTTCGTAACCGCGTTTTTTGATAACTTCAAGCTCATGGATACAGTGATTGGGAAAGACATTCTTATGGACAAGACCCCAGCGTTTTTTAACGCCCTTCGTAATAACGACAGCATAGTACACAGTGGTTTTAGTTATATTAATTTTCAAAAAAAGCATATTGATTCACTCGAACGTTATATATCGGATTTTGAATATCCAGATGATAAAAGGTACGTACAGGCCTACTTGATTTCAAAACTTGGCCAATTGGAAGATCCAAAAGTGGTACCCTTTTTAAAACTGTTTTACGCGAAGTCATATAATAACTCAAATGCCCAGACCAAGATATTACAGGCTGTAAGCTGTAAGTCTGATGAAAATTCAGTAGCCCTGTTATTGGAACTTTTATCAAAAGACCTTCCCTTGGTGTCGAATACTTTGGAAATCAATAAGATCTTTCGGCCCTTTTTGGATAGCTTGCCCTTGGCCAAGAAATTGTATCCCGAATTGTTGGATTACAGTGCCATCGAAGAATACAAATCGCCCATTTTTTCAATTTTGGCGAAGCTGCAGGCCGCGGGACTTGTGAAGGCGGGTAGTTATAGAAAGTTTCGAAAGCAAATCCTAAACGATGCCAAGATCCAACTCAAAAGGGAATTGGGGAACAATGGGAATGTCAATGCCGGATCAACCAATTATAACAATTCACGTAGCTCGAACAATGGTGTACTCGAGGATTACGCCATTTTGCTCTATCCCTTTAGGAACGATAAAGATATGAGACAGTTCTTTGACCGCTTAATTTTGGTAAGGGACAGAAAAATACGCACCACCTATGCCATGCTGCTGGCAAAAGAAGGGACAGACCTACCTAGGGGCATGTTACAAGATCTTGCTGGTGACATCAACAGTAGGGGCCTTTTATTCAATAAACTGCAGCGCATCAAAAAATTAAATCTATTTCCTGCCGAATATCGAAACGAAAGATATTTGGCGGAATCGATTTTGTACGACTCGGGTCAATTCAACATAACACGTGATTCGCTCCAGTATCTCGAAAAACGAAATCTTATCTATCGTGGCAAAAATTTTACTGGGTATTATTTTAAGACCCGAAGCAACGAAGATTATGATAATAATTTCAATATGAAACTAGTGGTCTTCGAAAAAAGTAAAGGACTTACGACAAAACCATTTTATAAAAATGAGGGCATGAGGATCGAAGATACCGATACCGATGCAGAGGCAATGGAATTTGTCACCGAGGAATTCTTGCTCAAGGACCGGTCAAGGGCGGAGGTGTATAGGCCAAACGCCTATGGAGGTTATGGATTTCAAAGATTTTGATTCATTTTTAGGGTGTCCCTTACATTTCCCGGTCTCAATAAGGTGTCAACGGCAATACTGTCTGGCACAATAATGCCGATGATGTCGTTATCTACTTTTTCCGGATAGAGATCTTTATCTGACAAATGCTCAGATGCTTTCCATGTTTCACCCAATTGATTTAAAATAGTTGTGGTCCAGTTGGAAGGATGTTTGGCATCTATCCAAACCACATCCCTGTATTCGGCGTCCACCAAGGCCAAATCTGGGGTTGCGGCACCATCGAATTGCTTGCTGCTATCACGAACGGCAGCCACCGTACCTAAGACGAACAAGCGCTTCCTCCCTGCTATATACTTGATAAAAGGCCTAAATTCGACCGGTTTGTTTGCCGTCCAGTCGTATTCTTTTCGCGATTCCACGACTTTTAATGGCATAGCCGAAATTCCAGCCAATCCTTCTTTTTTGCCGCCGTGGTTGTAGAAATAGAGTTTGTCGGTACCATCGGCTGGAATCATAACACTGAAGGCCAAACTTGTGCGCTCATCACCGATGGGCTCCAATCCGAACCAATGGTAAAGTCCGTTCTTGGCATCCACCTTCATGCCGTCGAAATCAAAATCGGTGACATAGGGTTGTTGGTTCTGATCTTCTTCGAGTTCCGGAATTTTTACGGCGGTTTTCATGTTCCAAGGCAAGGGATCAGTAAAACCCCCTAAGAACTGTAGTGATTGCGCCTGAAGCCGCGATATTTTTTCAGCCAAGGTATTTTGGCCTTTTAAATAGGGATGGTTTTTAATTTCAGATTGTGGAATATAATGTCCCTTACCAATTGTGACCCGCTCGATGTAATCGCCAAAACCGTGTTCCCCTGAATCGATGACCATTACGCCGCCATAGGTGGGATAAGGAAAGAAAAAGCCCTTCCATTTGATCAAACTAACGACTTGTACCCACTGATTCCCATCGTTCTTCATGTAAAATACGTCACTGGGTTCCATGGTAAACAATTGAAAAATATTGAATCTTTGTACAACCGCATTGTAAGTATTTCTACTAAACGCCAAAGATTCTCCAATTGAAAAGGTCACTTGAACGCGATTTTCGTTTGAAAACCTTGGGAAAGGGGAGGTACTTTCAACGGTAAATATTTCTTCACTGTTATCGCTCATTCGCTGCCAAGTGTATTCTTTGGCAGGCTGCACAGCCATCGTCCATTGGTTGCTGCTATCCAATCGCACCAACTGCGGAAGTGAAACCTCTTGTGTTTCACCGATAGATTCATAGGCCATCGTTACAATGTTATTATAGGGTTGGATACGTTCGTTGCGCGTGAGGGGCAATTCGTTCAATTCAACCAGGTTTAAGTGCTTATATACATTATAAGTTTGCATGAATTGGAAGAGGTGGAGTTTCCGTCCAAAGAACCAAAGTGATACAAAGAAAGCCATTATACCCAACAGAATGAGCACCCGTTTCCCCGCACCTACCGCATTGCGAAATTTATATAACGTAAACCAAAGAAAACCAGCGATGACCATTAGAACGAAGCAAAACTTTCTAATAAACAACAAAGCAGGTTGGTAATCGTCGCGCAGAAAGAATACCAAAAGCACGAGTACCAGCGTGCCAATGATTACTATCCGTTTTTGTTTTTTTCCTTTTTGCCAGTACCGCTTGATCATAATTCCCAATTCTTTGTACTTTACAATTGCAACTATTTTATCATCCCCTTATCCTTCAGCCTGTCCCTTCCCGATTTGGGCACCTTTTTTTCCTTGGGAAGCGTCTCGCTATTCTGAATTTCCTTTAAGGGCTTTTCATTTGGCACTTTTTCGCCTTCTTCATTAAGATTTTCGATTAAGGATCTTCCTTTATCCAATATTTTCCCAATATTTTCTTTATTGGTACGGTCTTGTGCAAAAATAAATGTGGAGGCGATATAAGAGCCGATCAAAGTACCTACGATTGCGGAGACGAAATACTGTACAAAAAATACATTGATCGGCGTCACCAATGTAACAAGGGCGGCGCTTAGGGCGAACCACAGAGTTATCCATACCAGTCGCAACAAAAAGGGTTGTTGGTGGATAAATCCCTTCTGATTTTCTGGCTTCATTTGCAGGTCTTTGGCATGCGTTATCTTATTTGCGAGCCTATACCACTTATTGCTTTTTGATTCCCGCCAATACCATAGTATTCCCAATAGTATTGCAAGTATGAAAACGATGATTTCTAAGGTCATGATGGATAATTGTTTTTGTTCTTTAGGATATTTGAGATGACCCAATCTTGATAACTGGGATCCCATTTTTCATAGGACCTATAAAAGGCGTCCTTATCGTACCAGTATAAATGTAGCGGATCTATGGGCATAATTTTGGCCAATAGCTTCCAAATTAGTTCTTTCTGTTCTGCCTCCAAAGAAGAATGTGGCTCGTGGAGTGCCTTTTGATATTGTATGTCAACAAATTCGCCCAATTTTAAATCATTGTCGACCACCAATCTTTGGAAATAAATTTCCGGACCGGAAACAGTCTTCTTGGCCTCCATGGGCAATTGGTCCAAATATTTTTTAAAAAGAATTTTGTTGTCCATTATTTCTTTTAACGGGTGTTCATTTTTGGTAAGCAGGTTGGAAAAGATATGTTTTTTAATACGCTCGTACCGCGGGCTGCCTATCGCATTCTTAATATTGTTTTCCAAAATCAGGTGTCGTACGAGGGTCTGGATCAGTTCATCGTGTTTGATATGGAACAATAGCACATCATGTGTCGTGTCATCGGTGGCCTTTTTAAACCATAGTTCTTCTTCAAATACGAGAATGGGTTTTATAAAATCCCTTAGGACGAATACGCCACCAAAAGCACGTGTGTAGAACGATTTTACTTTTAATTTGATTGGGTCGAACCGTAATTTTCGTTTCCTGAGATCCCCGTACTGCTTTGCGGATTCAATTATTTTTTTGTGTGCCTCCCGATCAATAAAATTGTTATCCCTATTAAACCATTGTATCAATACTTGCTGTTCCTGTTGCTTCTGATCCAAATGATCCAATAAGGTAAAGCGAATAGTGACGTTCTCATATCTGAGCAGGTCAAAGGGGTCAAAAAAGGTGTCTATGTCCTGATCTTGTTGGACGATTACTGCGGAATCCTTCGTGGAATCCTTGATTTCCTGCTGGTATGCGGCAAAAACCGCGGTCATGAGGTCACGGTCGAAACTGTGGGATGGCATGTGAACCGGTTTGTCTTTTTGTTCGGGCGATAAAATAATGGCATTGACATTTGCTTCTCCTGTGTTAAGATACCAATTGTCTTTTTTTTCTTGGGCGACCTCTGGGCTCCATCCCATTCCATCAACGGATAGTTTTGCAAGTTTGGTCGGCTTCACCCCAAGCAGCGCCAGACATTCGTTATAACGTCCTATCAAAGACCCGGAAAGTATTACCAATGCCCCATCGATCAATCCCACTTCCCTTAGTTTTTCCATTAGCTGTTGGCATTTTTATCAAACACGCGATTGGCTTCAAGATTTATTTCAAGGTCATGCACACGGGCATCTACTTTACGCTTAAAATCGGTGTCTGCAATAGTGGCAACATTATCGAGATAGCGCACCACTTCTTGTTTTCTGATATCTGAAAAGTCGAGCCCCTTCATATTTTGTTTCATCAAATCCTGCAACATTGCAAACTTGGTTTCATAGTCTTTTTTAAAATATATCGAGGCGTCATTGAACCAATCTTCCGGCAGATCGAAGTCGGTCAGTCGAAGGGAGACGGCACTTTGAATATTTCTCACATCCCTGGAAGAAAAGAAGGGAAATGATTTTTGAATATTTTTATAAAGTTCCGCATAGAATTCATGTTCATTGGTTTTATGGTTTATTTCGGTTCGATCATATATTTCCAGCACTTTGGCTTCTGTAGGTTTTTCAAATCGGCTCAAAATTTCCCCTAAATTCTTCGCCAATCCCTGATTGCTCAAGAACGTATATCGCTCAGGATTTTTCATATTGACAAAATTGGGCATGCGCTCGTTTAGCTTGTGCCACCATAGGTAGTCTTGGTCGATAAAATCCGGAATGGTCTGGGCGCCATCTATTTTAAAGCGGGCCTGGACCCTGGAGATAACGGCCTTGTCCAACATTTCTGGTAAGTTGGTAAAAAGGCCGATGGAGCTGTTGCCATAATTTATGGCATAGGCCCCTTCCGTATAACGTAAGAAGACCCCGATGACTTCCTTGACCCCTGCCGAAACGCCCTGTGCAGTACGCTCTTGTAGGTTGTTCTCGGCATCGTCAATGGGCGCAAAAATAATCCTGTTCGGATCCTGTAAAGGTTTCATCCATTGTACCATTTTTTCGGCCGAACCCCCTTGAAAGGTAGAGATCAATGTATCTGGCATAGGATGGAACAAAAATGGAATTTCAAGGGTATCACATTGTTCCTTCAAACGGGTAGCAATGGCCGCGATGAGCATGCTCTTACCAGTTCCCGGGATACCATAGCCCATAAATACGGGCATAAATCCGCCAAGTTCTTGAAAGGGATTTTTCTTAGCTACAAAGTCATAGCTGAGCATGCGTTCGGTTAGCCGGCGCGCAAAATGTTTGGCGTCCCGGTTACCTACTATTTGATCGAAACGAATCTTGTTGAATTCCACACTTTTGGCGGTCCCTTCCAGCACATTTTCCCAACCGGAAATCGCAAATTCACTCTTTTCCAACTTATAGGTTCGGTCTGTAATGGTCTCGGTATATTCCAAACTTCCGATACGCATCTGTAATTCAGTGATGATCGCCTCGAAGAAAACCACTGTAAAATTAAGGACTTCCTGGTCAGACCCAATAATTTCGGGATGGGCAAGGTATTTATCAAAGTAATAAAGCATACAGGAAATTCCCTTCGATGGGGTCATCAAGGACACTTCCGGAATGCCGGCAAATTTATTCTTCACGACTGCTAGATCATCGGAGACCATTGGCTTCAAGTCGAACAAAATGCGATAGGCGATTCCGTATAACATAAAGGCGGTTGCCGTTTGTAATTTGGAATCGTATTCACGACGTTGGGAGGCATCCAAAGTCGACTTGCGTTCGTTGAGCGAGGATAGGCCGGAGGCATCCATATAGCTGTCTTTGAGCCAAATGCCCATGGTAAGGCCCTCTTGTAATGAATACAGGGCTTGGTTTAAATGGATGGGAATGGCTATGGCATCTGGCAACAATCTTTTTTTGAGCGACAGTACCGTCTTGGAAATGGAAATAACCGCATCGTCGCCACCTCCGGTAGCCTTGGAGAGGTACAGTAGAATTGAGCTGTCTTTTTGGTCTTTGTCACGCCCTTTGGCCTTATGTCCCTGTTCCCATTGCACCCCTTTTAGATAAGAGGTGGCCTCGTTGCGCAACGCCTCCAACTCGTTCAACTTGATGGGGAAAGTACTATTATGCTCCATTAATCTAATTTTAGGGCGGGAATTTCAAAGGGTTCCTGCGTTAGTGTATGTAGGGCTTCTGGGATATTATCATAAAATACTTGTAGCACCCTATGGGGTGCGAATAAATAAGAATGGGCCGTAGAAGGCGCCCAAACTTGTAGCTGTTGTTTACTAAAAAAGCTCCCTTCGTTAAAATTTCCCGTCGAACGGGTTTCCGCTATCCCCATAGATAGCGCAAAGGCCGATAAGTCCAAGGTTTTTTCAGCAATTGCTTTAAGCACGGCATGAGTGACGAGCAATTCGTCTTTGGCAAAAATGCTGTGTAAGGGACCGAGGTCTAATTTTCGCAAACAGCGGGGCCATAGATTGGGCAATTTTTTATCTATGGCATAGGCCATCATCTCCATGTTCATATTGCGATCGGCCGTGTTTTCAAGCACGTCGTAAATCTTCTCCTTATAATCCTCCAGCGTTTCCTTGTGCAGGTCAAAGTACATAAAGCAGATATAGGGCCGGTTGCTGGTAACGTCATAAAATGCCCAACTTACCAAAAATTGCCCGGCCTCTTTATCGGCAACATCCAAAATTTTGCCTTTTACAAAACGTTTGAAAATATATTGCTGGTCTACCGAGGAATAATAAATGATCGATGCCGCTTGTTGCAGCTTTTGTTCCGAAATGGGGAGCTTACTTTTCAGCAAGGTTTCCAAGAATTCAGACTTGATATCCTTTATTTTTGGCAACTTGGCGATATACTGTTGCTTTAGTTCCAGGTCGTTAACGAGATATCGAAACTCCAAAAAGTTTGGAAAACCCGATTCGGTAAGATCAATGCGCATTTTCTCCTCATGGTCGAAGAGGTACTTGATACGAAAAGCCTCAAGGGAATAGGTGAACAACTTACAGTACTGCTGCACAAATGTCGATTCAAGTTCGGTGCAGATATTTTCTTTGACTATAGTGTTGACAAGTTCGCTAAAAGCGTGCGTCACGATCTTAAAATAAACTGCGTATTGCTCTTGGGTTTCGAGAACGGCACTATCAAGGGGCGTGACTATCTGGTTGATCGACATTGTGCTGTACTTATGTGTCGTTTTTTAATGTAACTAGTGTCATTTATATATGCGCTAGGTCAATTGCGATAGAAAGCTTTTCCCGATTCCGTCTACATGGACAGGGTCTGCATTATAAATGACAAGATTTGAATTAAGAATCTGACCTTATCAATTTATCCTAGCCCAGCAAATCATCTTCCGGGGTTTTGGTCGGTCCAGTTACGGGGGCACCATCATTTTTCGCTGCTGCATTGCCATCGACCGCGTAGTATTCTTCAAATATTTCTTTCATATCGATACCGTAGCGATCTGCAAAATTCTTCTGTATCTCGGCATCTTTGATCCGAATTTCCTGAAGTGATTCCGCGTAGCTGGAATAAACCCCTTGCATTACCTTTTCGTGCACCGGGATGTTGTCCATCATTTCCTGTCTCGCCTTCGCACTGGCCGTATGCATTGCTGCCAAGGTTTGACCAATATGCTCGTCGGTCTTGACCCCCAAGTGTTCTAAAATGGCAGCAAATTCTTGGTCGGTTCTTGCCTTTAGCGCAACCACATATCCATCATAGTATTTTAGGCGCTCATCGGTATCACTCTTTAATTTGGCACGATGCGATTGAAGGTTACTGCGCAAAGAGGTCAATACTTTAATGGTGAGGTTGTGTTTGTGGACAAAACTATCTTTACTGGCCGCCAAGGTGGTATAAGCGTTTTTAAGGCCCTCCAATTCTTCCACTTTTTGTTCTATTGTGGTCAACTTCCCTATAGCCTCTGAATACGCGGTAGATTGCTTGTCCGATATTTCCTCCAGGGTCTGTCTGGCCTGTTTTAGCAGTGCATATTGCTCTTCCAGACTGGTTTCGGTCTCTTGCTTTTTTTCCAAGGCTTTTGTATGGTTCTTGCTCGCTTCTACGATGGCGACCTGTAGTTTATCCTCAACCTCCTTAATTTCGACCTCCCGATTTTTCAACCTTCCGACCGCCGCTTGGCTTTTATAGGAGAGTTCGTTCAACAAGGTCTGTATATCCGCAGATTCGATGCGCTCCTGGAACATGGCCTTGGCCTTCATGTCGGCCCCGTCCCTAGTTTTTTGCGCCATAGCCAATTCCTCAACGCGTTTTTTGATCTTCGATTTTCTGCCCCATAGGTTGTTCCACCAATTGTCTTTTACCTTTTCGGCATCTTCTAGGGCCAATTTGGCACGTTCCAAACCTTTTTGGGCATCGTCGATTACCTTTTGTTCGGCGGCGTTTAGGGTAGAGAACTTTTCAAAGATGATTCCGACCTCATCTTGGTAATCGGTCAAATCTTTGATGGCATCCAAGAGGTTAGTACGATCCTTTTCTGCCATGCCCACGACATCGTCAAGGGTGGCGTTCAAGATTTTTTGACGTACCTCGGGATCATCTTCTTGAGCTAGTTTAGACTTCATCTGGTCTACTGCCTTTCCCCAATTTACGTCTACTTTTTCTTGTTTGGAGTTGGATTCCGTTTCTAACAAATCAAATTCATCGGCCATGGTATGGTATATGTTTATGGTGTTCAATAAGCTTCCAATTTCGGCAAAAAAACCGACTTGTAAAAGTTCTATGGATTAAGTATTTACCTTATGAGTGTGTGAAACGTGCAAAATGTTACGAACGAACACGATTTTTAGAATGTAAAAGGAGGCGGGGGATACGTTTCTTATATCGAATACCTATAATTATCCCTATTTTTGGATACAAATGATCAAGATGAAGTTTTTCAATGTGATATTGCTATTGTGCTGTTTGGCTGAACCGGTCTTTGGACAAAATATTACCTGTTCGCTCGAGGACAAAAAAGCCTTCGAAAGCAAAACCATTGAAATTGATGGCCTTTTGGAAAAGGATTTTGGCGAAACATTGGTTGCTATTGGGAAGACCTTCCTCGGCACCCCTTATGTGGCCAAAACCTTGGAAATTGGCAAAACAGAATCGTTGGTCATTAATTTGCATGGATTGGATTGTACCACCTATGTGGAAAATGTATTGGCCTTTGGCATTTTGCTTAAAAATGGTAAGTCGGAATTTAACGACTTTACCAAAACATTGGAAACCATCAGGTATAAGGATGGTATAATGTATGGGTATTCTTCCAGGTTACATTATTTTTCGGAATGGATCGCCAACAATGAATCGAAGGGTTTGTTAAAGCATATAACCTCCGAAATAGGCGGAAGGGAAGTGAAAAAGAAGATCAATTTCATGAGCACCCATCGCGACCTCTATCCATTTCTTAAAGATGGGGTGAATTTCAAAATGATACAAGCTTCTGAAAACTATCTGAATGGACAGGCTCTTTGTATTTTACCACAAGATCAGATCGAAGCAAATGAGCATTTGATCCAAACCGGGGATATCATTGCCTTGACCACGGCGATCGAAGGTCTGGACATTACCCATACCGGGATTGCCACACGTGAAAAGGACGGGCGAATCCATCTTCTACACGCTTCCACAGGTTCAAATAGGGTCGAAGTCTCTGATCTGCCCTTGGCAGATTATTTGAAGAAGATCAAGAAAAATACCGGCATCATGGTGGCCAGGCCGATGTAAGTTTGCCATTACAGGGCCATCAGATACTTTTTTGGGGTTGTCCCATATTTTTTCTTAAATGCCGATATAAAATGACTCGCGGTACTGTAGCCCACTTTTAATCCGACCTCGTTTACATTGTATTGTCGGCTCTCCAACATTTTTCTTGCATATTCCATTTTATGGTCGAGCAGAAAACTAAAGACAGAATCGCCATAGATCTGTTTAAAACCTTCCTTAAGCTTTTTTAAGCTGAGTCCGATTTCTTCGGAAAGCTCTTGTAGGGTAGGCGGTTCGGCCATTCTTGCAATTATAATCTCCTTGGCCTTTCTAATTTTGCGCACATTTTCTTCATCAACCAGAAACGGACATTGTTCGATGTCGGCATCATCACTTTTATTAAAATAAAGCGATAAGAGCTCGTATACCTTCCCTTTGATATAAAGCTCTTTTATGGAAGGATGTAGGTGGTAGTTCATCATTTGGCTCAATATGACGGCAATGGCAGGGGATACCCCTTCCTGCGAATAATATTTTTTATCCTTGTTCCCCTCATTTAAAAACGGGATGTGGTCTGCATCCTTAGAAAACAAGGAATGGAATTTGCGAATCGAAATTATAATGGAAACCATCCAAGAATGTGGGTTGAGCTCCATATTCAATGGCAGGTCCAACTGGGTATTATAGAGCAGCAACGAGTTTTCTTCCGAGACCTCCAGGGCATATCTGCCATCATTAAAAACAAACTTGGCACCACCTTTTAGACAAAAATGGAATTGGATAAATGAACTGGTAATATTCCGCGACACCTTTTGCACCTGTGCCGTATCATTCTGAATTTTGAGCACGACAAAACCAACATCTATAAATATTTCCTGAAAAGAACCTTGAGCGATATTTTTTATCTCCATAATCAAATAGCTTTTCAAATTCTATTTAGAAACGTTCTAAATAGAAACTTTGTCAACACGCATTAATGCTATAAAAATAGTGTATTTCAATGAAAATGTTTAGGGCAAGCAACAAAAAAACCCGAAACGATACTATTTATTCCGCTAGCGTTATTTTAATTCTTGGATACCCCCTATTTTTGCCTTTCGTTCGCTATGGATACATGAAGGATTACCATATTTCAAAACACAATTCTTTTTATACGATCGGTCTCAACTACAAGAAGGCCGATGCCGAAATACGTGGTAAGTTTAGTCTGGACCATAAGGGATTGCAAAACCTCTTGTTGCAGGCAAAAGAACGGGACATAGATGGTCTTTTGGTCTTCTCGACCTGCAATCGTACCGAGCTACACGGTTTTGCCCAGCATCCTTTCCAGTTGATCAAATTGTTATGTGACCATACCCAGGGTACGATTGAAGAATTCCAGGAAGTTGCTTATGTGTATAAGAACAAGGAGGCGATCAACCATCTTTTTCGTGTCGGCACAGGTTTGGATAGTCAAATCTTAGGGGATTTCGAGGTTATCAGTCAGCTGCGCAGCGGTCTTAATCATTCAAAGAAGGTAGGTCTGGCCAACCCTTTCATCGAACGATTGTGCAACGCGGTGATCCAGGCCAGCAAGCGCATTAAAAATGAAACGGAAATTTCATCGGGCACCACATCCGTTGCTTTTGCATCCGTACAATACATTTTAAAGAATGTCCCTGACGTTTCCGAAAAAAATATTTTGCTTTTCGGAACAGGTAAGATCGGGAGGAACACCTGTGAGAATCTGATCAAGCATACTAAAAACAATCATATCACACTTATTAACCGAACCAAAGACAAGGCCGAAAAGATAGCCGGCAAGTTTAATCTGGTGGTTAAAAATTATGGGGACCTTCAGACCGAGATACGCACCGCTGATGTGCTGATAGTTGCAACCGGGGCGCAATTCCCAACAATTTCCAAAGAATTGGTGTACCCGAAAAAACCTTTGTTGATCATAGACCTTTCTGTTCCAAAAAATGTTTCCGAAGATGTATCGGACCTTGATAATGTTACGGTTATCCATTTAGATGACCTGTCCCAGCTGACCGACGAGACCTTGGAACGGAGAAAGCAATTTATTCCCGAGGCGGAATTGATCATAGAAGCCATTAAGGAAGATTTTATACAATGGTTGGAAACCAGAAAGTTCGCGCCCGTCATCAAGGCCCTGAAACAGAAATTGAAGACCATCAAGGAAGAAGAACTGGATTATCAATCAAAAAAGGTTTCCAATTTCGATACTGAACAAGCCGACCTTGTATCCAATAGGATCATCCAAAAAATCACCAAACAGTTCGCCAACCACCTTAAAGATGACAATATCGACGCGGATAGTAGTTTAGAACTCATTCAAAAAGTTTTCCAACTCGAAATAACCCCCAAATGAGTCAGGTAATTCGCATCGGTACCCGCGACAGCCAATTGGCGCTGTGGCAGGCGAACGCCGTAAAGGATTTACTTGAAAGCCTGGGCCATCAGATCGAATTGGTCATGGTGAAATCTACAGGCGACCTGGTGCTTGACAAACCGCTTTATGAAATGGGCATCACGGGGATTTTTACAAAGACCTTGGATGTCGCCATGCTCAAAGGCGAGATCGATATTGCGGTACACTCCATGAAAGACGTCCCCACTTCCCTCCCGGTTGGCATTGTGCAAGCGGCTGTTTTGGAACGGGGCCCTACCATAGATCTCCTGGTCTACCAAGACAATGAGGAATTTTTGGCCCAACGGGAAGCCATCATCGCTACGGGAAGTTTGCGAAGAAGGGCACAATGGCTCAATAGATACCCGACCCATTCCGTTGTCGACCTACGTGGAAACGTTAATACCCGTTTGGAAAAACTGGAGCAATCGAATTGGAATGGAGCCATTTTTGCCGCAGCTGGGTTAAACCGACTTGCAATTGAACCTACCAACACCATTGGTCTCACTTGGATGCTGCCAGCCCCGGCACAGGGTGCGATTATGGTGGTTGCCATGGAAGATAACGATTATGTCAGGGAGGCCTGTGCCGAACTGAACCATAAACCTACAGAGATCTGTACAGGTTTGGAAAGGGAATTTTTGAAGTTATTGGAAGGTGGCTGCACAGCTCCCATCGGGGCATTGGCCACTATCGATTTAGAACAGATAACCCTTAAAGGGGTACTACTTAATCGTGAGGGCAACAAGAAATTGGAGGTTGAAAAATCCGGGCCTCTGACCGAACTGGGGAAATTGGCTGCCGATTGTGCCAATCACATTCTAGAACGAGGTGGCAAACGCTTGATGAACGAGCTGCAGGAAATCGAGAGGCATGCCAAAATATATTCCACAAAAAAATTGACCCCGGCCCAATTACAACTATTCAATGAAACGGTAGGCATTGAATCTGAGGATTTCATCAAAATAAGTCCGACCAGAATGTCCACAAACCTTCTGAAAAACCCGATCCAAAACGTAATAATTACCAGCAAGAATGCGGTGGAGTCGATATTGACAAGCGTAACCGCCGAGGACCTGAAATTCAAGAATATCTACTGTGTAGGGCGTCGTACCAAGTTATTGATCGAAAAAAGGATAGGCCCGGTTAAGCACAATGAAAATAACGCAAAAAAATTGGCGGAACATCTTGTTGAATATATGGAGGGTTTGGAAGCTACTTATTTCTGCAGCGATCAAAGGTTGGATGAACTTCCTACCATCTTGTCAGAAAACAACCTGAAGCTCAACGAGGTGGAGGCCTATAAGACCAAACTTGCGCCAGTGAAGGTAGATGTGGGCATTGAAGGCGTGATGTTCTTTAGTCCGTCGGCAGTTGAAAGTTACCTGCAAATGAACAGGCCCGATCAAGTTGCCTATTGCATAGGAGGGACCACTGCGGCAACGGCCCACAAAAGTTTTAAGGAGGTAAGGGTCGCCAAATTTCCGAGTGTCGAAAGCGTGATCGAATTGGTCAACGCGGCCTATGGCAATAAACAAAAAGCATGATTAAAAACGATTTATTCCTGAGGGCCTTAAAAGGGGAAAAGGTCGAGCGACCCCCTGTGTGGATGATGCGACAAGCCGGACGCTATCTTCCAGAATTTATGGAGATCCGGGAAAAGTACGATTTCTTTACCCGATGCCGCACCCCGGAGTTGGCTTCTGAAATTACGGTGCAGCCCATTCGTAGATTTGGGATGGACGCAGCAATCCTCTTCTCGGATATTTTGGTGATACCCCAGGCAATGGACATCGAAGTGCAGATGAAGTCCAACTTTGGTCCCTACCTGCCCCATCCCGTGCGCAGCCAAAAAGACGTTGATCGGGTGGTGGTACCAGATGTGGATCTGGCACTGGATTATGTGATGCAGGCCATTAAGGCTACTAAGGAGAAATTAGACAACGAAATCCCCTTGATAGGATTCGCGGGTTCACCGTGGACCATTCTTTGTTATTGTGTACAGGGCCAGGGCAGTAAGACTTTTGACAAGGCAAAAGAATTTTGTTTTACGCAACCATTAGTAGCCCATCAATTATTACAAAAAATTACGGACACTACCATAGCTTATCTTAAGGCCAAAGTAAAGGCAGGGGTAGACGCGGTGCAGGTATTCGATTCTTGGGGTGGGATGCTTTCGCCAACCGACTATCAGGAATTTTCCTGGCGCTATAACCAACAGATCATTGACGCGTTGAAGGAGGATGCGCCCGTAATTGTCTTTGGAAAAGGATGTTGGTTCGCCTTGGGCGAAATGGCAAGCTCCGGTGCTGCGGCCTTGGGCATCGATTGGACTTGCTCTGCCAAAAATGCGAGGTATCTAACAGGGGGCAACATTACCCTACAAGGTAATTTTGATCCTGCCCGCTTGTTATCCCCGCCGGCAGAAATAAAAAAAATGGTGACAAAAATGATCGACGAGTTTGGAACAGATAAGTATGTGGTGAACCTGGGCCATGGTATTTTGCCCAACGTTCCTGTTGAAAACGCCAAAGCATTTATTGACGCCGTCAAGGCGTATAAACTACAGACCATGAGATAACTGGCCTACTTTAGTTTTTAAGCCTGTTGGAAAAAAAACCCTTGATTATAACCCACCATTTCGAGATCGATGAATTAAAGCCAAGCGATGCGTCTTGTCTAAATAGACTGATGGTTTCAAATACGGCACGGTTCAAAGATTTCTTCCCAAGAACCTTAAACCAAAATTTGACCTGTAAGGCTTCCAAAGATTATATCGCTTTAAAAATTATCGAAAATCATGCAAAAGTCGAGCTCACCTACGCCATTCGAAATAAATTAGACCAAAAGGTTATCGGACTTATAATTTTAAAAGAGATCGATTGGAAAAAATATAGGGCAGAACTTGCCTATTGTATTGATCTTGAATTTGAAGGTAGGGGCTGGATGACGCAGGCCATAGCAAAATATTCAAAATTTGCAATAGACAATTTAGGGATGAACACGTTGCGAATTATCGTGCATCATACCAACAAGGGTAGTATCAGGATAGCCCAAAAATGTGGATTTAAATACCAAGGGATATTAAAAGAAGAACATGAAATGCCCGTAAAGGGTATTGTGGATATGGATTTGTACGAAATTAATGTTCCAAACCATGCTTAGGTTTAAATTGAACCAAGAATTTTGAAGATTTGATACTCGCAAATTGTGGATCCCTGTAAAATTTGGCAATCAAAATCTTTATTCTAGAGTGCTATTTTTCCGTGCCTTCCACACGTATAGGATAATTTTTGTAATATTGGAACTACATCAAATACTTTTAAATATGAAAATGAAATTCGCGCTTAGCTTACTACTAGTACTTGTTTATGGGAATTTGCTTATTGGGCAAATGGCGAAAACCGCCTCGGTAGAAGGGATTACCGAATACCAAATGGAAAATGGGTTGAAGGTGCTCCTGTTCCCCGATAATTCTACACAGACCATTACAGTTAACATTACTTATTTGGTAGGTTCCAGGCATGAGGGATATGGCGAAAAAGGAATGGCTCACCTCTTGGAACACATGGTGTTCAAAGGCACCCCTAAGCATCCGGACATACCAAAGGAACTCAGTACCCATGGAGCAAGACCCAACGGAACTACTTGGTATGACCGTACCAACTACTTCGAGACCTTTAATGCCACCGATGAAAATCTGGAATGGGCCTTGGATCTTGAAGCGGATAGGATGGTCAACTCTTATATTGCAAAAAAAGATTTGGATTCGGAGTTCAGTGTGGTTAGGAACGAATTTGAAAGTGGCGAGAACGATCCTACAGGGGTATTAATGGATAAAGTAATTGACGCTGCTTACTTATGGCATAACTATGGAAACTCGACGATCGGAAACCGCTCGGATATTGAAAAAGTACCCATCGATAATTTAAAACAATTTTATCAAAAGTTCTATAGATCTGATAATGCTGTTTTGATGGTAACCGGCAAGTTTGATGAGGAACAGACCTTAAAATTGATTCAGGACAAATTTGGTAAAATTGCAAAACCATCAACTCCTATCCGTGCATCTTATACGGAAGAACCTGCACAGGACGGAGAGAAATTGGTCAATGTAAGTAGGGTCGGTGATCTTCAATTGGTTTCTGCACTTTATCATACCCCGTCGGGTTCGGATGAAGATTATGCGGCGATGGCGGTTTTGGAGGATGCTTTGACCGATGAGCCTTCCGGAAGATTGTACAAGGCCTTGGTCGAGACCCAAAAAGCATCTTCGCTCTGGTCATTTAGTCCATTCACCAAAGAACCTGGCTTCATATATATCAACGTGGAAGTACCTTCCAACAAGAATGCAAATGAGGTCGAGGCTATTTTAAAAAAGACGCTGGATGATTTGAAGGCCAATCCGATTACAGAAGAAGAATTGGTTAGGGCCAAATCCAATATTTTAAAGCAAATAGACCAGATAAGCCGAAACTCCGCCTTTTTGGGCACCTACATGAGCGAGTTCATCGGGGCCGGTGATTGGCGATTGGCTTTTATCTATCGGGATCGAATAGAAAACATGACTTTGGATAAGGTCAATGGGGCCATGACCAATTATTTGATCCCTACCAACCGTACCATCGGTAGGTTTAACCCGACCAAAACTCCTGAGCGGGTCACTATTGCCCACACCAAAAATCTGGATTCGTTGGTCTCATCGTATAAAGGGAAAGAAAGCATGGGCACCGGAGAGGCATTTGATGTAGCCTATGATGCTATCCAAAAACGACTTCTAAGTGGCAAACTTGGGAATGGTATCGAATATGGACTCATTGAAAAGAGCAATCGGGGAAATACTGTCATCGTAAGCTTTAGCGTGCGTAATGGTGATGTGAAATCATTGACGAA
>JBBKWR010000058.1:0-2503 GCA_037969055.1 Flavobacteriaceae bacterium | reverse complement strand
GAAAAAGATAAAGCCTATTTTGAAACCAATGCCTCATGGTACAACGCCTCGTCCCTCACCGAATCTTATTATAATTGGATGACCGCAGCAGCGGTCGCTACCTATGATCTTGAGTTTTTTATCCCTGGGAATGCTTACGTCGAACACGGCGGCAATACGCATCCATGGCCCGTGGATGAGGCGGGAAGGAATCTGGCTTTTTACAAAAACAACGCTTTTGGTCCTTCAAAATCGTACCACGTCGTTGGGGAATACAACGATTTTTTTGGCGGTTACTACCATGACAAAAATTTTGGCTTTGGCCAATGGTCCCCGTACGAGGAAATGCCCGGGCAGAAACTTTGGCTATGGGACCTTTCTAGGTCCGGAGGTATTTGGGAAGATTTACTGACCGACAGCGATGGCCAATACATAGAGTTTCAGGCGGGGCGCCTTTTTGATCAATATTTTCCAGGGGACACCAACCCAATCAGCCAAGTGGGGTTTGCTCCCTTCGGAATGGATACCTGGCAAGAAATCTGGTTTCCTTATAAAGAAATCGGAGGAATGGTAGACGCTTCGGAAGCGGGGGTTCTGAACGTAGTCCAAAAAGGTAATGAAATCTATATTGGACTTAATGCGCTCCAAAAATTGGATCAAGAAATTCAAATAAGTCTAAATAATAAATTAATATATAGCGAAAACTTGGACTTAGGCCCAATGGAAGTATATACCAAGACGATAACTGCGAAGTCCACCGACAATATTAAAGTCGAAGTTTTAGGTACCGATTTGAATTTTTCAAATGATCCGGGACGCAATATTTTAAAACGTCCATTTTATCCTGATGAAAAACTTAAAGTATCCAAGGCAGAGCAATTATATGAAGAGGGATGTGAGGCACTAGAATTTAGGGACTATGAAAAAGCGTATGGGCTACTTGCACAGCTTATCGAAATAGATCCTTCCCATCGTGCTGGTCTGGCTAAATTGGCCGAATTGGAGTACCGCAGGACGAACTACCAAAAGGCATTGGCCCTGGCGAATACCGTTCTTAGGATGGATTCTTATGACGCCGCTGCCAACTATATAGCAGGGTTGGCCTATCGCGCACTGGGTGACGCCATAAATGCACTGGAGTCTTTAGGTTGGGCGGCAAGGGAAATCAAATACAGGTCTGCTGCGTACGCCCAAATGGCTGAAATTGAACTTGAAACAAAAAATTATGAGCGGGCCAAACGATATGCGGACAAGGCGTTGGATTTTAATACCTATAACTTGAACGCAAGAAAGGTACTGGCCATTTCGGCAAGAAAGTTGGGGGATGTCAATGGGTTTAAGAAAGAAATTACAGCCCTCCTAAAAATCGATCCCCTGAACCATTTTGCTTCTGCAGAAAATTGTTTCTTCAAATCACAAGCGCTGCAACTGGATATCAAAAATGAATTTCCCGAGGAAACCTTTCGCTCTCTTGCCTTGGAATACCATTCATTGGGACTAAAAGAGGAAGCGATCAAGATAATCGAATTAGCTGCGGACAATACCTTGAATATACTCTTTTTGGCCTATTGGTCCAAAGATACCGACCCGGCTGAAAGCAAAGTCCTAGTGAGGAAGGCCTTAAACAAAAGCAGCGATTTCGTATTTCCGTACAGAAGGGAAACCCTGCCTGTTTTAGTGTGGGCTTCACAACAGGAAGACGATTGGAAACTAAAATATTATTTGGCGTTAAACCAATTGGCCGTAGGCTTGTTGGAAGAAGGAAAAGCTACCATAAAAACCCTGGCCAGTTTGCCCGATTCCGATGTTTTTTATCGTTTTAGGGCGGCGATGTTAACAGCAGACCCATTCACGGAACGAGAGGCAGATTACGCTAAGGCATTGGCACTTAACCCAAAAGATTGGAAAGTTTGGGAGGAGAACATCCAATTTTACTTACAAAATAGCAAATTTGAGGAAGCGCTGCATCTGTCGACCAAAGCCTTTAAAAGATTTGATTTTAATTATAATATCGGGCTCGCACATGCCAAGGCACTTTTAAATAATGGAAAATATGCGGCTGTAATCAAAATACTGGGGGCAATACAGGTATTGCCCTATGAACATGCCAGTGAGAGCCGGAATATCTATGTGAGGGCCCATCTAGGTGCCGCAACCGAACAACTTCAAAAACAACGATTTGCGGCTGCCATACCTATTTTGCTGCAATCAAAGGAATGGCCTGAAAACATAGGGGTTGGAAAACCGTATGCCCCGGACGAGCGCTTACAGGATTATCTTTTGGCCATGAGCTATGACAAGATTGGGGAGCTTGATCTGAAAACAGCACTTTTAGAGGATATCGTAGGCTATACCCAAAGCCATGTTTTGCATCCAAACATCAATCATTTATTTGGATTATTGGCCTTAAAGGAATTGGGGCGACAAAGCGAACTGGATGAATTGGCAACAGCGTTTGAAAAATCGATGCCTGGAGATGGTTTAAATGCGCTCTCATTGGCGGTGTTCAAACAAGATGTGGAAG
>JBBKWR010000057.1:0-2984 GCA_037969055.1 Flavobacteriaceae bacterium | reverse complement strand
AAATACTTTAAGTTTTTAAGACAAGAGGGACTCACCACGAGCATTGACGTGAACGCCATTCTGAATGCCTGTGAAAAAATGGGTGCCTCAAAGACAGGCGCCATCCTCGTTTTTGCCAGGAGCAATTCATTGGATTTTGTAAAGGTCACCGGCGATAAAATGTATATTGAGGTAACCCAACCTATCATTGAAAGTATTTTTTATAAAAACAGTCCGTTGCACGACGGGGCCGCCATCGTAGAGAACAATTATATCACGGCAACGAGGGTCATACTACCCGTATCGAACGAGCGCAATATTCCCCTTCGGTTTGGACTGAGACATAGGGCCGCAGTGGGAATTACCGAAAAAACTGATTCAGTGGCCCTTGTGGTCAGCGAGGAGACGGGCGATATTTCCTATATCAAGAATGGGGAGTTTGTTTTTTATAAAGACATGGCCAGCTTGGCCTCTTTGATCAAAGAAGACCTTATCTAAAAAATACTGGCCTCGTGCATGTTATGCAACCTCCTCGGCCAAAAACTGTGATTCATAGAGTTTACTATAATACCCACCTTTTTTCAACAATTGTTTGTGGGTTCCGGTCTCCACTATTTTGCCTTCATCCATCACCAATATTTTGTCCGCCTTTTTTATCGTTGCCAAACGGTGGGCAATGATGATGGAGGTCCGGCCTTCGGTAATTTTTTCGGTAGCGCTTTGGATCAGCTGTTCGGAGTAGGTGTCTACCGAAGAAGTCGCCTCATCCAAAACCAAAATACTAGGGTTGCTCACATAGGCCCTTAAAAACGCGATCAATTGTCGCTGTCCGCTGGAGAGCATGGCGCCCCTTTCTTTGACATTATAGTCATAGCCCCCAGGTAAACTACTGATAAATTCATGCACGCCGATTTGCTTCGCTGCCCTTTCAATGTCCTGAACGGTCACCGATTCATCTTTCAGGGATATATTATTGGCTATGGTATCGGCAAATAGGAAGACATCCTGCAAAACGACCGCAATATGGGATCGTAAGGATGCCAGTGTGAATTCACGAATGTCGATGCCGTCGATCATGATGGATCCGGCGCTGATCTCGTAAAACCGATTGAGGAGATTTATGATGGTCGATTTCCCAGCACCTGTTGCCCCAACGATGGCGACCGTTTGACCGACTTCGACCTCAAAACTGATACCGTGGAGTACTTCCTCGTCTTCAAGATAACCGAAGCGTACTTCTGAAAAGGTAATGTGCCCTTCCACATTTGCCTTGACCATGGTTCCCGAGTCCTGGATAAAACTATCCGTATCCAATATCTTGAAGACCCTGTTCGCGGCGACCATTCCCATTTGTAGCGTATTAAACTTATCGGCAATTTGCCGCAACGGCCTAAAAAGGAGTTCAATTAAAAACAAAAAGGAAACGATTACCCCCACATTCTCCATCGCCAGGTTCTTCACATTCTGCAATACCCCAAAATATACGACCAAACCCACCGCAATAGCGCTTACAATTTCGGCGATCGGAAAGAAAATTGAGTTGTACCAAACCGTTTTTAGCCATGCTTTTTTGTGCTTTTCGTTGATCTTTCTAAAATTTTCTTTTTCGATATTTTCACGGGTGAACAGTTGTACTATCTTCATTCCTGTAATGCGTTCCTGCACGAAGGTATTAAGGTTGGCCACCTCGGCACGCACTTCTGTAAAAGCCACCTTCATGGCTTTTTGGAACAACCTTGTTGCATACAAAATTATGGGTAGGACCGCGAAGACCAAGAGGGCCAGTTTCCAATTTAGGTAGGTCATGACCATTGCCGCAGTAAGCATTTTCAATAAATCTGCGACGATCTGAAAAAATCCCTGACTAAAGATTTCGCCGATGCGCTGCATATCGGCAACCGTGCGGGTCACCAATAAACCAATTGCGGATTTATCGAAATATTGCATGCGGAAGCCAATCATTTTTTTAAAGAGCAGCACGCGAACATCCTTGATCACAGACTCTCCCAACCAATTCGCATAATAATTAAAGCCAAGCTGACTGACCACACTACCCATTAATACCCCAAACATGACCATGGTCAGGTAAAGCAACTTGTCCGCATCTTTTTTCTTAATGGCGTCGTTGACAATATCTCCGGCAATGGTGGCCGTTAAAACCGCAAATATAGACATGAGTACTGCCGCAAAAGCCACGCCGTAAAAGATAGCCCTATAAGGCCGGGTATGGGCTATAAGCCTTTTGAACAAGTCGTATTCGAAGGCGTTTCCTGAACTTTTATCCATTTTTCCTAAAAATCTCCACGGGATATAAAATCCCTGTCAAATATAAACCTTTTGCCGGCACCGATACCCCGGCTTCAGAACGATCTTTGCTCTCGATGATGTGCCTAACATTTGTGGGACTTGCTTTGCCCAAACCAACATCGAGCAGGGTTCCCACTACCGCACGGACCATATTTCTTAGAAAACGGTCGGCCCTAATCGTAAATACCAACAGGTTGTCTTTTCGTTCCCACTGGGCCGAGCGCACATCGCACAAATACGTTTTCACATCGGTATTGGATTTGGAAAAACATTCAAAATCGGAATATTCCAATAGCAGGGTGGCAGCTTCGTTCATTTTATCAATATCCAAGGCATGCCGCACATAGTGTGCACACTGTGTCAGAAATGGATCTTTTTCCTGTACCACCCAATACTCATAGGTTCGCTCGACGGCGTGAAAGCGTGCATGTGTTTTATCGGGAACCTGAAATATTTGCTGCACTGCGATATCCCCAGGCAAAAAGGCATTCAACCTATGGATAAGATCATTTGGGTCCTCCAGCAAATTATGATCAAAATGGGCATACATCTGTCGGGCATGCACCCCCGCATCGGTACGTCCGGCACCTACCAAGGCAATATCTGATCGTAGCAACTTTGATAAAGCATCTTCCATGACCGACTGCACGGTGATCGCGTTAGGCTGTTTCTGCCAGCCATGGTACCCTTCCCCGAAG
>JBBKWR010000056.1:0-4880 GCA_037969055.1 Flavobacteriaceae bacterium | reverse complement strand
TCGGTGGAAACACTGGTGGTTAGGGACGAAAAATCGTTTCGAAAATTCTTCGCCAAAATAAATATGACGCGAAAGCCTGGAATCCCTGTCCCAGAGGTAGATTTTTCAAAAGAAATGGTACTAATTTACTGCGGGGGGACGCTAAACGAAACAACCATGCCCGAGCTCTTTATTACGGATGAATCGGAAAAGGAATTGGTCATTTCCCTGAATCGAAAAAATGGGGAAAGCAATCAAAATAAAACTCCATTGGTCAGCCCCTTCAGTATTTATAAGATGCCTATTACTGCCAAAGAAATCACCTTCAAATCAAACCAATAATCCCTTTTTCTTGTAGTTTCCGTTATTGGAAACAAAATTAATATCCTATTGCCTGATGTAGTGTTGTTTTTTCCGATGAGTGGATTTTACAGTTTTCCACAAACAAAAGAATATAATCCCGGAGCGCCATCTATCGAAGATAATGGCCATTCAAAGTACTTTCTTTTTATCACTTGGGTAGCGGCTTAACTTTGAGGTGTATTAAGTCCCAAATCTTATACCTATGAAAACTTTTATGCTGCCGCTATGTATTTTGGCCAGTTTATCTTTTGGCCATACATTTTCCCAACAAGCGCTTGACGTAGCTACCCAGGAAAGTACCGTTTTACAATTAACGGCAAAGGACAGTGTTGTTCTGAGCTCGTGGGTAATTGGGCTCGGATATAATATCGTGGATGATTCCGCTACGCCATTTGGACAAGATTTTATGAATATTAAAGATACCTGGAATATGTTGCCTTACCCAGCTAGGGTAAGTATTGGCAGATTTTTCAAAAGCGGGATTGGGTTGGAGGCCATTGGTACCGCTAACCGGTATAAAGTTGGTAAAAAAGTGGATGGTAATATTATTGACAGTCCAAGGAACTACTATGCCATTGACGGAAAGATAAGTTATGATTTAAACAAATTAATTGGCCATACAGGTTGGTTCGATCCATACCTTCATGTTGGTGCAGGATATAGTTCAATAGGAGGTGTTGGACGCAGTACGGCAAATGCGGGCTTTGGATTTAATACTTGGTTGAGTGATAAATGGGGTCTGAATTTCAATACTATGGGAAAATGGGGTCTTCCTAAAGGCTCCACGAAGCAGATACAGCATTCTGCCGGGGTCGTATATCAGTTTGGTATTGAAAAAGGACTTTCCAAAAAAGGCGAAGAAAAATTGTTATTGATCGACGCACAGGAAAAAGAAAGTCAACGTCAACTCGATTCCATTGCCGATTCCAATAGGGCCAGGGAGGCAGCAGCATTGGAGGAACGCTTGGCGAAGGAACGGGAACAAGCTCAGTTGGCAGCAGCGGAAAAGGCCAGAATAGATGCGAATAACAAACGAAGGCAAGATTTACAGAACGAAATTGATGCTTTGGGACATCTCCATTTTAATTTTGATTCTTCCTATTTAAATAATGCTATGAAGGGTACTTTAGACCAATTGGCCCTGATTATGACCAATACGCCCACGCTTACCCTAAAAATATCCGCACATACAGATTCTCGGGGTACAGACGCATACAACCTATGGTTATCCGAGCGGCGCGCCAAAAGCACTAGTGAATACTTGGTAAGCAAAGGTATTGATTCCGTCAGATTGACCACGGAGGGCCACGGGGAGACAGATTTGCTGAACGAATGTGATGACCATGCCCATTGTACCGAGACCAAACATAAGGTAAATAGACGGTCGGAGTTCATAATAATAGAAGACTAAAATAATTGGTAGGTAACCTGGAAAATTAAAAACCGTGTATGTAAATTGCCGTTCTATTTATTAAGATTGAGAATTATTTAGTTTTGATTCTATCACTAAGTTAAATGTTAATATGAGAGTCCCGTTAGATGCATTAAAAATTTTAAGGCAATTTTATAATCCGCCACTGGTGCTTTTGGTCTTGTTTCCCATTTTTGTTGGTTTTTTTATTGATTATGAACTTTCGAATGGATATTTGATTTGGGTTAACTTAATGTGGTTGCTTTTATTTGCCATTCCATATTTTGTTTTCCAAAAAAAAGCGCTTTATCTAATTACTGTTTGCTTCTACTTTCTCATTGGTGTTATTGAATTGGTTCATTGGATTCTCATGAGGGCTCCGTTAAACATCTTCAGTGTTTTAGTTATCTCAAATACCAATATTGATGAAACCATGGATTTTCTTAATTTACAATCCACGAGCGGCTTACTTCTTTTGATTCCATATACCGCCCTTTTCATATTTAAATTACGTAATCCTCCAAAACGTTTGTTAATTAAAAAAAGATTATATCCTATTGGTGTGATTACCATAATTTTTTGTGCGTTTGTAATATTTGTAGCCACAGCTAAACTAAGGTGGCGATTTGTACCTCAAGTGATGAGTACCACTCACGCGTTCATAACTACGATAGACCAATATCAAAAATCTATAAAGGAAAATAGCCTACAAGGGGTCGATGCAAAATTGATTTCAAATCACGAACAACAAATTTTTGTACTTATTTTAGGGGAATCGGGCAGTAAAAACCATATGTCATTATATGGGTCAAAAAGAAAGACCAATCCGCGTCTGGAAAGCAGGCATGATATCATAGTTTATGACAATGCAGTTTCAGGATATTCTCGCACCATGCAGTGTATCCCGGCTATGATATCCGAATCCAATATAGAGAACAAAATTCCCTTTAACACAAGTATAGATTTAATTGATATTTTTCATTCCGCAGGGTTTAAAACCTATTGGCTGTCAAATCAATTACCGATAGGAGTTTATGATAATATTATTAGCTCATTCGCGAATAAAAGTGACTACACGAAATTTGTGAACACCACAGGCAATACCTCTAGAGAAGTAATGCGAAGTAGATCTTATGATTCCAAATTATTTGCACCCTTTTCTGCAGTTCTAAATGAAAAATTTGATAAAAAGTTTATCGTAATACATTTAATGGGCAGCCATTTTACCTATAATAAAAGATATCCATCGGACTTCGATAAATTTAAAGGGATTGAATCTAAAGAAAAAATGATAGCGGAATATGATAATTCTGTACTGTTTAATGATTTTGTGGTAGATAGTCTGTTGACAATTTTAAAAAACAAAACAAAATTGAAAAATGATGTTGTGGCCTCTGCGATATATATATCCGATCATGGGGAAAATGTTTATGATGAATTGGATCAAGTTGGTCATTTCTATGCCAAATCAATTCCTAAAGTTAATGTGGAAATTCCATTCCTCGTGTGGTTATCAGAGGGTTATTTAGAATTATATAAAGATAAGGCCATGGCTATCGAACAAAACAAAAACAAACCATTCGTTAGCGATGATCTTTTTCAAGCTATACTGGATATTAACGGTATTCAAAGTACATCTTTTGAGGAAGAAAGAAGTGTTTTCAATAAAAATTTCAATTACAAACGTAAAAGAATTTTAGCAGATGGCGAGGACTATGACCTTAAATAACGGCAAGGCATAAATCATTGGTAAAAAAACAATTTCATTTATTTATCAAGTATGGTCGATTTTAATTCTGTTATGAAATCATCCTTGGCCAAAGCCTGTTATAAAAGAAATATAAGGCTTTATTGGACTTGGTGTTCTAAATAGTCAAAAGTGGGAGCGTTATTACAATTAACTTTTTTTTGTAATGCTGCCCAATTGCGAATTGCTACCAGTCTATCACGAAAAATATGCATTTTGGGATACGAAAGCATCTTATTAAATCGTTGTGATTGCTGGAGAACAACTCGTGTTATAGGACTTAAAAGGTATTAAATAGCATTCTCAACCCACATTTTAATAAAAACGATCGCATTTTTGTTGTAAAAGAAAGTAGTGAAAGTTAGATTTTAATGTATTTATGAGCCCTCTTATTTTAAACCCAAATCAATGTTCAAAAAAGCCTACAAGTTTAAAACAATTACAGGTATTGTATTATTTCTGGGATTGTTCTCAAGTGCAGGATATACACAAGCCCAGTGTGTTGACCCAACCGCTACGGGGGATTGTGATGGCGATACTATTACAAATGCAATTGACCTGGACGACGACAACGACGGCCTTCTGGACACGATCGAGTATGACTGCACAGCGAACGGCAATCTGGTCTGGGGCGCTCCCACCTGGAGCGGGGGCAGCCCCGGCAGCAATTCGCCCTCGGCGGCCACCACGACGATCAACGGGACCCTTGTGACAACGGACAACACGGCGACCGATTTTGCGGGACTGCCCAGTTACGGAGGTACCGAAGGGACCTTGGTGAACGGGACCAACGGACTGAAGTGGCAAGCAAGTGTCAATGAACTGGGGACGAACTATATACGCTATAAAATAAGCTTCGACCGGCCGGTAACGGGCCTGAGCTTTTCGGTGGTGGACATCGATAGTAAGGCAACATCGGATTCGGACAACGTCACGGTGAGCGTTTCCAACGGGGGCGCCACCTTCGGGCTGTTGCCCGGAAGCGATTATACGGTGGCCAACCCTGCCTTTGTCGACGATCTTGGCGGGGGCACCTTCCAGGGCCTCCAAGGGGTTGGCGGGACCACCACGGACGGGGACGTGTTCTTTAGCATAAGCGAGCCGGTGGACGAGATCTTGATCGTGTATACCAATGTGGGGCCCGGGGTAGGTACTAGTGTCATGAGCATCCTACTATCTGACCTTTCCTGGACCTGTGCCTATGGGGACCTGGACACGGACGGGATACCGGACCATTTGGATACCGACCGTGACGGGGACGGCTGCGCCGATGCCCTTGAGGGCGATGGGGGCTTTGCCCTTGCGGACCTCGATGCGGACGACAGTCTTGGGGACACGGTGGACGCCAACGGGGTACCGACCATAGCGGGCGGCGGACAG
>JBBKWR010000055.1:0-20391 GCA_037969055.1 Flavobacteriaceae bacterium | reverse complement strand
ACGCTAAAGAAACTCCGCAGGATCCACGCGCAGGTAAGTTATGGTAAGATTTGGGGTAGGACGGGAAACTGTTCCAAGGAAATAGACGATGGATTTTGATGTCTTTTGGATGCTATATGAAAAGTAATTAATAATTCATTTTTCTGAAAGTTGCCCGAAAATTTCATTCTGATACTCGTCCATTTTACTTTTTCTCAAATTAGCTAAATATACTTGGGTAGTACCAATACGTTTATGCCCTAGCATTTGGGAAATGGCTGTTAAGGGTATTCCCATATCGTCCGCCCCTGATGCAAAGGTATGACGAGCCGCATAGCTTGTGACTTTTTCTTCAATCCCTGCTTTTTTGGCTATTTTTTTGAGGTTCTTGTTATAACGTTCGCGTGCCCAAACTATCCTTTCATATCGTTTTATGGGATTGTCATCCTTGATTATTTCCAAAATGTAGTCCGATTTCTTTTTGCCCTTTATGAAATAATCAAGAAGGGGTTTTAATTCATCATGGATATTGATATTGTAAGGTTCATCTGTTTTTTTCCTTGTGTATCGGATACGGCCGTCAATGATATTGGATAATTTCAAATGCGCTAAGTCAACAAAGGACATCCCATTAAGTAGAAAACTCATCATGAAGATATTCCTATCACGAAATAGAGTAGTATCCTCATCAAGTTCCAATACAGCAATTTTACGAATAGCTTCTATGGTCAACGCTCGTTTTTCGGGTTTGCCGCTTCTTATAACGTAATCATTAAAAGCATATCCCTCTTTGTCTGCTATACCAGCTTTGATAGCTTTGTTGTTAATGGATCGAATGGTGCGCATATAAGCGCTTAGACCACCCAACTTGTTGCCCTTCGCCAAATGATATCTTTCAAAGCGATTTAGAAAATCCAAATTCAACTCATCAAACGTGAAGTCCTTGTTGTTTCTAAAGTTCTTGATAACATTTAGAGTAAACCGATAAATCTTGGCATTCCCGATTCGCTTTGATTGAATGAAGTCTTTTATTAATTGCTCCGTAAATTGGTAGAAGGATGTAGAGTTGTTTTTTTGAGTCAAATGATTACGGAGTTCTGAAATACTCATATATTTCAATTTCCCTTTGTCTTCCCACTTGGTCAAAATGTCCACCATTTGTGCCATTTTTTTCTGATGTAAATTATTTAGGCGGGCGGGAGAGTCAGTTCCCTTATAGGTAGTTTTTATTTTTTGCCTCTTTTGATCCCATTCAGAAATAGCTAATTGATGCCCAGTTGCAATGCTTGTAGTTTTTCGATTGTGGGTCAAACGAAAAATTAAAGGGAAATTTTTGGTATTTTTACGCCTAGTATCTAAAGAAAGTTTAATGTATGTGGGCATTTCCGTTGATTTCATTTGCACGCAGATTGCACGCAGAAGTTGTATTGATATGGTTTTAAATGTACTTAAATATACAAAAATACTCTCGGAAAGCCTATAAATAGGCAATTATAAACCATTTGAATACAAATGTCACCTTGCTGGCAGGCAAGAGGTCACCGGTTCGACTCCGGTATTCTCCACGATCAAGCGCAAATGCGATTGCGTTTTAAAACCAACGAAAGCCGCCAAATTTATTTGAGTGGCTTTCGTGTTTTAAAATGCCCATGGCGTTAGGCATTCGCCATTGCATTTGCAGTACGGGATATTTCGCTGAGCAACGCAGTTACTCCGGTATTCTCCACTAAGTAAATAAGGGCCTTCACAGATGTGGGGCCTTTTTCTTTTTTCGTTATGCACAGTTTGTGGGCACTTTTTAAATTTTCTTCATTTTCACAAAAAATTTAATACAAATAGGCTAAAATGTGCTCACATCCATCTTGGTATAAAAAAGAACGTGTCTAAATCATCATACCCACTATGGGTGTTTCAAATGCTACACAGTTTTGAGCTGCAAGCCTAACAAAAAAAATATTGAAGGGAATATCAATGCAATAACCCTAATCATTTTATAATAGGCTATTGATTAGGTTAAAAAGCGAATAGGTTACTTACCAGGTTATTACAAGAAATTAAAAAACGAAGTTAAAGTTGTAACTTTAAAACTTCTCGCCCTCCGTAGTAAGGACTAAAAAAGGCAAAGTAAGCTTATGAAGATAACAAGAATGGTATTACTGTTTATGTTGATGGTCTACGGCACCTTAATGAATGCCCAAGAATCTGGCAATGATTCCATTCAAGTTTATTTTAGTAAAATCAACGAACTGGTTGAACAAAAAAATAAGTATCCTGAGGAATTTCTAGACCTAGAATTTTTGCTAGCAAAAAAAGCAGCGGCGAAAGGTACCGAGGAAATCGAGCTGTTACTGGATTTGTACACGGCATATGTTTTTTCATCATGGGAAACAGCAAAGAAGTACAACGAGGAGGCATTTCGACTTTCAGAAGCTATTGGCTACCGAAAAGGGATTCTGAAGGCAAACTACAATAGTGCCTATCTTTCGTTCATGAAGGGTAATTTTGAAGAATCCATGAATTTAGTACGGGAAATCGATTCTGTTTTGGACGAAGAAACCCATCCAGAAATCCACGCTGATGTTATCACCTTACAATGTGACATTTATACGGAAATGGGCGAATTTGATATGGCTCTCGAAGCTGGATTGAATTTGTTGGATAGCGCCGAAAAAAGGGACAATGATTATATGTTGATGATGGCCGATGCGGCACTGTCACATTACTATTTGAGAATTGGCAATTTTTCGATGGCCAGAGATTATTGTTTAAAGGGCCTGGACTACATCATTAAACTTAAGAGAACGGAATATTTCTACCCTAAAATAAATGAAATTGCCCGAATGACGGCAAAGATGGAAGGCCCAGAAAAAGCCTTGGAAATATATTCATTTTATTTTGAGCTTGAAAAGAAAATACCACCTCCAGGAGATTATGTTCAGAGCATTGCCTATATGATTCTCTCTGATATTTACATGTCTATCGGAGAATTGGACCTAGCGCAGCTGTATTTGTCCAAGGCGTTGAAAATGAATTTTGCCAACCAATTCAGATTCAGGACCCCAAGGGCATTTGTACAACAGGCGGAACTTTATTTAAAAAAAAAGGATACATCAAAGGCCATTTTGAACTATGAGAAAAGTGTTGCAGCAGCTGAACTTATAAACGCGTTTGATGTCGTAAAATCGAATAGTGCCATTTTGGCCGGATTGTACGCGAAAACTGGCGAATTTTCAAAGGCTTACGAATACCATACCTTGCACAGTGCCATACGTGATACGCTTTTCACAAACGAACGGGAACAAAAGATAAGTATTTTGGAGGCCAATAGAAGGATTAAGGAAGTGACACAGCAGAAGCAATTTTTGGAGCTCAAAAATAAGGCGCATCAAAGTAAATATTATACCATTGCAATCTGCTTGGTTTGCTTACTGTTCATAAGCGGATTTGCGACCTATGAATATCTAAAATTGAAAGGAAAGAATAGGTTTTTATACCAAAGGACGATGGAGTTGGCGAAAATACAAGTGGATATGAAGGGAAAGCTCGAATTATTTCAAAATGCCAAAACCAACCATCTAAAAAATACTGAAAAAGAAAAGATTTCCAACACGTATCAAGCCCTTGATGACGAGGTAAAAGATATAATAATGGTTCGACTTGAGAAACTTGAAAACGATGAATTTTTCATCGAACCGAACTGTAATTTACATCAGCTTTCTATTCTACTAAAGACCAATCCGAAGTATTTGTCCCAAGTAATCAATCAAGAAAAAAAATCGAACTTCAATAATTATATCAATGAACTCAGAATCAATTATCTACTGCCAAAGCTAATTAAGGATGAAGAATTTAGGAATAGTAAATTGAGTTATATCGCTGTCTCACTTGGTTACAATAACCTGAATACCTTCAACGCGGCCTTTAAAAAAAGACTCGGAAGACTGCCTTCATATTTTATAGACCAACTGAACAGTGGGTCTAATGAAGAACTACTGGATGACATTGAGCCCCTATATCAAAAAATAGGTTTCAAATTGTCTGAAGTGATTCGTTCCTCAAACGGTTTTCAAGGTAAAGGCAGCACCTCTTTGTAAGATGCTGCCTTTGTAACTCAAGGAAAAATCAACTCAAACTAAACTAACTAAACTAAATTCTAATCTTAAAACAAAGACTTACTTTTTTGTCCGATTCAAGAATGGATTGAACTTTAAAATCCCAACAGGGAACGTCCTTCTTGAAAAGGTTGATATCAAATATTAACGAATATTAGAGAATAACCCGAACAGTTTGGCATATGTAACTAATCGTTGTCCATATCCTATTCCATTAAAGATAAATGAATATGGGTGGAACCGACTTGATTGAAAGAAAAATAGTAATAAAATTCATGAATTTTGGCTGGTAACTGCTATGCATTTATCTTTCGCGACGGACCGGTTTGGGATACTAAAGTGGCTTGTTCTTTCCACAGCAAAATATTACTCTGTTTTTTGAAAGACCAGCATTTTACCCTTGTTCTGGGTTACAATATATAATGGCATACCAAGGGCACTTTTCACTTCGGCCATAGCCTTGGCGTCTCCAGGAACCAAAAAACCACTTTCTCTGGATTCAACTGGTTCGAACGTTCCTGCACCATTGCCTTTAAAAAGAACTCCGTTTAACGCGTCGTACCTGCCGATAAAAGTTTCAGCGCCATAATCATTGCCAACCATTAAGAGATCTAGATTTCCGTCTTTATTGTAGTCAGTGATTACTATGTCATTTATGGGAGCCAATTGGGCTTGCATCGGTAGCGCTAAAATTTTGAACTTGCCATCCCCCAAGTTTTCTACATAACTACTTTTATCGTAATTACCAGTAAATGTTTTTACATCCTTGAGCTCCTCAGCAGTAAAAAGGCTCTCCTGTGTTGTTTTGGCAAAGTCTTTATAAAGCTGGAATTTTGCTCGAAACATGGGACTTTGCCCAAATAGATCGCCCCAAAAGTTAACAGGAAAAGATTCGAAGCTGTCCCTGTCTTTTTTTAAATAGGCGAATAGAATGGGGTCAATACTTCCATTATGGTCGAAATCTTTTGCAAGCAAGGTAACCGGCCTACTTTTTGAAGGTTGATAGAAATTATTGGAGCCCATATTGCCAACAACAAGGTCTAGATCACCATCACCGTCAAAATCTTGGGTATCTATGCTTTCCCACCATCCCAAAACGCTATCCAACCCTGTAGCTTTGAGTTCACTCAATGCGGTTTTTTGGTTTTTGAAGATAGTAATAGGCATGTACTCCCCTACAACCACCAGATCATCAATGCTATCAGAGTCGATGTCTACCCAAGCGGCGTCTGTAACCATTCCGACATTACGCAGTTCCGGGACGAAGGCTTCCGTAACATCGGTCAAGGTACCGTTGTTGTTCTTTAACAGAAAGCTCCGTTCAGGTAATGGGAATTGTGCTATTGGGGTTCTTCCACCTACAAACAAATCTACAAATCCATCTTGATCAAAATCTTTTGCCTTCACAACAGAACCATTGGCATTGATGGTGGGCATCTTTTCCGGAACCCAGACAAAATTGCCCTCCCCATCGTTGACTAGTAGCCTATCCGTATATTGTACGCTTCCTTTTTCGAACTCATTGCTTCCAGAAACTAAATATAGGTCCAGGTCCCCATCGTTTTCCAAATCGAACAAAACCATTCCTTCCTCCTCATAAAGTTTATCCATTTCTTTTGTAAACAATGGTTTTTTAGTGAAAGTTCCATCTGCTTTTTGAAAAAACATCATGGGCGAAAACGTGGAGGAACTGCCCACGATGAAATCTTCAAATCCATCTTGGTCTAGGTCCCCAACCGCTAGACAGGGACCGTTCTGGGTTAGTTTGTGAGGTAAGACCCGCTGTACATTATAATCAACTACATCAAGTTCCTGGTGCACGAAATCGATTCCTATTTCATTTGAAACTTCCTTGAAAATCGCCTTCATGGTTTTGGGCACCAAGGGAAAGGATATTTGGGAAGACGCTATTGTTTTGGCTTTCTTATGGGCTACATGAACCGTCTGATTGCTTTGGATGTCTGAAAGTTTTTGAAATTTTCCATCGGGCCATAGTACTTCCAAAGAGGTAACCTTCTTATGATTCCCGAGACCAAAATGCACTACTTGGTCAACAGATGACATATAGCCTCTTGTTAGGTAATGCTCGTGGTATTGGAACTGGTTTTCGCCCAACCTAATGACCAATTTGGCACCAATTCCCATAGGATTGTGTTCAGGACCTTCCAAGTCGATCTTGAGAAATTGATTTTTGGAAACATCATGAGCGCCTGCGGTATTTTCAAATACAAATGCCTGCTCATTGATGTTGTTCACCACATAGTCCATGTCACCATCATCATCAAGATCCACGAAAGCGGCTCCATTCGAGAAAGAAGAAATATTTAATCCCCATGGTTTGCTGGTATCGATAAAAAGGCCATCTCCGTTGTTCCTAAACGCATAGTTTGGAATTTTTACTATTGGAATGGAATCCAGAATTTTTGCAGGCCTCAGAAACTGACTCACACTTAGGTTGTAGTCACCAAAATCCTTGTCGGTAATATCGCGTGGAAAACCATTGGTGATCAACAAATCCCTAAAACCGTCGTTGTCGGCATCTACAAATAGGGGAGACCAGCTCCAATCTGTTTTGGCTATTCCGGTCATAAGCCCGATTTCACTAAAAGGGACTCCAGGACCATTTCCCTTATGCAGCATGTTCCTGCTGTACTGATATTCATATCCCCATCTTTCATTGAATACATAATTGATATAGTTATTGTTCCCAATGGTAGTCTTCATCCGGAAATTGGTTTCTGGCAACATATCTAACGTGATAATATCCAAATAACCGTCATTGTTGTAATCAGCAATATCGGATCCCATGGAGAATTTACTTTGATGCTTTAGTATTCCTTTAATGCTATTCGAAAAAGTACCATCCTGATTGTTGATATAAAGTAAGTCATTGGTCAAATAGTCATTACTTATATGAAGGTCGGGCCATCCATCATAATCTAGGTCGGCTACGGCAATGCCGAGTCCAAATCCCTCAAAGATGATTCCGGCTTTTAGGGTAACATCGGTAAATGTACCATCATGATTATTATGATATAAACGATCATTGCTTATCGCGGACCCATCATTTATTCTAGGTCTATAGTTTGTCGGAAGGGTATGTACTTGCTCGTTGTTAAGCACGTATAAGTCTAAAAAACCATCCTTGTCATAGTCAAAAAAAGTAGCTCCCATACTATTGTTAGCGTCGTCTATACCATATGCTTTCGCCATTTCGATAAATGTTGGAACCCCGTTTTTATCAAGCCCTTGGTGTACAAATAACATGTTCGCCCTTTTTTCATCGTCTGCAGCCATGGCCGCGCACACATAGATATCCAACCAATTGTCATTGTTGATATCCACAATGGCCACCCCTGTGCTCCACCGATTCGGGGCTTGTATTTTCGCTTCCGCTGAAACATCGGAGAACCTAAAATCACCTTGGTTCAAATAGAGTTTGTTGGGCACTTGGTTACCCGTAAAAAAAAGATCGGGCTTTTGGTCGTTATTGAAGTCACCTACGGCCACTCCGCCACCATTAAAAATATATTCGTTGGTCAGAATATTGGAGCTATCGGTCTCTACGATGCGATTGTTAAAGGTAATGCCTGTTTGTTCGCTTGATTTTAAAACGAACAAAGTTTCTTCATTTTTCTCCGAACAGGCACACAATGACACTAAGAAACAGCCTAACAAAAATCTGCTACATTTCATAGGGATACGATTATATCTGATTCAGATATTAAGTTACTAATCTACAAATATTTAAACTCATTCAATCCATTTTAACGGGCAGGACATCGATTCTTGAGGGGCGTTGCAATTCTTATTTTGTAAATATCCATCATAAAAAAAACAGCGATCAAGAAGAACCCGATCGCTGTTTAAAACTATATAATTTCCAGAATATCTTAATAAGCTGGATCTTGGGTTAAGGTAGCTACGCCATCTTTTACAGATCTGTCGATAGCTTCGATCGGTATTGGAAAAAACTCATGCTTGCCAGCCGTAAAACTTTTTCCGATCAAGTAGCTTCTGTGCTGTGATTCGCTTGCGATATATGCATTTAATACTGCTGCAGATACCCCCCATCGCTGTAAATCGAATAAACGATGACCTTCTAAAGCGAACTCCAAACGATTCTCGAAACGAACGGCTTTTCTTGCGGTAACCGGATCTGTCCAAGGAGCACTATACTGAGCAATTTCGTAATTAGCTGCAGGAGTACCCTCTAGCACCGTGAAATCATTTCGCTCTGTTCCTTGGGTCGCTGCCGATACATAACCTTCAGGATTCGAAGCCCTCGCCCGTATTAGATTTACTAGTTCCCTAGCACGCTCCAAATTGCCCAATTCCACTTCAGCTTCCGCCAACCATAAATAGATCATATCCAATCTCATGATCCTATAGTTGTTGGCCGATAGATTCTGCCAGCCGCCCTGACCGAATGCTTCAGGTTCTGCCATGTGCTTCATGGAGAAGAACGGCCCTGCATAGTTTAAATCACGGACAAAATCGGTCTGATAAATTTTGAAGCCCTTAAAAAGAATACCGGGTCGACCCACCGAGTGATCAATTCTTGGATCCAATGCACCAGTATATGTTGATAAAGTGGTCGTAGGGTCAACATCTGATGACACATCTGAGGCATCGAAAGTATCCAACAAAGGCAAACCTGCTTCCGTTTGAAAGGAATTGACCAAGTTTTGAGAGGCCTGATAAAAACCACAACAACCCCAAGGATCGGTGTACGGATGTGCCAACCCAATACCTCGGTTAGCAACGTCACCGGAGGCACTACTGATTGCATATTGCACTTCAAAAATAGATTCAGCGTTGTTGCGGGTCGCGACCAAGAAGTTATCTTGAAATTTAGGCATTAGCGAAAAAGGACCGTTGTTTACAATATCGTCCATAATTACCTTGGCTTCGCCAAGTTTTGCAGTATTTGCAGCACCACCTGGCCAACCTTGGTATATTTTGGCCTTGGCCAAAAAAGCCTTTGCCGCCCAACTGGTTGGTCGTCCTACGTCACTTTGAGTGGCAGGCAATACCGCTGCCGCTGCTTCAAAATCGGCCTCAATGAATGGCCAAATCTCACGATCATTCGTCACCTTAGTACTTTCCAAATCGCTCAATACAAAATTGGTTTCGTCCACATAAACCGGATTCCGCCACATTTTACGCGCTTCGAAATGGAACAAACCTCTTAAAAAACGGGCCTCGGCAATTATCTGTGTGCGTCTTGTATCACCAATATCCTCGACCGCGGCAAGTGTATTGATCGTGTTATTGGCAGCAGCCACCCCTTTGTATAGGCCTCTCCACTTATCGCGAATGTGAACATTGAACGATTGAAAATCATAGGCCTCGATAAATGACTGTTCCGGTTGATCCCCGGCGTCGGTACCTTTCAAACCGTCATCAGAAGCGATATTGAACACCCAACTATGAATGTCATTGTGCCAGGTCTGACCCGTGAGGCCCCCTCCAGGTACCATGTTGTAGGTTCCGATCAATAACCCTTCGACCCCGTCAGCAGTGGCCACATCGCCTTCGCTAAACTGGCCCTCGGGTTGTCTGTCCAAAAAGTCCTCAGTACAGGCTACAATTAATAAGAGCATAGTGCATGCGCTAACGAAAATCCAATTTTTCCTTTTCATGATATAATTGATTAGCATTTTTAAATTATTTTAAAGTTATGTTTAAACCCAACGTGAATGTACGGTTCACTGGCATTCCTCCGCCATCATAGCCCAAGGTCAGGTTTCTTCTGGTATCATCCGTGTTTCCCAATTGTACTTCTGGGTTTAAACCGGTATATTTTGTAAAGGTAGCCAGATTCTGTGCCTGCACATAGATCTGGGCATTGGCAATGCCGCCGATAGCGTCCAATATCTGATCGTTAAATGAATACGTCAATTGTACATTTTTAATGCGAAAGAAACTAGCATCTTCGATAAAGTAGGAAGAAGGCCGGCTACTTATGGCATCGTTACGGTCAGGAATAGGGGTCGTAGCGCCTGGATTAGCTGCTACCCAGGTACTTGGGGCCGCAAGTGGATCCGTAGGCTGCCAAGCTTCAAAAAGCGCTCTTTGGGACTTATTACCTTGGAAGGTGTTGAAATCGGCAAAGTAGCGTGTATAGTTGAACACATCATTGCCTTGAGATCCGTTACCAAAAATATTCAATGCCAAATTCTTGTAACTCAAATCGATATTGATACCGTAGGTAAAGTCTGGATGTGGACTACCGATAATTGTACGGTCGTCGTCATTGATGACACCATCATTGTTGATATCCGCTACGCGGAATTTGCCTGGTGCATTATAGGTACCATAAGGTGCCCATGCATCGGCCTCGGCCTGAGACTGAAAAATACCTAGGTTCTGAAAGCCATAGAAGGAAGAAACGGGCTCCCCTTCTTGTGTTAAGGACAACGCAGGAATCCTTCTACTTTGACCAAAAATTCTGGTGTTTTCGCCTTCTAATCGATCTACATTATTTTTATAGACTGAAAAATTTGTATTGATGCCATACCCAAAATCTCCCTTCTTATCACTATACCCCAAGGCTATGTCAAAACCTTTGTTGGTCATTTCGCCCACGTTAAAGGAAGGTTCATTAGCCTGACCCGCGGTGAAGGTAACAGGTACCTGGATCAACATATCAGAAGTAATACGGTTATAAACGTCCAAAGTGAAAGTCAGCTTGTTATCCAACATGAGCAAATCCAAACCGAAGTTACTCTGAGTGGTGGTCTCCCATTTGGCATTCGGGTTACCGAACGACTGAGTAGAAAAACCAATCGTGGGTGCGCCTGTTGAGCCATCTATGGGATACCCGCCTGTTACGATATCAGATCGATAGGTCGTATACGCGTTATAGTCCCCAATGTCCTGGTTACCAGTTTTTCCCCAACCATAGCGCAACTTCATATCATCTATCCAATCAAGACCTTCCATAAATATTTCATCGGATACCCTCCAGCCTACACTGAAGGCAGGAAAAACCGCGCTACGTGATGCCTGTTGGAATCTTGAGGAAGAGTCATTTCTAAGCACGAACTGCGCCAAGTATTTGCCCTCATAGTCGTAATTGAACTTCCCGAACTGGGACCACAAAGAATAATCTTGAAAAACAAAACCACTATTGGTTGAGGTAGTGGCATCCCCTAAATTCAAATAACTTATAATATTCGTTGTTTCAAATGCGAATCGTTGACGGGAGGCTTCCAATCGCTCTTCGAACTGCTGAATCGACTCCACACCGATGTAGGCCGCAAAGTTATGTTTATCGTTGAATGTTTTGGAATAGCTTAGCGTATTCGTCCAGGTCCACTGATATGCATATTGCTCGCGAGCCGTGCTACTGCGGATAAAATTACCCTCAACATATTCGGGCTGTGGACGCCCTATGTCCCTATTCCTTTGTACCCTGCTATCCAAACCAAAACTGGAACGTAGGTTCAAATTAGGAATAAGTTCGACGTCGGCAAACACGTTTCCTAAGAGACGTAACCTGTATGTGCGGTCATCTTGATCTCTTGAAAGCCGTGCATAAGGGTTGAAGTTGTTCCCCAAGTTGGCGCCCCTACTCCCTGCGAAATTACCGGCGATATCGTAGATGGGTAATAATGGATGGTGTTTATACGAACCCTGAACCGGCCCTTGTTCATCGTCATTGTTTAAAACTCCCTTTAAATTATCAAAAGAAGCCGTGAAGTTTTCACCAAACGTGAATCGATTGTTCAAGGCCTTGAGCTCTGTATTGGCACGAATCGAAACCCTGTTGTATTCATAAAACTTAACGACAGCTTCTTGTTCAAAATAGTTCAAACTAAACGCATAACGCGCATTTTCCGTCGCTCCGGAGGCAGAAATATTATGACTCATAATGGGGGCCGAACGCGTAACTTCTTTCCACCAATTTGTATCTGCCGATCTTGTAATTGCGTTAATACTACCTGGCTCCAAAGCATATAGACTGGGATCCGTTAGAGGGTCACCCTCAAAAGCACCGCTTGGGAATACGTAATCGGGAATGGTTACTTCGCCATTCGGCCCAAAGGTATACTGCCCATGACTTGGCGTTGCCCCAGCATACACATCTGCGAGATATAAGTAGGTGCCAAGATCCCGGGCATTCAATGCCTTTACGTCTTCAGCTGCGGTTTGTGTACCATAATAGGAATTGTAGGTAATGGTCGGTTTCCCCAATTTCCCTTTCTTAGTAGTGATGATGATTACACCATTTGCTGCCCGAGAACCGTAGATAGAGGCCGCAGAAGCATCTTTCAGTACTTGTAATGACTCGATGTCGTTGGGGTTCAAGTTCGATTGTGATTGTGAAGGAACCCCATCGATAATGTAAAGTGGGTCGTTGTTGCCCAAGGTACCAAAACCACGGATACGAACCGTGGCCTCACCACCAGGTCTTGCATCGTTGACGATATTTACACCGGCTGCCCTACCCTGTAACTGTTGGGCAAAGGTAGTGGCGGGCACGGCCAATAATTCATCCGTATCCACTACTGTAACAGCACCGGTCAAATCTTTCTTGGCTTGGGTGCCATATCCCGTAACGACCACTTCATCCAATTTGCTTGCATCCTCTTCCATCGTGGTATTAATGGTAGATTGCCCATTTACCGGAATTTCCAATGTCTTGAATCCGATATAACTAAAAACTAGGGTGGCATTGGCATCGGCCTCGATGGTGTAATTTCCATCAAAATCGGTTTGGGTGCCATTGGTAGTACCTTTTACCAATACATTGGCTCCGGGTAAGGGACCCACACCATCGGAGACGTTTCCTGACACGGTCTGTGCTTGAACTAGGCCATAGCACAAAAACGTGCCAACCAGTAACAAGCTTTTCAATAACGAGGTCTTCATACACATGTTGATTAGAGTTGGTTTATAATTTGATGTTTATAATGATATCGAAATGACATGGACCCAGAACTATTGTATTCAAAGCATATATGGTGCTGGAATTTTAAATCATTACTGGTGACAAGTTATGTTAAAGAAAGTATAACATTTTGCCGTGACACAGAAACAAGCCTAAAATTCATGAATTTTAGAGCGGTTTTTGAAATTGATTTCGTTGTGGGTTTAGAGAAACATTGGATCTCTAGTGCATTTTTAACGATTTTGTGTCGTTGGAATTTCATAGGATTCCTCTTACAATCGGTATCTCTGTTAGACTAAAAAATCGGTCGAAAACTTTTAACCCCACCCCGTGAATATTGGGCACCTTTCTTCTAGGAGGGTCATATAACTTAGCGGTTACTTAAGGCGTAAAAGCACGAAAAGTCGGAAGCGTGTCAATTCTCCATGATGGCCGCTTTCTCATAGATACCGATCAAATGGGTTCGGATATAGACCGGTACTTCCGCACTGTCCTTCGCCAATTGTACCTTCATCGACCGCGAGGGGGAGAGCGGCATATGACAGGCAATACAATTGTTTCCCATTAGGCCGGTATTAGCAGTCGGAGCCTTACATTCCTGAATAGCGTTGTTGTGACAAGAAATGCATTTTTGATTGAAGGATGTTGTGTCTCCCCTCTGATTCTTATGCGGGTCATGGCAGGTAGTGCAATCCAATTTGGCCGACTCTTTAAAGCACTTGCTACTGGTTAAAAGGCCATATTGGTTTCCGTGCACGTCCAATTCTGTGTTTGGCCTGTTGCTATAATAGTTCTTGGCATATTCGTCTAAGTTCTCTCCGGTGACAAAAGAGAACGGATTGCCCTTTAGTTGTTGTGCCCGCAATCCGGAATGGCATTGAACACAGGCATCCAGACGTTGTTGTCTCGATAGGGTATCTGAACGTATCATGAATTTTGGAGTTGCTAGCCCAGGGTTTGCCCTGTGGTAGGTAACATGTTTTGCCGACGGGCGATGACATCGCTCGCAATCTACTCCATAGATCATATTTTCAATGGTATATTGATTGCCATTTCCAGATACGTCATGGTTTTTGGCAAAGGTAAAGTGGCACTTTAAACAAGCATCGGAAACGGGCCTATTAGTATTGTAATTGGGAAAATTGGGACTGTTGATCCAATTGTTGGCGGGGGTGTAATAGGATACTTGGAGTTGGTACAATCTGTCTTTGTCCCAACTTAGGTAAGATTGACCTTTCACACCGGAACCTACGACCATATCGATTTTCTGTGCGGATTCTTCTCCCATCCCAAATTTTGGCCGCATATATTGGTAAAATAATCCTTTGTCTGCTTTCATAGTGAACTCCACTACATCCAATCCCAAATGGTTGGAGCCGGCGTCAAAGCTTCCTTTTATATTGTCGGCACTGGCTGGGGCAGATGAATTAAAATGGGCCGTTTGCAGATGTGAGTTGTATATATCTTGATGGCACTCCCTGCAGGTTTCCGAACCAACGAATTGTTCCCCATTGAAGTGTGTAGCTAGGACTTTAGGGGTAAAATAGTCAGATTCTACTTGTGAATCCTTGCAATGCATTGAGACTACCAGCACAATAATTATGACAAAGAACAAGCTGCATTTTTGAAAGAGTTCCTTTTTCACGATAGCTATATAGCATTTTTTCAGACTCCCTAGTTAAGCGATCAATCTGCAGCAATAAGTAGTTAATCCTCTATATTTAATTTTTGGTAAAGACCAATTAAGACGCTTTGCTGCTAATCACTTTCCGTAAAAAGCGATAAAATTAAATATAACAAAATCGAATTACCGAGCTTCATAAAACATTGACCTAACTTACTCAAAATTACATGGGAACTAAACTATTTATTTGATGTGGGCGATGGCTCTCCTATTGGCTAAGACCGCATTCCAATTGTTTGCTGAACTTTAAAGAACTGTCTAGTACCTTTAAAGTTTCTGCATTATCGGTTGACCTTTGGATAGTGTTATTTAATTATATGTTTTTGAAACTGAAATAATGAAAAATGCTTATAATAGTTTTTGCAATTACGCCGAAAATAAACCTCCCGATGGCATTCCGTCCAGTAATATACTTCAAATACGTCTGCTTACAAGGGTCAACATAAATAAAATATTCAATTGTGTGGCTTAACACCAGTATTTAGTCTTCAAAATTCCCAATAACCCGATAAACGAAATTCCGAGATAAAGAACCATTAGGCCACTTAGGAAATTTGCTAAGTCAATTGTTTTAACCTAAATATCCAAGTATTGCGGAAGAAGTGTAAATGGCGTCGAACCATAAATAATTGCGGTTGGCACAACAATCGCTAAAGAAACAAGAAGTAGGTGCTTACCCATTCCCATAAAACATCGATTTTTCGAAGAGATGTATTGATAACAATGCTTTATCAACTACATTCAATTTAGTAAGAATATGTAATATTCCATGGCAAGGATTCAAAGAAATTCGTTGTTTAATTGTTCTTTGTACTTCTCTAACTATAAGACAATCTTTTTTTTGGTTTGATTAGATGAAAGTATCTTATAGCGATGATAAAGACTTTTAACGACACTGATTTTGTCTTCATTAAGTGCGGCGTTAAATAGTGTCCGAATAGCTCACATGTGGGAGCTGATGCTATTTGGTTTTACTCCTCTAGACTCCTTATCTATCTGAAAATCCTTCAGCATTGTAACGCTTAACTGGTAGCGACTAATATCTTGGTTGTTGTTAAACCTGTAAAAGCTTTATGGCGTTGTTGTACAATACTGCAGAACTGGGTTTGTTGGTTTTAATTTTCAATCAACTAGTACTTGTCCACAATCCTTTAGCATTAACCCATTAGACATTTTACTTCTTAGTTGTGGACTTAGCTGATTTTCCCAGCTCTTTTTGTTTCCGCAACTAGGGTGTCGACATCCATATACGCAATACCTTCTCCTAGCTCGTTTATTAAACTTTTGGCTAAATGTAGTTTATCCTAAAATATTTGGTTGATATTGGAACAGTTTAAAATTTTATTTGCAATAACAGCCTTTTTCAGACAATGGCTGTTTAAGATTTGGCAAAATCATCACGTATTCGCTTTTTATCCAACAATGTAGAAGCGTAACTTTAATAAAACCAAAAATCATGGACTTAAAAAATAAGGTAGCTTATATCACAGAAGGCTCATAAGGAATAGGCCTTGGGGTGGCCAAAAAATTGGTACCGGCCGGTATGCGGGTGGCCATCAGCGGGCGGACCTTAAAAACAGTTGAAGGGTCGGCAACATATTTAAAAAATTCGGATAAGGAGTAGGCTCTACAATCAAACGTGTCCAAACACGGCGATGAACAAATGGCAGTGCAACGAATTTTGGACAAGTGGGGCCAACTGGATGTGGTCCTAGCTAACGTTGGCGTCGGGCATTATGCCCCATTGTCGAAATGTCGGATGCGCATGGGCATGAGATGATCAACACCAATTTAAAAGGAGCCTAACATACACTTCAAGCAACGCAGTTACTCCGGTATTCGTTACCAAATTTTATAAGGGTTCAAGCGTTTTTGACTTTTGGAGCTTTTTTTTTGAAAAAATGCCACAACTTTTGCGAGCTTAACTTCAATTTTATTAAAGAATCAAAGTCCCATAAAAGGTGCATAAGTGAAACCATTAAAAGAGCCCGTGAATAAGACACTTTGGGAGTAAGTCAAAAGATTGCACAAAGTAGGGTTGTAATCGGCCATTTTGTGGGACTAGCATTGAAGGCGTTTTAATTAAAAACACAATGGTCAAATTGTACCAAAAGTCAAGAACCAAGAGTCAGGGCGAAAATGTAAGGTCTACGTACCGGTAGGCAGGAGTGGGGCTAAGGATGACTTTTTTAGCGAATGAAAAAGGTTTAAACCAAGTCATTTCTTTTCAATCTGATTTTAAGTTCATAGGTCATTCTTTTAAGCCAATTTGTAGGATGCCAGTTCTCCAATTTTGCATTATTGATATAAACCGAGTTGTTGCGACCATAGCTACAGGCAACAAAGTCGGCTACGTTCAACTCAATTGTAGCCTTGCTTCCGGCAATATTTTTCATTTCCATGGGCAAACCCATGAAAAAAATGATTTTCTTGTCCATAATTGTAGTGCTTATGATTTACGGCAGGGTTGTAGATATTATAAAGATAGTTGTTCTCGGTAAACACGACCACCCGCTGGTGTTATACTAAAAGGATGAAACTAAGAAGGAATGCAAGAAATAAGGGCAAAGCATAAATTAATATATACCGATCCCCTCAGAAATTAATGTGTTTTGCCGAACTTAGTTTATACTAGAAACGGGCCATATATTGCTCACTTGAAAAGGTTAAAAGAAGAAATAAAATGAAAACCATACCCGCTGACATTATTCGCCAATTGTTTATAATTCTATTCATCGTACTGATGGGTGGTGTATTATTTAAGTCATTGGTTCCTTATCTCTCCGGTTTCTTAGGAGCGTTGACCCTTTATATTCTTCTACTGGGTCCAATGAAGAAATTGATCTTAAAAAAATGGCGCCCGGGCGTCGCTGCATTATTTTTATTGGTGCTATCCTTTTTCTGCATTTTGCTTCCTTTTGCGGGAGTCGGCTTGATGCTGGGTAAAAAGGTGGGCCAGGGTCTCAATAATTCCGAAAAATACATTGACTTGATCAAACAGAAAATAGGCAACTGGGAAAGTCATTTTGGAGTGGACCTAACCTCCAGTATCGACACCGCAAAAATATCGTCCACATTAACTGAAGGGCTACAAGGTTTGTTGGGCGGTTCGGTTAACATGGTCATTGCGATCGCGATGATGTATTTTATACTTTATTATATGTTGATCAGGAATATGGAATTGGATGGAGCCTTGGCCACCTATACGCCATTTAAAAGGAAGTATAGTGGGTTGATAGCCAATGAAATAAGGGCAAAGGTACGCTCCAATGCCATAGGGATTCCTGTCGTGGCGATCGCTCAGGGCATTGTTGCTTTAATTGGGTTCTTTATCTTTGGTGTTGAACAACCCTTCTTTTGGGCGGTAATTGTTACAGTCGGGTCTATGGTACCAGTGATAGGGGCCATTATTGGCATTATCCCTGTGTTTTTAATAGGATTATCCAATGACAACATCTTTCAAGCATGGGGTATTTTACTCTATGGTATTATCGTCGTAGGCACAACAGACAATGTGATTCGGGTATTTGTATTGAATAAGTTGGACGACGTTCACCCGTTGATCACCCTGATAGGAGTGATAGTTGGGGTACCCATTTTTGGTTTTATCGGATTGATTTTCGGACCCTTGCTCATAAGCCTGTTTTTTATGATGGTTCGGGTATATACCAAGGAGTATGGCAGCATTGGTGCAAAAAAAGAGGTAAACCTGTAACCTAAGGCCCCGTTGAAAAACGTGTCAATATACTTACAGAAGAAAGAATTAATATAAAAAAGAAAATTCTTATAAAATTTAAAAGTTAAAGCACGAGATTAAACAGAATGAAGAAGAATTAAAATCTAATGAAACACAATTAGAAATAACAGAAAGAAAATTGACAAGAAGAAAAGAAACATGGGAAAGAACAAGAATTCAATTCAGAAAAGCATAAAAAAATGAAACAATCAACGTATTAAGGATTAATAATTATCACCCTTATATTTATTGTTGTATTCACACTTCAAAACACCCGTGAAGCAAGAAATACCTTATTAGTTTGGGACATTATAACATTATTGGCTCTATTGCGTTTTCTGTATTCTCTTTTGGTGTTATAATTGCAATTTTTAGTATAACACAATTAATTATTGCTCTTAAATTTAGATTAAAAAAAGACGGAAAAATCATTTCTGAATTACAAGAAACCAATAAGGTATATTCTGGAAAGGAAATAGAAAATGAATATTAAATGGCTACAACACATGGTATATTTAATCGTCTAGACCGCAGTGAAATTAGGAGTTATAGCACATATGAAGTTCGTCGTAATTTGAAAGGGAATCGCTCCGAAATCGGCAACTAAAATATAGCACCATTGGAAAGTCGCTTAAAACCAAGATTTTTTAGGACTTGTTCTTTTCATTCTTCCAGTTCCTTTAACTCGCCGTTGTTTGGAACTGATGTTTTCCAATTGCGCCAAATTGTAAATTAACAAAAGAAACTATATTGTTCTTAGGGATCTACATTTCTTACATTTGGTAATATCAATAGCAGATATAAAACTGATGGCTACGATAAGAGACTAAATTCAAAGAATCGTAAAGCATATGATAGAATTATATTTAAAGACGAATGAAGTAAAGAAACTAAATTTAATAAGTGAAATTAACTATGAGGTTAAAGACATATTTAATATTCGCATAATTGATTCTACTGAAAAAGTATTAAAGGAAATTTCTGATAAATTTGATATTGATTTATCAATTTTTAATCAAAAAGAAGATATTGAAATAAGTTCCCATTACTTAAAATCACTCGACCAATTATCTTTTAAATTTTCAATACCCAATTACAATTCGAGTACGCTTTTTAAAGAGGAAGAAATTTTCATAATAATCAAAAAGAAGCTAGTCTTCTATTTTTTATCTTCAAATATTGATGAAAATTTTGTAAATCTAACGAAAACCAGATATGACTTCACAAGTATAAATTTCAATTCTCATCTAGAACATTTTGTGTTTCAAATAGGAATAATTTCAGATTATTATGCAGATTTGACAGAAATCATATCCAAAAGAGTAAAGCGGTTTTATGAGAATATTTTAAACGCGAAGGATTTTGGGTCAAATGACTTGAATTTAATAATGATTCTAAATTTTAATAACCTCTTAATAAAGGAATCAATAAGTAATTTTCATAGAATCCTGCACTTACTCTTACAAAACAAATTTGAAGAAAAGACAATAACAACTAAAATAAACTTAGAGCTTGATGATAGTGCGGTAATTTCGGACCATATTCAATTTAATTTTGACAGACTCGATGATTTGAAGGAAAATATAAATAGTAAAATTGAATTAGAACAGAATAGTATATTTAGAACATTGACAATAATAACCGTTTGTATCTCTTTGCCAACACTTATTGCTGGAATATATGGGATGAATTTTAAAAATATTCCAGAATTAGAATGGAGGTTTGGATATCCAATAGCAATTGGGTTGATGATTATAAGCTTCATAATTGCAGTAGCCTATTTTAAACTGAAGAAATGGATTAGATGAATCTACGAAAGAACATTGTATCAACTCTTTTATCGTGTCAATAGTAAAACTGACCGCAACAACATTTTATTTGCACCATGATGTGAACATCCAATATCTTTTTTCAAGATTCCTCATAAAGTCAGTTACAATCTGTTCTGTAACATTATCACCGGCATCGAGAGCTGCATTTA
>JBBKWR010000054.1:0-2810 GCA_037969055.1 Flavobacteriaceae bacterium | reverse complement strand
AGATAATCCAATTCAAAATGGTATTGCTACACCATTTATAAAGCAATATTTAGGCCTACCAGAAAACCAAATCTTCTTTACACGTGTAACATGTTTATATGTGTTACCGGAAAACAAATATGTATGGTTTTCGGCAAATAAGGATGTAGTAAAAATGGAAAATAAGGATGTATGATCTTGAGTCCAATTTAGGTTAATTTTCTTTAGTAGCAAATATGGTTTTGCGGTTTTCCATGCGATAGCTTTTACCGCTGAGTTTAATAATCTCACAGCGGTGTAATATTCGATCCAACAGCGCTGTTGTCAGTACATCATCTTTAAGCACATCTGCCCATTGCTGGGGGGATTTATTGCTGGTAATGATAAGCGAGGTCCTATCGTGGAGTTCGTTTATAAGATTAAAAAATGCCACGCCATCCTGCTGTGTCACAGGGAACATCATAATATCATCAATGACCAGTAGGTGTGCCTTGAGAATACGCTTGTATTGAGCTGTAGCAGTTCGGGTGACGTCCTTGAGCTTCAATATTTTGGTCAGTTCCTCCATGCTTTTAAAATAGGCCCTGTAGCCTTTATCGACCGCATCAAAGCACATTCCGGCCGCGAGGTATGTTTTTCCCACCCCGGATGGCCCAAGCAGGACGATATTAAAATTTTGTTCCAACCATTGAAGTTCCCTTAGCTGGTTGAGCTGCTGTTTCTCCAAGCCATTGGAAACACTGAAGTCGTACAGGTCCAGGTTGAAGCTCGATGGCAGGCGGGCCTGTACAATGCGTCTGTCCAGGTCCTTTTTTCTTCGGTGTGCCACTTCCTTTTCCATAAGCCTGTTGATGAGTTCCAAATAACTGGTCTGCTCCTTTTCGGCATCCGCTATGGTAGTCTCTAGCTGGGACGCCAGGGCGGTCAGTTTCAACTGCCTGCAATGTTGCTTGATCTGCTCTGTTTTAGTCATGGTCTTCATTTTATCGGTTAATAATAGTTTCGTAATCCTTGAGATCGCTTTTTTCCGGTGTTTGGTTTGCTTTTTCTAAATTGTTTTTATCTAAAAGCCGGATTTCCGTTTTCAACGGTATAATACGGGGAGCCTTTACAAAGAGTACCTGTTCAAAATCATACCCATTTAGAATTTCATTTTTTAAGCAAAAATCCAGAGCGTTATCGGCTGCTTGTTTATCACTGCCTTCCAACACCTTTAAAATAACCTGCAGGTGGTCCCTGATGTACCTTGGAAGCTTCCGGGCGATCTTTTGCAGGTACTGGGCCGCCATATCCTTATCGGTAAAATAAGAGGTTGCCAACAGCATCATTTGATCCAGGCTTTTGGAGGTATCCCTTTTGTGGTTGGTATTGGCGATGAACTGTCCTTTTTTGGAAGAGATCTTATGGGTGCAGATCAATTCCTGATCGGCACTATAAATCTCCAGGATATCAGCTACTTCTTTAATGACCACCTGGGTGCCGGTACCCGTGTAAGTTCCCATCGGAACACTGTAAAAATTGCTTTTATAGGCAATGGCATTGGTCTTCCTTACATGATAGGCCTTAGTTTGTTTGTTCTCAATGATCAGGGGGGTATAAGGGTTCAGGTGTCCTTTTTCTATATAGAATTCCTCTTGGGGCACCTTTTTGGTAAAGTTATGGGCAAGCGCGTTGGCCGTTCTTGCCAGCCAGGAGGAAGCCTCGGTGTTGAGCGTATCTATATCCCAATAAGACCTGTTATAAAGGAAGTTCTTTTTCACATACTGAACGACATTTTCTACCTTTCCCTTACTTTCAGGGTCGGCTTTCCGGCAAAAATGTAATTTGAAGCTCCTGGATCTGGTATACTGTTTAAAGGTAGCGGTAAGGATAATATCCCCAATATTCTCGTCCACCACCATCGTCCTGTCTTGATCGTACACTATGGTTTCCGGGATACCTCCATAAAAGGCAAAGGCCTTTTCGTGGGCCTGGCACACATCAAGGGCGGTATAAGGCCTATCCCAAAACCAAATGTATTTCATCCGGCTCCTGGAAAGGACGATGGCAAAGAAACTTATCTTCTTTCTTTTTCCATTGACAAGGCGCATATTGTAATGTCCAAAATCGATCTGTGCCTGCTCCCCGTAAGGCAGTTCTTCAATGGGGAAGTATTCCCGCGATACTTTGATGATAGGAATGTTGTGTTTCTGGCGGACAAACATCACAAAGTTGTATACCGTACGGGGATCGGTATGGGGGAACCCCGGGTGGTATTCCTTTAACCAGTCGTGGATCTGTGCGGCAGAAGTCTCCGGGTATTGGTCCAGTTTTTCCCTGACAAAGGTTTCATAGGGGGATAATACTTTGCTCCTATACTGGCCTTTAAGAAGATGTTTCTCATAATCTTCCTCGGTCATTAAAAGATATTTCTTTACTGTCCTGGTATCCAAAACCAGGTAATCGGCAATTTTTGGATTGCTAAACCCAAGCCGGTGGAGTTTGTGTATTTCGTGGTACATGATCCAATTGTTTAAGTCTCTTGTTGTCATCTGGGAATGGTTTTAAATTCCAGCCCAAGAAACAGTAAAATTTGACTTGTGGGATTAAGCTTTTGCCCCATGGGGCAAAAGCTTAATCCCAAGATCATACATCCTTATTTTCCGAAAACACTACATGGCTATTTTCCGAAAACACTACATTCTTATTTGCCGATTATACGACATTGTTATTTTCCGGTTACAATATGCTTATCAAGAAATCATTGCTTCTAATGGTTTTGCCAAAATTAAACCACCTGAATATACACCAAAACAGCGTATTGATTTATTTAAATATTTGTTATTATGTAA
>JBBKWR010000053.1:0-5812 GCA_037969055.1 Flavobacteriaceae bacterium | reverse complement strand
GGCCGGTTATGTGCTCCTCAATACTGACTGTAATGATAATGATCCAGATGTGTTCCCTGGAGCGACAGAGGTCTGCGATGGCATCGACAACAACTGTGACGGGCAGATCGATGAGGGCTTCCTTACCCAGAGCTACTATTTCGATTTCGATGGGGATGGTTTTGGAGACCCGGCCAGCGTGCTGCAGGGATGTAGCCAACCGGCCGGTTATGTGCTCCTCAATACGGACTGTAACGACAACAACGCTGCGGTACATCCTGGGGCAGTTGAGATCTGTGATGGGATCGACAACAACTGCAACGGGCTTATCGATGGTGATGAACCGGGTTTAACATGTTCCACCGTACTATCGGTGACCGGTATATCACTGTTTAATGCCGCTGCGGATGTACCCTTGTATCCATTGACCAATAATATGGTGATCAATATAACATCCCTACCGACCCTGAACCTGACGATCGAGACCTTTGTCACCAGTGACGTGGGCAGTGTTAGAATGGCCCTGAGCGGTGCTAAGACCCAAACAAAAACCGAAAACAATGCCCCCTTGGCCTTATACGGCAATAGCGGGACCAATTATGCGGGCAGTAATTTTGTGGTGGGAACCTACAGCATTACCGTCACGCCCTATTCGGGCAGGAACCTGAGCGGTACCGTGGGGACTCCCCGGACGGTGAGCTTTCAGTTGGTGAGCGCACCTGTTGACAATGACGGTGACGGCTTCTTTAGCGATGTGGACTGTAACGACAACAACGCGGCGGTATATCCGGGTGCAGAGGAGATCTGCGATGGATTTGACAATAACTGCAACGGGCAGATCGATGAGGGCTTTCCCACCAGCACCTTTTATGCGGATGCAGACGGGGACGGGTTTGGCAATCTATCGAGCGCGACCCAATTATGCGGCCCAAGGGCAGGATATGTAACAGTCAGTGGGGATTGTAACGACAACAACGCGGCGGTTTATCCGGGTGCAGATGAGATCTGCGATGGCATCGACAACAACTGTAATGGCCTAGTGGACGGCAACGAGCCGGGCGTGGTCTGCAGTGTGCTCTCGGTGACCGGTATTTCGCTTATTAATGCCGCTGCCGATGTGCCATTATTCCCGCTGACCAACGGGATGGTGATCGGGATGAACAACCTGCCGACGCTGAACCTAACGATCGAGGCCTTTGTGACCGGTGATGTCGGCAGTGTACGGATGGCCCTGACCGGTGCGAAGATCAATACCAAGACCGAGAACAATGCCCCCTTGGCGCTGTACGGGAACAGCGGCTTGGATTACAATGGTAGCATCTTTGTCCAGGGCAGCTACACCATTACCGTCACGCCTTATTCAGGCAGGAACCTGAGCGGCACCACGGGGACACCTAGGACAGTGTCGTTCACCCTGGTGACCAACGCCCCATTGACGGCCAAACTGTCCAATACACTCAGGTTGTCCCCCAACCCTGCCACGGTATACGCCGAGGCCAGCTTTGAGCAGCCGGAAACGGTGGAGACGATCATGGTCTTCGATATTCTGGGCCGTTTGATACGGACCTATAAGGCCAGTGCGGTGAAGAACGGGACAATATATTCCCTGGATCTTAACCAGATGCAGCCGGGCACGTACTTTATCAGAACCATTGATACCGAAGGGATTCAGTACCAGAAACAGATGGTCATCAAGCAATAGCTTGAAATAGATCAAAAGAAAAGGGACCCGTTCGGGTCCCTTTTCTTTTGGTATAGGTTGCCAATGCTATTCTTGCATACTGTGGTAGACATTCTGTACATCGTCATCCTCTTCAATTTTTTCAAGCAATTTTTCAACATCGACAGATTCCTCGGCCGTAAGTTCCTTGGTCACTTGTGGGATACGATCAAAACCTGAGGACAAAATTTCGATATCTCGATTTTCCAATTCCTTTTGGATGGCGCCAAAGCTTTCAAATGGGGCATAAATCAATATGCCATCTTCGTCTACAAATACCTCTTCGGCACCAAAATCGATCAATTCCAGTTCCAGCGCTTCTGTATCGATACCTTCAGCCGGGATCCTAAAATTACAGGTATGGTCGAACATAAACTCAACACTCCCAGAGGTGCCCAAACTGCCGTTACATTTATTAAAATAACTTCTTACATTAGCGACTGTACGCGTATTATTATCAGTGGCAGTCTCTATCAAAATGGCAATCCCATGGGGTGCGTAGCCTTCAAAAAGCACCTCTTTGAAATCTCCCAGACTTTTGTCAGAAGCCCTTTTTATCGCACGTTCCACATTTTCTTTGGGCATGTTTACCGCTTTCGCGTTTTGGATGACCGCCCGTAAGCGGGCATTGGAATTAGGATCTGGGCCACCCTCTTTTACGGCGATTACAATGTCTTTTCCAATGCGTGTGAATGCCTTGGACATGGCAGACCATCGCTTCATTTTACGTGCCTTTCTGAACTCAAATGCTCTTCCCATTAATTACTTGTACTTAAAATTAAATCGCGCTAATTTAAAGATAAAATCACCCATAAACCATGCTACTTAATAAGTTTTGGGGACCAAGTCCATCGAAATATTTAATTTCGAATAACACGGATACTATGTTTGGATCCCTGTTGAAAAAGACTTAATCGGTCGCAATAATCTTCTCGATGGTCCGTGCCAATTTAAAGTCCTTTTCGGTCACCCCACCCGCATCGTGGGTATTTAGTCGAATGTTCAAGTTATTATATACGTTGCTCCAATCTGGGTGATGGTTTTGTGCCTCGCATTCGAAAGCAATGCGGGTCATTGTGGTAAAGGCTTCCTTGAAGTTAGAAAATTGAAAAGAGGTCTCGATCGCCCCGTCAACATATTCCCAGCCGTCCAGAGACTTCAATTGCTTTTCGATCTCATTAACTGATAGTTTTTCCATCTTATTCGTTTTTATAAAATTAACTAAAGTAAAACTGGTAAAGTTGGTATCGCGCGAAATTGTGCAAAAATCATTTTAAAATGTGCTGATCAATGATTTCTTGATAACTGATCTGTAGGTTCTTAGGGAGTTTATTTTCTTTAGGTAAGACCGCGAGATATCGTTCTTCATTTGTGGTATACACCCGCTTATAAATTGGATTGAAATTCCCGACACGGTCCATGATTTCCTTGATAAATTCTTCATGGTGTACCAAATCATAGCTGCCCAAATGGAAGATACCGCTTTTGTTCCTGTTAATAAGATAGTGAATCTGCTGTGTCAGTTTGTCATCGTTGGTGACATTCATCACTATATTGGGAAACACTTCGATGGGTAGGTTATTCTGAACGTTCGATTTAATTTCCTTTATTCTTGGCGATTGTTTTCCAAAGACCATGGGCATTCTTAATATAACCACTTTTCTTTTGGGCAACCGTAGCAGCATATTCTCAATTCTGATCTTAAGCCTACCATAAATGCTATCTGAGAGTGTTTTGTCGAACTCGTAAGAAGGATATTTGCTATAGGCGTCAAAAACATTCGCTGAGGAGAGGAAATAAATTTTACAGTCATTTTTTGCAACGTATTCGACTATATGCCTATGTGCAATAACTTGGGCATCAAAGTCGCCCCGCAATGCCGAAATAATAATCTGGGGTTGAACTTTTTCGAGGATATCGAAAATATCGTCTTCTTGTAAATCGTACCTAAAAAACTGTTGGTTTTGTGCAAATTCTTTTCTTGCCGAAAAGTAGGTGCCATACGTATCGAAGTAAGCGCGTAGTTCCCTATAAATGGCATTGCCCAAAAATCCACTACCCCCGAGTATCAATATTTTTTTTGCACCCTGTTGCACCTTCATTTTCTTATCTAATGCCAAACATTAACCTTTATAAAAAGGTAATTTCACTACCGTTGCAGGCACCGCGTTCTTTCTAATTTGAATAAAAATAGTACTTCCAACCGAGGATTGCTCGGTAGGAACATACCCAAGTCCGATTCCTTTACCCAATGATGGCGACATTGTACCCGAAGTAACGACACCTATTTTTTTTCCATTACTATCAACAATGTCGTAATCGTGTCTTGGAATACCCCGATCGTCGAGTTGAAAGGCAATAAGCTTGCGTTTTGGGCCATTTGCCTTTTCTTTGGCCAAGGCTTCGCTGTTCACAAAGTCTTTGGTGAACTTTGTAACCCAACCCAGTCCTGCTTCCATTGGAGACGTACTATCATTGATATCGTTTCCATATAGGCAGTAGCCCATTTCCAACCGCAGGGTGTCACGCGCGGCCAGACCGACAGGTTTAATGCCATATTTTGCACCTGCCTCAAACACCTTGTCCCAAATTTGTTTTACTTGGCTGTTCTTGCAATAGATTTCAAAGCCGCCAGAACCGGTATATCCGGTCGCAGAAATAATGACATGCTCGATATCGGCAAAATCTGCCACCACAAAATGATAAAAATCTATACTAGCCAAATCAACAGAAGTTAGGCTCTGCATTGCCACCACGGCCATTGGACCTTGAATCGCCAAGAGCGAATAATCTTCCGAAAGGTTACGCATTTCGGCGCCAATGCCTGTATTATATTTTGAAATGTGCTCCCAATCCTTGTCGATATTGGAGGCGTTCACCACCAATAAGTATTGTTGTTCTTTGATGCGATATACGATAAGGTCATCCACAATACCCCCCTGTTCATTCGGCAAACAACTGTATTGCGCCCTGCCAATGGTAAGTTTGGAAGCATCGTTAGATGTGACTTTTTGGATGAGGTCTAAGGCTTTGGGACCAGTGATCAAAAATTCCCCCATATGGGAAACGTCGAAAACACCTACGCCCTTGCGTACCGTTTCATGCTCTGCATTGACCCCTTCATACGATACTGGCATGTTATATCCCGCAAAAGGAACCATCTTTGCGCCGAGCGCTTCATGGGTGGGGGTAAGGGCCGTATTTTTCATCTTAATGGGTGTTGTATGGTCAGGTTCAAAGTTTCAGGTTTCAGGTTTCTAGTTTCAAGTTTCAAGTTTGTGGTTCTCCAAGCTTCAATCCTAATGGCTTTTCCAGATGTTCACTAATCTAAAGTCTATTTTGTAGCTGGGCAAATTTATCAAATATATTAGCAATAGGAAGTGGTGGGACTTTATGTTTTACACAAAGTATTGTTAATTGGCGTTAATAGGCAGCTGTTAGCTGTTTATTAAAAATTCCTTTAACGCTTCGTAAGTAGCAAGTTTAATAGAACGTTTTTCTTTTCCTAATAATGCCTCAATCTGTGGTGGAATATTCAAGGTTTTGCCAATGGTTTTCTCCACAACCTCCAAGAATTTAACTGGGTGGGCAGTTTCTAAAAAGATTCCGAACGTGTTGGGATGGTCTATCTGGTATTTTTTAAGGCCGAGGTAGCCTACCGCCCCATGGGGATCGGCGATATAATGAAATTCTTTGTATATTTTAAGGAGGGCCGCTTTGGTCTGTTCATCTGTGAAGGCGTAAGCTGAAAGTGACTGGGAAAGCATATTTAAATCATCTCCAAAAAGATGTCTGATCCGGATAAAATTACTGGGATCTCCGACATCCATTGCATTTGATATGGTCGCGGATGATGGTTTTGGTAGGTAATCCCCAGATTCCATGAATTTGGGAACCGTATCGTTTATGTTGGTGGCAGCAATAAAATGTTTTACCGGCATCCCCAATCGCTGGGCGACCAATCCGGCGCATATATTACCAAAATTCCCACTCGGTACCGCAAATACGATTTCCTTACCCTGAATTTTGGCCTGCTTGTAGGCGAACAAATAGTAAAACAATTGTGGCAACCACCGGGCAACGTTTATGGAGTTGGCGGAGGTCAATCTCATA
>JBBKWR010000052.1:0-24844 GCA_037969055.1 Flavobacteriaceae bacterium | reverse complement strand
TGGAGTTGGAAGAATATCCCAACAAACTGACCCTTTTTAGTATTCTAAAGAACAATGGATACAACACCAATTTCTATCAAGGGACCAATAGCTCCTTCGATAACGTTGAAAAGTTTTTGCGTAGCGAGAATATCGATTTTATTCTGGACCGCTCTGGTTTCGGTAAAAATTTCCAATTACAGGAAAAAGATGCCGCCGGATCTTCTTGGGGGTACCCCGACAAGGAACTTTTCAAAAAGAGTATGACTTTGGCCAGGGACGCAAACGTACCGAGATTGGAAGTTTATATGACCATAAGCACCCATGAGCCCTTTATTCCGCCCATGAAAGAGTACTATTTCAAGAAGGTAGATCAATTAGTGTCTAAAGGTAGTTATGATGGGTCAAAGCAAAAGATTATTGAGAAGAACAATGGCGTCTTTGCCTCACTACTTTATACCGATGATGCCTTACGATGGGTATTTGAAGCCTACAAAAAACAGCCCAATTACGATAACACTATTTTTATCGTTACCGGTGATCACAGGTTGATTCCTATCCCGCAACGAAACAACCTAAGCCGTTTTCATGTGCCTTTGATGATGTACAGTCCAATGTTGAAAACCACTAGAAAGATGAGCTCGCTCTCCTCCCATTTTGATGTTGCACCAACTATTCTTTCGTTATTGGCCAATCAATATGAACTGAGTATGCCCAAAAAAGTGGCGTGGATGGGGGAGACCCTCGATATGCAGGAAGCCTTCAGGTCTATCAAAGATATTCCATTGATGAGAAACAAAAACGAACTCAAGGAATTTGTCAGCGGCACCAAATTGTTTACAGACGGGGATGTCTTGGAAATAGACAAAAACATGGACCTGAGTACCACCTTTGGTGGTGGCACGCTAGAGAAAAAATTGGAAAATTTCAAGGCGATGAACGCTTATGTTACCACCCAGGATAAGATCATTCCCGATAGTTTGGCCATTTTCAAGCTGCGAAAGCAAAAATTTGACGAAAGTCAGATCATATGGATCAATAGCATGTACAATGGCAAAAATTCTGATAAAGCCTATATCACAGCAAAAAAGTTGGCCTTTGATAAAGAATATGATCGCGCCTTGCTCTTGAGTCGATATATTCTCTCTGAAGTTCCAGGACATATCGATACTAAAATATTGACAGGCCGTATCAATGCTTGGAATGGTAAATATGATACTGCCATCGAAATTTTGCAGGATTGTATTAAAATGGTCCCTGACTATATTGATTCCTATGCCGCCTTATTTGATGTCTACTTTTGGTCAGGTAGGAATAAAGAAGCTGTAGAATTGATCGAAATCGTTAAGCAAAACAGTTCGAGCGCCGATGAAATCAAGGATAAAATAGCAAGGGCCAGAAAGTTGTATACGGGTACAGTAGAAACGGCATATGCCCCAAAGGAAGAGAATACCCCAAAGAATAATCAAATCGCAGCTAAAAAGCAATGATGGTCGGAAAAAGCTCCTATATCGCCCTGTTTTGTATTGGACTCCATATGATGGCCTGGTCACAAGAGGCTGTTAATGTTGTTCCCTTGGCTAAAACCTATCTTGTGGCACATCAGCTTGCCTTCGATGGCGATATTGGCGCCGCCAAGGGAATCTTGGCAAACCTGGATAACACCGATCGGCAGGCAACATCCCTGTTGGGCAGGATAGACAGTTGGGAGGGCAGATATGATGATGCGCGAAAACGTTTCAATAAGATTACCTCCATCGAAAAGAAAAACGCCGAAGTTTGGACGGCAGCTGTAAAAAACGAATTGTACGCTAAAAATGATGCCACTGCGTTAGGCCTGGCCAATAAGGCGCTATTATATCTGAAAGGCAATGCAGAATTGGAAAGGCTTAGAGATCTTGCATTATGGAACGTGAATCATCAAAAGTACCCAGAAATGCTCCCTGACGAGCCAATCAAAATAAGAGCAAAAAAATCAAATCAGGAAGAGAATGCGATATCCAACGATGTTGGGGCCAAAAGCATTTTGACCGAACCTGAAAATTCACCGACCGAAACAAGTGTGGTCAAAACCGAAAACGAGAGTGAGGGCAATAACAGGATTGGAATTACCAATTCCTTTACCATGTACGATGCGGTTTACGATCCCATGTACTATTCCTCTATTTCTTATCGGCGCAAGACCCTTGCTGGAAGCATCATCCCTAGGGTGAATTATAGCAACAGGCTCAATAATCATGGGGTACAGTATGAATTTGACTTTTACCCTAAATTTTCAAAACGTTTCTACGCCTATTTAAATTATGGATATTCCAATGCCTCTATCTATCCGAACCACAAGGTAGGAGGGGACTTATATGCTAACCTTCCAGGCGCAATAGAATTTTCAGCGGGTATGCGTTATATCAGCTTCGACACAAAAGATGTGGCGGTCATAACCAATTCCCTTGGGCATTATAGGGGCAATTATTATTTTTCACTTCGATCCTATATCACCCCACAGGCCAATAACCTCACCCGAATATCCGGGAACCTACTGGTAAGGAAGTATTTGAGGGATGCTGAAAATTTTTTCGGTATCAATGTTGGAATGGGCTATTCCCCAGAATTAAGGCAATTGAGGAATGGGGATGAGCTATTGGCGGAAACCTTACTTTATATCGAATCACAGCGCATAAGCGCACAATACCAATTTACCCCAAAGAAACACCCTAATATATACATGGTTAATCTAGGGGTTGCAAGACAGGAGCTTGCGTATGATACGGGCAACTTCTTTTGGGCCGTCTCTGCTGGTATATCCTATAATATTAAATTCTGATTTTGTAGGCTGGCTAAAATGCAATCCTTTTAATACGTAAAAATGGATAGTACCCTCTTAAATGAGAGGCTTTCACAACAAAAATCAACCCTTACACCACAATTTATTGAATTATTCAGACGTTAATATTATGTTTATATCATGATACCGTCACCCAAATCAGATAGTATTACGACCAAATCTAAATTATTAACATAAGCCTACGAACCAAATGCTTTACGACACCTACGGTGAGGAATATTTAAACTTCCTCCAAGATCTCAACGAAATTTTAAGTTTGAACGAGCTAGTCGAGCTTGACTATATGTAGTCGGGCTTAAATCCCCAAATCCCCTAAAACCTACTATTATGGCAAATCAGAATCCAGACAACGCGGCTTATTTAAATTTTATTCAAAATTTGAATGATATTCTCGGCCACTATGAAATAAGTAAATTAAATTATTCTTAAGCGTTATTAATAAGGTGTATGTATCAAAAAAGGGCCGTCTCATGACGGCCCTTTTTATATTTTCCGGATTACTATTAACCCAAATAGGTTTTTAGCATCTTACTTCTTGAATTATGTCTTAATTTACGAATGGCCTTTTCCCGTATCTGGCGGACCCTTTCCCTTGTTAAATCGAAGGTAAGTCCGATTTCTGCAAGCGTCATTGATTGTTGGTCGCCTATCCCGTAGTAGAGTTTTACCACATCGGCTTCCCGAGGGGATAGCGTTTCCAATGCCCTATTGATTTCGGTATTTAGCGATTGCTGCAACAAAATCATATCTGGGCGGGGTGATTCCCCAGAACGCAGCACATCATAAAGGTTAGAATCTTCACCTTCCCTTAAAGGCGCATCCATCGAAACATGTCTGCCAGCATTCTTGAGGGATTGGCGAACCTCGTTTACTGTCATTTCCAATTCCTGGGCAATCTCCTCAGCAGAGGGTGGACGCTCATGAGCCTGTTCTAAATAAGAAAAGGTCTTTTTGATTTTATTGATTGATCCAATCTTGTTAAGGGGAAGCCTAACCACCCTTGATTGTTCCGCCAATGCCTGTAATATGGATTGTCTGATCCACCAAACGGCATAGGAAATAAACTTAAATCCGCGGGTCTCATCGAATCTTTTGGCCGCTTTTACTAGGCCAACGTTACCTTCGTTGATCAAATCGGGGAGCGTAAGGCCCTGGTTTTGGTACTGCTTGGCTACGGAAACTACAAAACGTAAGTTGGCGGTGGTAAGCTTTTCTAATGCAGCTTGGTCACCATCCCGAATTTTCTGAGCCAATTCTACCTCTTCACCAGCGGTAATCAAGTCGATTTTACTAATATCCTGCAAGTATTTGTCCAAAGATTTGGATTCCCTATTTGTAACCTGCTTGATAATCTTTAGTTGCCTCATATATCTATTTGATTTTGATTTTGTTTAAGCCTTCATGATACATTTTTATTGCCTCTTATCCAAAGGAATTGGGATATTATTATACATATTTTATGAGGTTGACAACATTTATGGGTTAGATAGAGTGGATATAGGGGAAATTCCGCTAGGTTATTCTATTTTTGGTCCGAAATTTGGCATGCGAAACCACCATTATCAACCAATTTCAAGTGATATTGGCAATAATTGCAGTGATTGTTACCTGAAAATTCTCCATTTCTATTAATATATCCTTTTAAAAATGCCTATATAATTGCTATATCAAGTGTCAAACCACCACAATGAGTAAAAGACTATTAACCAAGTACCTTTCCAACCTAAAGAAAAATGAACTGGAAGCGCAGCTGATCGACCTATACAAGCGTTTTCCAGTGGTCAAAGAATACTATGACTTTGTTTTCAATCCAAAAGAAGATAAACTATTGCAGGAAGCCAAGACCAGGATATCGAATGAATATTTCCCGATTAAACGAAAAAGACCGAGGGCAAGGCGCTCTGTGGCCCAAAAATATATAAAACACTTTATAAAATTAGGGGTAGAACCCCATGTTATAGCAGAGATTATGATGTATAATATGGAAATTGCCCAGGCCTATGCTGCCAATCGAAACCTACCAGATTCTTTTTTCAAAAGCATGGCGAATTCATTTGCAGAGGCCACCCACTTTATTTCTCTCAATGGTATGTTGACCGATTTTAAAGACCGTATTGTAAAATATTATACAACGACCCAGGACCAACATTGGACCCATAGCGAAGAATTTTCAAAAGCGCTGGATAACATAGCATGAGCTTGTTCAAGAACAAGAATATCATTGTAATATTCCATTAGCGTTGTTCTAATTTCAATACCCTTCGCAGAACAACGATGTAACATAAAAAGGATGATTTTAGATAACCAAGAACCATCAACAAACCAAAATTAAGCGCAAGTTATCATGAGTATTGTAATTATAAGACAGGACGGCAAAACTGAAATGTGGAAAAAAGCCTTACAATCCCAAGCGCCCGAGGTTCCAGTGTACAGTTATTTGGAAGACCATCCGTTGGAAACCATAGATATGGCGCTAGTTTGGAAACATCCCAAAGGGAGCCTTGCCAAATATCCAAACTTAAAGTGCATAGCATCGTCAGGCGCGGGGGTCGACTTTATTCTTGAGGACCCAAGTTCGCCGTTCCATCTACCCATTACCAGGGTGGTTGATCCTTACCTGGCCAGTGATATGTCTGAGCATGTGATCGCGGTAATTTTTGCCCATATAAAAAACCTCAACCAATATAAAATAGACCAAATACAGGGGGTATGGAAGCCTTTAAACTACCATCGAATCGCAGATTTTACCGTCGGGATCTTAGGTTTGGGGGCTTTAGGTAAGTGCTTGGCCCAGGATCTGGCGCGTTTTGGGTTTAAAGTACAGGGATGGGCCCAAAGCAAAAAAGACATAGACCAGGTCAAGACATTTGAAGGCCAGGACGCGCTACGTGATTTCCTCCCAACCACAGAAATATTGGTTTGCCTACTGCCCTTGACCGAACAAACAAGCGGTATCCTGAGCAAATCACTATTCGCCCAATTACCGAAAGGCGCCTATATAATCAACGTGGCTAGGGGTGGGCATTTAGTGGATACAGATCTTTTGGACATGCTGGATAACATGCACCTTTCAGGCGCTGCCCTAGATGTATTCCATGAAGAGCCCTTGCCTCCCGAACATCCATTTTGGAAACATGCTAAAATACATATAAGTCCACATTATGCAAGTGTGTCGGATACGGAATCCGTTGTCCCCCAGATTCTTAATAATCACAAGAGACTTTTGGAAGGCAAACCTTTGTTAAATGTCGTCTCTAAAACCAAGGGATATTAAAAAGAGGGCGATTTCGGAAAGGTCGACCGATTTCCCTCTATATATTTTCCGTAAGGATAAAATTCTGCTAATTTTGCAAAATTGGGGTTGCGACAACTGCACCTAAATTTTCAACAAATCATTAAATCTATCTGATTGGAATTGCAAAAAGATACCAGCGAAAAAACGCTTTACGATTATCAGAATGAAGATCTGAACGCCATCTTCAATTTTTTGGAAGAAGCCGAAAGCGATAACCTGTTGTATCAACTCCCAACAGGGGGAGGTAAAACAGTTGTTTTCTCGGAAATTGCAAGACGGTATATAGCGCATAAAAACAAAAAAGTTGTGGTCCTCACTCACCGGATAGAGCTGAGTATGCAGACTTCAAAGATGCTCAGTGGGTTTGGAGTAAAGAACAAGATCATCAATAGCGGGGTCAAAGAACTTCAAGACCAGGACGAATATATGTGTTTTGTGGCCATGGTTGAAACCCTTAACAACCGACTTCAAGAGGAAAAGGTCGAAATAAAGAACATTGGCCTGGTAATCATCGATGAGGCCCATTACAATTCATTTAGAAAGCTATTTAAATACTTTGATAAATCAACGATTCTAGGTGTTACCGCCACCCCATTGAGCTCTAATATAAAGCTCCCCATGAAAGACAATTATCAAAAATTGATCATAGGGGAATCGATTGGGGCCTTGATCGGGAAGAAATTTTTGGCAAAGGCCAATATGTTTAATTATGATGTGAGCCTGCAGAGTCTAAAATTGGGTATCAATGGAGATTATACGGTAAAATCATCGGATGAACTCTACGGGAACCAAAGCATGCTGGGTAAGCTGATGAACGCTTATTCAGAGTTGGCAAAAGGTACCAAAACTTTGATTTTCAACAATGGGATCAATACTTCGCGTTACGTATATGAGACTTTTAAAAAAGCAGGGTTAAACATTCGACATTTAGACAATAAAAATACGCCCACAGAGCGAAAAGATATTTTAGATTGGTTTTCAAATACTCCGGATGCGATTTTGACCTCTGTAAGCATCCTGACCACAGGTTTCGATGAACCTACCGTGGAAACTATCATATTGAATAGGGCGACACGATCATTGACACTTTATTTTCAAATGATAGGAAGGGGTTCCCGCATCTTGCCAGATAAAGACACGTTCAATGTAATCGATTTGGGGAATAATGTGGCGAGGTTCGGCATGTGGGACGCCCCGATAGATTGGCAGGAAATTTTCCATTTCCCAGATTTCTACCTTGAGAATATTAAGAATGATGAAGATATCGAGCGGGAGTTTGTCTATGAGATGCCGGAAGATCTAAAAGCAAAATTTAAAAAGTCGAAAGAAATTGAATTCGACATCAAGGAAGAGTATAAAAAAATATTTGCCCAGGGCATTCGGTCCAAAGTGGTGCTGGAACGCAGCATTGAACAACACGCACAAATCTGTGTTGAAAATGCGGTAGATGTTTTTGAGGCTAGAAAACTGGCCAAACAATTAAAGGAAGAAATCGCATATAGGGTAAAACAGTATTCTTATTGCATCATGAACAACACCAAAAACTACAAGGAATGGCTCGAGGAGGACTATGAAAGAAGGCTGCGGTCCAGTATTTCAAAAAGATTTGCCGCACGGCTGTAACATCGGGAAGTTAGGTCCTTTTTAGTGAGGTTGATTTCGAACAACTACCTTTTCCTATGTAGTGAATACCATTAGTTTTTAGTGATCCCCAATTGATCAATATTAGCAAATGAATCAATGAGTCCCAAAAATCTCCTTATCATAGGACATACATGGCCAAATCCCAATGCCACGGCGGCTGGTAGTAGAATGCTTCAACTGATTCGGTTTTTTTTGGAACAATCGTACAAAATTACCTTCACATGCGCTTCCAAAGAACTTGAAATTGGCGTAGACCTTGCAACACTTGATATAGAGAAAGCGAATTTGCCGATGAACGATGATAGTTTCGATTCCTTCATCAAGTTGCTCGATCCCAAAATTGTGATTTTCGATCGATTTTTTACAGAAGAACAGTTTGGATGGCGGGTGGCGCAGTTTGCCCCAAAGGCATTACGGATATTGGATACTGAAGACCTCCATTCGCTCCGTTTTTCAAGGGAGGCATCCATAAAGAAAGGGGTGCCGTTTTCTAGTGAAATTTGGTTGCGGGAGTCCATCACTAAAAGAGAGGTGGCCAGTATTTATCGCAGTGATCTATCCCTTATCATTTCAACTTTCGAGATGCAACTTTTGAAGAACGTCATTAAAATGGAGGACGCAATATTATGCCACCTTCCATTTATGTTGCCGGCAATATCCAAGGAAACCAGTAATTCTTGGTTGCCATATGACCAACGCAAAGATTTTATGTTCATTGGGAATGGGAAACATGCGCCCAATGTAGATGCTATTAAATGGCTTAAGAACCAGATCTGGCCTTTGATCCATAGCGCACTTCCTGAGGCAAAATTACATATCTATGGGCATTACCTACCAAAACAAATATTGTCGATGCACAAGCCAAAGGAAGGGTTTTACATTAATGGCCCCTTACCGAATGTTGCGGAAGCTATGGGCACGGCAAGGATCAATCTGGCACCGCTTAGGTTCGGGGCGGGGCTCAAAGGAAAGCTCATAGATGCAATGACCCATGGGCTGCCCTCAATTACCACCAGCATAGGGGTTGAGGGCATCCACCAAAACCTGCCTTGGAGCGGCCGAATTGCCGATTCCGCCGAAACTTTGGCCCATGCTGCCATTAGTTTATACAATAGTCGGGCCGAATGGAAAATGGCTCAGGAAAACGGAATCGATATCATTAATAACCTATATGGATCTCAGCCTATTAAATTACGTCTGGCCCAAAAAATTGATGCACTTCAAAATAATTTGGACCAACACAGGACCGAGAACTTTATTGGGGCAATGCTGCAGCATCACAGTGCGGCGAGTACCAAATACCTTTCTAAGTGGATCGAAGCCAAAAATCGTGCGGAAAGCCATCAGAAAAATTGAACTCCTTTAGGATGAACTTGAAATAGTATCTTTATGGCTGTACCAAAAAACCATATGATGAGTGTACCCAACTGGACAACTGTTAAGGAATTTGAGGATATAACCTATAAAAAATGCAATGGGGTGGCGCGTATCGCCTTTAACCGCCCCAATGTTCGGAATGCCTTTAGGCCCAAGACCACAAGTGAATTGTACCAGGCCTTTTACGACGCACAGGAAGACACTTCCATAGGAGTGGTCCTGCTCTCGGCGGAGGGCCCATCCAGCAAAGATGGCGTGTATTCATTTTGCAGTGGAGGGGATCAAAAAGCAAGGGGCGAACAAGGTTATGTCGGGGAAGACGGCATACATCGATTAAATATCCTTGAGGTACAGCGGCAAATTAGGTTCATGCCCAAGGCGGTTATCGCCGTGGTGCCAGGATGGGCCGTGGGGGGTGGACATAGCCTTCACGTAGTCTGCGATCTTACCCTAGCCAGTAAGGAACATGCCATTTTTAAACAGACCGATGCCGATGTTACTAGTTTTGATGGGGGATATGGTTCCGCTTATTTGGCAAAAATGGTGGGTCAAAAAAGAGCAAGGGAAATTTTCTTCTTGGGAAGAAACTATTCTGCGCAAGAAGCTTTTGAAATGGGAATGGTAAATGCCGTAGTGCCCCATGCCGAATTGGAAAGCACAGCCTACCAATGGGCGCAGGAAATATTGGCCAAGTCGCCTACGTCGATCAAGATGTTGAAATTTGCAATGAACCTTACCGATGACGGTATGGTAGGCCAGCAAGTCTTTGCTGGAGAGGCGACACGCCTTGCCTACATGACGGAAGAAGCCAAAGAAGGTAGAAACGCATTTTTGGAAAAAAGAAAACCGGAATTCGGGAAAAATAAATGGATTCCATGAAGATCCTCCATCCCTTAGATAGCCTTTCCGGTAGCTAAGCATCATGGGTAGGAGTTCCGACTCTCAACAAAATGATGTCTTTTATGCGTTTTAATAATCCAAATGCAGTGGGGGCGGGATCTTTGAGCACATATCGAATCGGGGTGTGGTTCCATATATATGAGAACCGAAAAAGAAATGATTTTTTCATCAAGATATGCTGTTTCAATCCTTCCATTTTTAAGTACGAAATCCGTTGGTATATAGGCACATCAAATTGTTGGTCCATCGCAGTCAAACAAAAAAGGTGCGGAAAATTTACCCCTGCGACCAAAGAGCCATTCAAGGTACCCCAAAATCTAGGATTTATTTCGAGCACTTTAAATATTCCATTTTCAGCATCAAACCTCATATCAACATTGGCAACTCCAGACCAATGCAGCGATTTCATTAGTTTTTTAACAATTTCATATACTTCTGGTTCATCCACAAAATCGAGCCCTGTCTGGGCCGAAAATCTTTTTGGTCCCCATAGATTCCCTTTTTGAATGGTAAAGGCCAATATTTTTCCCGCTTTGCAAAGTACATTACATCCCAAATCATACCCTTTAATATATTCTTGAATAAGTTGGTCGCGCGAAGTTCCTTTGGATTTAAAATAATGCAATAGCTCTTTTTTATCATTGACTTTAACAATCCCGTCTCCACTTGAAGTGTTGTTGATTGGTTTGACAAGTATTGGATAATTAATTTTTTCCATTGCCATACCATCATACTTTCCTTTTGGTACAAGTACACTATTTGGAAAGGATATTTTAAATTTTTCCATATGTTTTGCCAATAACCACTTATTGTTGGCGGTCTGGAACGATTCCCATGAAGCCAAGTAAACCAATTTTTCTGGATTGGAAATCAATTGTTTATGCTTCACAAGTGCTGTAAAACCATCCTCAGAAACGGGCAGAACAACGTCAATTTTATTTTTTTCAACCGCTTGGTTGATGAGGGCTATCCATTCCGATCCTTTTGTCATCTCAGGATGACATTTAAAAGAATGAACGTATCTCGAGTATCTGGCTGGTGTCCTAGTAGTAGACAAAACATAAATCTTGACATCATTTATCTGGGAAAAGCATCGTATGACCTCAATTAAATAGTTGTTCTCCCCATCCGGTATCAAAATTGAATAAGAATAAGTAGTATTTCCCATTACATTAAATTATGGTCAATTCAGGAACGCCGGGGCGTACGACATTCGATACAGATCGCAAGTTTACATAATGGCATGAATGTAAGGTAATTAAGGTATCCAAGATGCAAATATTTTTGAAAACAAATTCAACCATAATCAAAAAGAGCCTTCCCGTTAGGTAAAGACTCTTTTATCGAGAACACTATATGAAAATGAAAAAATTAACTTTTTGGTTTGATTACATAGTAAACTTACTACCAAAACAAGGTATTGGGAAATTAATGTTGTGAAACCAGCGTGTATTGTGGTGTTGTTACACATTTGTGATATTTGATCATTATCTTAGTCAAAATAATGGAAATCGATCCCTCCTTATCGGATACTAATACCAATTAAATGTACCATCAGATGAAATCTTATTTTTTATTATTGTTTTTCCTGACCGCCATTACAAGTTGCTCTAGCGGCTCTGACAGTGTCAATGCACCCGAAATGGAGGGTATTCAAGAAATGATGGGCGAAATGGATACTACACCTTCTTATACTGGAGAATTTGTAACTGCTGCCCACCCCACCACAGGCTCAGTGAGCGTCAATGCATTGCAGTCCAAGATTACGATAACAGGATTCAAAACAGACGCAGGGCCAATATTGGAGATGTATCTGGCGACAGATCTAATGGCAACGGATTATGTCTCTTTGGGCGAATTAAAGGGCCTTGAAGGCGACTTCGTTTACGATGTACCCGATAATGTCGATTTTGAAACGCATAATTACCTGATGGTATGGTGTGTTGATTTTTCTGTAGATTTTGGTCATGCCATCTTGGAATAGGACGGTTAATCATAAACCATTAATTGATGGCACCTACCACCATTTTCAAAAATCCGTTCACGTCGAAATCAGGGTCTTCGGCAAGACCTGTCCTTACCACCACCAGATCTTTGGATGGAATTATAAATACATATTGCCCCTGATAACCGTTCGCTGAATAAAGATCCCTCGGGACGTCAGGATATTTGCCCTGCGCATTGAGCCAAAAATGTGCGCCATAAGTCCCATCGGAACCTTGGGTTACCTTGGTTATATAATCTACCCATGCTGGATCGAACAACTGTTCATTATTCCATTGGCCTTTGTTAAGGTATAACAGGCCAAATTTTGCCCAATCCCTTGTATTGGCCCAACCATAGGACGACCCTACAAAATTTTCCGCTAAATCGGTCTCGATCATCATAGAGTGCATCCCTATCTTATCGATCAAGGCTTTATAAGGAAAATCCAAATATTCTTGGAAGGTTGCAAACTGCTGCCTTAAGATTCCAGATAATAGGTTCGAGGTACCTGAAGAATAGTTCCAAATACCTGTTGGTGGGGCAACCGCCTTTTTCATAGCTTGTGGTTCGCTCATGTCAGATTCAAGAAACAACATTTTTGTCACGTCCGAGATGGTCGTATAGTCTTCTTCCCATGCCAATCCGCTTTGCATCCGCAATAGGTGGTTCAACGTTATGGCTTTTCGATCGTCCTGTTTCCAGGCCTTAACAGGTGCCGCTTGGTTTATATCGACCAAATTTTGATAGGAAAGGATGCCGTATAAGGTGGCCAAAATACTTTTTGTCATAGACCAACCCAAAATAGGCGTTTGCGCCGTGAATCCCTGTCCATAACGTTCCGCAATAATACGGTTTTTGTAGGCTACCAAGACCGTTCGGGTCTTTTGTGTTTCGTAATGATCGAAGGCAAAATCCAAGGCGGCAGTAAGCTTACTGTAATCTACATTTTCGAAGATGCTGTCCTGTTGGCCATTATTACCAAAAGGAAATGGTAGACCATTCTCCGACTGCTCCCTATTTGGTTTGGGCCAGGCAGTATCATCATGGTAGTCATCGTTGATCAAAACACATCCAAGTCCGTCCCGACACAACGCTTTTCGCTCCATCAAACCAAAAACGGTTGCACTAACGTTATTTCCTTCGACTTTTGTATCCGCGAGTTTGATCAATGGAACATTATTATCGTTGTCAGCAATGGCCTTGTAATCCCTACCGGCAATAAAATGGGTAGAGGCCATATTCTTCGAGGCATAACCGGCGATGATGTTTAATTTCGGATAATTGTAAACAGCGATGGCACCTAGTAGAATAAGGAGTACCAGCAGCAATCTTTTAAATAACTTCAAGGGATATAATTTAATTAAAAATTGTTTTGGTTATAATTTTTCCCACATCTTGTCCGGGCCCAATCTAAAAGTCCCAATAGACTCAAAATTACATTCTTCTGGCGCAATGATCGATAAAAAGCTGCTCTCATCCTTGGTTCGGTACAAATAGTAAGTTTTTCCGATAATTGGCTCAAAATTATATTTTGAACTGTAAACAAGGTTATTGTACTCGAACTGCTCCATCATTTCTAGGTACTGCTGTTGGATATCAAGGTACCTGGCTTGAAACTGGTGGTTCGCAGTACCGATATTGGTGTTTTTCCAGGTGCTAATGTCGGGAGGTACAATTTTTGGTGCCGCCACCCCACTGGCATAGGGCAGCAGGTTGGCATTATAGCTTTGTGTCGCTTCATCAAAAACTATGGCATCGGGCTTCTTTTCTTGCTTCATACGGAGTCAAATTTACAAAAAGGCATTCATTTATTTTGGATGACTAATCAGGTATCAATATCTTCATTTGGAAATTCTATCATAGATTTCCACAGAATTGTATGCGGAGGTCTAATTTCCATACGAGATAGACTTATTAATCAGTCTTACTTTAAAGTTATACCATGAATAATTCTTTATGGGTTTGTCTATTTTTGATAACGATATTGATTGGTTCTTGTAAAGGGAACCGGGATCAATATATTTGGAAATCATTAAAGGTGAATGTATTTGCCTATAATTCCCATATTTCCCAAACCGATAGTTTGCCCAATTTGGCCGCTTGGGGCGATACGCTTAGACCGGGAATGAAGTGTATTGCTGTTTCCCAAGATTTATTAGCGTTAGGACTTGGACATAACACAGTTATAAAAATTCAGGGCTTGAATGGTATATATTTGGTAAAGGATAAAATGCACCCCTCCAAACGAAATAGCATTGATATCTACATGGGAAATGATATTAAAGCGGCACGTGCATGGGGCAGACAAAGGTTGACCATCGAATATCAAGTAAAAAAGGACAGTCTTATGAATTATTCAAAATGAAACAGGGGATCCCCATATTATGTTGTGTTATAATGCTCGTTTCTTGTTCCGTTTCCAGGAAAATCATTGATAGACCAATTGTTTTTGATGAAGAGCGAATACAATTAACAAGGGATTACCAATTAGAGCATTACGGGTTGCAGGAGGAGTCCATTGTCATGGAACCAAAATTGATCGTATTGCATTGGACTGCGATCCCAACACTGGAAGGCTCCTATGATGCGTTTTTGAAAAGCAAATTACCCACATTAAGGGCCGACATACAGCAGGCGGGCCTTTTAAATGTTTCTAGCCATTTCTTGGTCGATCGCGACGGAACTATCAATAGGTTAATGCCCGAAAATTATGTGGCCCGTCATGTGATTGGGCTCAACCACAGTGCCATTGGTATTGAAAATGTGGGCGGTACGGAAGACACCCCGTTAACGGAGCTGCAGCTAAAAGCTAATATATATTTGATCAAATACTTGGCCAAAAAATATAAAATCGATTATCTCTTAGGGCATTATGAATACCCCTTATTTGTAGGCCATCCGCTTTGGTTGGAGCAAGATGAGGGGTATCGCACCAAAAAAGTTGATCCAGGAACAGATTTTATGCTAAAAATACGCGTAGCGACGAAAAAATTAAAATTCAAACCACTACCCCAAGAACAATGAAGAAAATGAAATTTAGGGTTTGGCTTCCCTTATTGTTGATGTTCCCCAGCTTTGGAATGGGCCAGGAACCAGCGTTTATAAGTAATCTATATGATTCTTATGAAACTTATAGGGAACCTGCGTTAGACAAGCGACGCATCAAACATCATGAACTACAACCGCTGATCACAGAATTTGTTAAGGATCCCAGGTTTATGGTAAAGAAAGTAGGTTCCTCCATTGAGGGTAGAGACCTAAACCTTATCAGCATTGGAAAAGGAATGACAAACGTTTTCCTTTGGTCTCAAATGCACGGGGACGAACCAACCGCTACACAGGCAATTTTTGATATTTTAAACTTTTTGAAAAGCGATGATTTTAAAGAAGGGAATGAAGCCATGCTTAAAAACCTGACGCTCCATTTTCTACCCATGTTGAATCCGGATGGGGCAGAGGCTTATGAACGCCGAAATCGTCTGGGAATCGATATTAATCGGGATGCACTTGACCTGCAATCCCCGGAAGGGCGCACATTGAAAAGGGTCCGTGATAGTCTGCAGGCCGAATTTGGATTTAACCTTCACGATCAAAGCACTTACTATAATGCGGAGCGTACAGACAAACCCGCGACCATCTCTTACCTCGCACCGGCATATAACTATGGGAAAGAGATTAATGGGGTTCGGGAAAACGCGATGAAAGTAATCGCATACATGAACAGTATTATACAAAAATATGCCCCTGGCCAAGTTGGGCGATACGATGACGCCTTTGAACCTAGGGCCTTTGGGGATAATATTCAGAAATGGGGCACTAGTGCCATATTGATAGAATCAGGGGGATATGCAAACGACATCGAAAAGCAGGAAATACGAAAGTTGAACTATGTATCGATACTAGCTGCCATTTATAGTATTGCGCTAGGAAGCTATGCCGATATTCCTTTGACTGAATATGACAAAATCCCAGAAAATGATCGAAAACTATTCGATTTGAAAATTACGGACGCCACCTATCAACTTTTAGGGAAGCCCTACAATTTAGATATAGGCATTAATCGCTTGGAAGTAGATCGTGAGGGGAAGAATGATTTTTGGTACAGCAGCAGGATCATCGATATGGGCGATCTTTCAACCTACTACGGTTATAAGACATTAGATGCCACTGGGTATACCCTCAAACCAGGGAAAGTGTATTCCCAGGTGATCAAATCCATCGAAGAACTGAACAAGATGGACGCCACTACGTTATTAAAATTAGGCTATACTTATATTCGCATGGAAAAAATCCCTGGCGATTTATCGGCATCACCGGTGCCTTTGCACCTCGTCAACAAAGGTTACGTAGTTCCGGAGTTTGATATGAAGGTTGGAAACAATCCCACATTTTTATTGGAGAAAGATGGCAAGCTGCATTACGCAATTATTAATGGCTTCCTGATCGATTTGGATACGGGGGAGGGGATATTCAAGAATGCGATGATATTAAGATGATTCCTTAAAAATTAAAACAGGCATTGACATGATCTATATTTCCTAATACTGCAACAAACAAGGAAATACCAGTTGTCACAATCCCAAGAAAAAGGATCGCGGATGAACATCTTAATGCCTTGTTCAACAAGCTCAAAGCGCTATTTTCAATGATGTTATTTATAGTTTTCATAATATGGGGGTTTTAAGCCAATGTTTGCATGGCTCGATTATTTGTAAATTATAATGTTTTTTGGGGTACTTCCCTTCGTGTAGGCTATAGGGCCTAGCAGCTGAATTTATTAAGGGTTTTTAATCAATAACCAAAATGTATGGTCATTGTTGGCCCTTCTATGAGGAGCACGACCAACATGATTGCCAAGGTGACCACTATCGTTGAAAAAATTAAAAGAGTGGTGGCCCGATACCATTTAGACATCCCGTTCAGGGCAGTATGTTGTAAAATTTCGTTGAGTACATCCATGATTTCCATTTTTTAAACCTGACTCTTACAAACAGGTGGTATTAAACATTATTACAGTCCTTAGGATGTGGTGGTCAATTTTAAAAGTGTTGTTAGTTATTTCTAGAACATTTATACCAAAAAAAACCCTACTATCAATGTTAAAATACCGGTTTTATAGGTTGAATGGTTATCATGGAGGATTATTCAGGAACCAATCATTTAAACAAAAAAAGCACCCGATATCGGGTGCTCTCTTTATGATTTGTTTGGTGGGTTGTGGTTTATTGGCACCCACCGGTAAAACCGTTGGCGTTGAATTTGGTCTGAACGGCACCCTTCCTGGCACCATCTTTTATTTGTATGGCAAGGTTGTTTTCACCACTCCCATCCCTTTTTGGGCTGCAATATTCAAACAAGTAAAAACTGTTCGCCTGTTGTGAAACCCGGAAGGAGATATCATTAAAGGTTGTTTCCAATTCTTCTTTGTTCCCTGCGAACACACTAAAGGTTTTCCCTAAATCGGTAAGTACCTGGGTATCGATTTCTCCACCAAGACCGATTGTAAAAAATGCGATATTCGGATCCGCGTCATCAACCTTCTTTTGGGCAGCAGCCTTGGTAAATCGTGAAGCCTGGTCGGTACCATCCGTAAAAATTATTACAGAGGCCGCACCAATTTTCCCGCCTTGGGTGCTGGCCGCCAACAATTCACTCGCCTTGTCGGTCGATTTGATAACGGCTCCGTAAAGATCGGTTGAGGGGTCGTTGCTTATATTGTTAGTGATCGATCCAATTGCGGCCACCAGATCTTCTTTTACCGAAGTCATAGGCTGCAAGAGGTGGAGCTCGTTTTCGCCATCGAACCAGTAAATCCCCATTTTAAAGGTTTGCTGTTCCGTGACCGGCATAACGTTATTGACAAAACTGGTCGTCGCTGATTTCAATTCGTCCAAACTACTGCTCAAAACACTATTGCTCAAATCGAGTACTAAAAGGTTATTATTGCTAAAAATTTGTGAGTTGGGGGATATACGTGCCATGGATTCAGAAGTAGAGATTGTATTGAAACAATCATCATTCCTGCCCTGCTCGTAAATGGTAAACTTATCTGCCGTTAGTCCTGGAACCGGATTTCCATCGGTATCGGAAACCTTAAAAAAGATCGATACCTTGCCTGGAAGAGTAGTAAATTGCTCTTGAATGGAGAGGACAAGCTCACTGTCACCAAGATTGAGGCAGTCGTCAACTGGCTTCCCTTTTCCGAGTCCGCCTGTTCCTGTGTTCAATCCGAAGTTGACATCATTTTCAGCGTTTCCACAGGAAACAACCAAGGTAATGGAGAATAAAAAGGCAATTAGTTTAGTGTAGCATTTCATTTTCAAATAGTTTACGTTCAACCATCAGAACGGACAAAAATCATTTAAATTATAAGGCGTTGAAAAAAAATTGTTAAACAATGTTAATTGAATTTTGTAGCTTTCCTATTAAATTAATTCAGACAGAGCACCTTATGATTAACAAGTTGAAAGCCTGCGTTTTATTGGCGTTTTATTTCACTTCGCTCGGTATTTTATCACAGCGCCCCAATATTGCCGAGCGTTTGGGATATCCGGCGGACAGCAAATTATTGATCCTTCACGCAGATGATCTGGCGGTAGCCCACTCGGAAAATGCGGCCAGTCTTAGAGCTTTGGAAGTGGGACCGGTTAATTCCGCAAGCATCATGGTGCCATGTCCATGGTTCCTTGAAATCGCTACTTATGCAAGGGAAAATAGCCATCAAGACTTTGGACTTCACCTGACGCTTACCAGTGAATGGAAAAATTACAAATGGGGGCCTGTAACTTCAAAGGATTCGGTTTCCAGTTTGGTTGGATCGGATGGATATTTCTATCCAGGCCTTTCAGAACTTATCACCAGCGCCAAAAAGGAAGAGGTTAAAGTGGAACTCCGAAATCAGGTTAAGAAAGCATATCGTTCGGGAATTGATGTCACCCACTTGGATGCACATATGGGGGCAGCAGTCAGTACCCCTCAATACGCGAGGGCATATATGGAAGTGGGAAAGGAATTTAATCTCCCGGTACTACTTGATAAAAGGATCTACGCCCTTAATGACCCCGACATTAACGCACTATTAGATGATCACACCGTGGTTTTGGACCGGATATATATGGAAGAACCGGCAGATTTTAAAAGTGGCACAGCGCAATTTTATGCCAACGTTATAAAAAATTTAGAACCTGGTCTCAATTTACTTCTTGTCCATCTGGCCTACGACGATCAGGAAATGCAGGCCATGACCATCGATCATCCCGATTATGGTGCAGCCTGGCGACAGGCCGATTTTAATTTTGTCACCAGCGCCGAATGCCAAAAGCTTATGAATGAAAATAATATAGTAATGGTTACCTGGCGCGAGTTGCGGGACAAAATTGTAAGGGGCGAATAATATTGATAAGCCATGGTGAATGTTATCAAAATTCATCTGGTTTAATTACAATCGACATGAATAATGAATCCAATAATTTTGATGCCATAGTCATTGGCTCGGGCATTTCAGGGGGATGGGCCGCTAAAGAACTGTGTGAGAAAGGACTTAAAACACTCGTCTTGGAAAGGGGCAGGAATGTTGAACACTTAAAGGATTACCCTACGGCCAACATGGCACCTTGGGAATTCAAGTATAGGGGCAATATGAGCAAGGCTTTTTATGAGAAAAATCCGTTGATTACCAGGGCCGCAGGATTTGGTGACGACACGGCCCATTTCTTTATTGATGACGCGGACCACCCCTATGTCCAGCAAAAACCTTTTGATTGGATAAGGGGATATCAAGTGGGCGGGAAGTCACTGACCTGGGGTCGGGCGTGCCAACGTTGGAGCGACTACGAATTTAAAGCCCCCAATAAATACGGATATGGAATTGAATGGCCTATAGGTTATGAAGACGTTGCGCCTTGGTACTCCCATGTCGAAAAATTTGTTGGGGTTTGCGGACATGCCGATGGTATTGAGGCAATGCCCGATGGGGAATTTTTACCGCCTTTTGAATTTAATTGCGTTGAACAATTCATGTGCGATAAAATAAGGGAACATTACCCCGACCGCCATTTGGTCCAGGGCAGATGGGCACAGTTGACCGAACCCAAGGAAATTCATTTTCAACAGGGGAGGGGACAGTGCCAGGCGCGTAACCTTTGTATGAGGGGCTGTCCGTATGGTGGTTATTTCAGCTCCGTGTCGGCAACGCTTCCTTGGGCCGAAAAGACAGGAAACTTGACCATGCGGCCTTTTTCAGTGGTGCATTCGATCGTGTACGATGAAGATTCTGGAAAGGCCTCCGGGGTGAAGGTAATCGATACGAACACAATGGAAGAAATAAAATTCAATGCAAACTTAATTTTTGTAAACGCCTCTGCCCTGAACACCAACTTGATCTTGCTCAATTCGAAATCGAACCGTTTTCCGAACGGTTTGGGAAATGATAATGGCGTATTGGGCAAATACATCTGTTTTCATATTTATAGGGGTAAGGCAGGCGCAAAGATGCCTGGATTTAAGGACAAATACATATATGGGCGAAAACCCTCCGAGCCTATTCTGGCAAATTATCGCAACCTGAAAACAAAGGAAATGGATTATGTCGGTGGTTTTACCACTTTTTGTGGTGCCTATAGATTGCGGAATCAGGAACTCGAAAACAGCGAACATCAAATTGGCGCCGACTACAAGCAAGCATTGAGTGAAGCAGGCAATTGGTACATCTATATGTATATGCAGGGAGAGACGATACCCAAAGCCAGTAATCGCGTTTACCTCAGTGAAGACCAGAAAGATCAATGGGGCATCCCATTATTGGTTACCGATGTTACTTATGATGATAATGATGATAAAATGGTCTCCGATTTTTTGGTACAAAGCAAGGAAATGCTTGAAAAGATTGGCTGTACCGAAATAGAGGTAACCGACAACAAACAGCCCCCCGGACTGGATATCCACGAGATGGGCGGTGTGCGGATGGGCAAAGACCCGAAAGACTCGTTGCTCAATAAATACAATCAAATGCACCTCTGTAAAAACGTATTTGTTACGGACGGGGCCTGTATGACCAGCACAGGCAACCAGAGTCCATCTATATTATATATGGCTTTGACCGCAAGGGCCATAGAATACGCCGTTAAAGAATTTAGGAAAGGTAATTTATAAAGATTTCAAAAAATGGAAAGAAAAGTAGGGGTGGGCCTGATAGGCTCCCAATTCATATCTTCTATTCATGTGGAGGCCTTAAAAACCGTTGCGGATGCCCAGGTATTGGCCGTAATGTCGCCTACAAAATGCAATGCCAAGGCGTTTGCCTTAAAGCATGACATTCCCAACCACTTTACGGATCTTGATGCACTGCTATCACTTAAGGAGATCGACATGGTAGTTATTGGAGCACCTAATATCCTTCATTGCGAAATTGCCCTAAAAGCTGCAAAGGCGGGAAAACACATTGTGGTGGAAAAGCCACTTTGCATGAACCTGCAGGAGGCCGACCAGATGATAAAGGCCTGCAAGACGGCCAACGTAAAATTGATGTACGCCGAAGAATTGTGCTTTACCCCAAAATATGTACGGATGAAGGCCTTACTCGATGAAGGGGCTTTGGGCCGCCCGGTACTGTTAAAGCAGTCCGAAAAGCACGACGGGCCGCATGCAGATCATTTTTGGGATGTGGAACGATCAGGCGGTGGGGTGACCATGGATATGGGCTGCCACGCCATTCAATTTTTTAGGTGGTTGAACAAAAACAATCCTATTAAAACGGTCTATGCGCAAATGTCGACCAGCGTACACGGCAATAAAACAAAGGGCGACGATAATGCCATAATTATCCTCGAATTTGAAAATGAGGTCATCGCCATGGCCGAGGAAAGTTGGACAAAACTGGGTGGAATGGACGATAGGGCAGAAATACATGGCTCAGAAGGGGTTGCCTATGCCGATGTGCTCCAAGGCAATTCAATTCAAACCTATAGCCAAAAAGGAGTAGGGTATGCGGTTGAAAAAGCTGGAAATACGGTGGGTTGGAGTTTTACCATGTATGAAGAGATCTGGAACTATGGATTTCCACAAGAATTCGCCCATTTTGTTGATTGTGTAAAACACAATAAAACGCCCTTGGTTACCGGGGAAGATGGCAGGGCCGTGCTGGAGGTAATTTTCGCGGCATATGAATCGGCGGGTAAAGGCAAAAAAATAGCACTACCTTTCAATACGAATATCGATAAGCCCTATAAACTTTGGAAAAAATAAAGCGCTAATGGAAAGACGGGAAGCCTTGTTATTGACCGCAACGGTTGTAGGCGGTACGCTAATCGGATCTGAATTTTTCCTTTCCGGTTGTGCGCGAAAGACCGACGTATCGTCATTATTTTCGGATGCGGACCTACTCATATTGGATGAAGTGGGAGAGACCATTTTACCGGAAACCGATCGTTCCCCTGGGGCGAAGGCAGCTAAAATCGGGTTGTTTATGAAGACCATTGTATCAGATTGTTATTCGGAAAAGGAACAGACTATTTTTATAAACGGTATATTGGAACTGGATAATTTGTCGAAGAACGCATATGGAAATGGATTCTTAAAGCTGGAAGCAAAACAAAGGTACGCACTGATCGATAAGCTCGACAAAACAGTAAGAAATACCAAGAACACGACAGCACCACATTTTTTCCAAATGATGAAGGAACTCACCCTATGGGGCTATTTTACATCCGAACCGGGCGCTACCAAGGCTTTACGTTACCAGCCTGTTCCAGGGGTATTCAAAGGATGTATTCCCTACCAAGAGGGCGATAAGGCATGGGCAACATGATCCCAAAACGAAAACACAATAGACTTCGCAGGTTTAAAGGGGCATCCACCGAGAAGTTACAAACGTTATGTAACATTTTCGGGCTTATTTTTTTCTTGTTGTGGGTAGTGAATCCAGTCGTCGGCCAAAAGAAAAATGAGGCCTTTCGACTTCACATCAAAAAGACAGTTCAACCCATTACCATAGATGGGGTTGGGAACGATCCAGCATGGTCAGATACCGAAGTGGCCAAAGATTTTTTTATGGTATTACCCATGGACACTGGGAAAGCCAATGAAAAGACCGAAATTAGAATGACCTATGATGACAAGAACTTGTATTTGCTCGCCACATTCTACCATGAAAAAAAAGGATCTTATTATGTAGAATCACTTCGGCGCGATTTCATCTTTGGCAAGAATGACAATTTCCTATTATTTATAGACCCCTTCAACAACCAGACCACTGGGTTTACCTTTGGTTCGAACGCCTTTGGGGCCCAATGGGACGGTACCATGTACAATGGGGGCAGTGTTGATTTAAGTTGGGACAGCAAATGGGTATCGCAAGTTACGCATGATGAAGAAAAATGGGTGTTCGAGATGGCATTGCCTTTTAAATCGATACGATACGAAAAAGGTGTGAAGGAATGGGGCATTAATTTTAGTAGGTTGGATTTGAAGTCGACCGAAAAATCGAGTTGGACGCCCATTCCCCGTCAATTTCCAACTGCAGCGTTGGCCCTTGCCGGTACTTTGGTATGGGATGAGGCACCCCCGGAACCTGGCATCAATTTTTCGGTCATCCCTTATGTTTTGGGTAATTTGAGCAAGGATATCGAAAATGGAGGGCCCACTGAAACCGACGCGAAGTTTGGTGGGGATGTAAAATTTAGCCTTACTTCCTCGCTGAATTTGGATTTGACCGTTAATCCCGATTTTTCCCAAGTGGAAGTCGACAGACAGGTGACCAATTTAGATCGTTTCGAATTGTTCTTCCCGGAAAGAAGACAATTTTTTTTGGAAAACGGAGATCTGTTCGCCAGTTTCGGCTACCCAACCATACGACCTTTTTTTTCCAGACGGATCGGTCTTGGCGTTCCTATTCATGCAGGTGCTAGGGTAAGTGGCAACCTTGACAATAACTGGCGCATGGGCCTCATGGATATGCAAACCGCAAGTGTGGACGAAACTGGACTTCCCGGTCAGAATTTTGGAGTGCTTTCGCTGCAGCGAAAAATGTTCAGTCGCTCCAGTTTGGGATTGATGTTCGTTAACAAAGAATCGACTAACTACCCCGTAGAAAATGACTCTTTACGTTCTTTATACCCCAAGTTCAATCGCAATTTGGGGATAGAATATAATTTGGCCTCGTCGAACAATCTTTGGAACGGGAAGGCATTTTTTTTAAAATCGTTTGCGCCGGGGCAAGTGGGCAGTGGGGTAACACAAGCGGCGCATATGGAATATAAGAATCGGAAATGGAGCTGGCGCATCCAGGAGGAATGGGTGGGTAAGGAATACTCAGCTGAAGTGGGCTTTGTGCCACGAAATGGCTATGTTAACATTAAATCCAATGCAGGATATTTGTTTTTTCCAAAAGGGAGCAAGATCCTCAGTCATGGCCCTACCTTGAATACCAGCTACTATTTTAATGAAAATATTGATCGTACCGATAATACGAGCTATATGGTCTATGGTATTGACTTTCGGGACCGAAGCAGTCTAAATCTGTTTGTGTCGGATGACTATGTAGAATTATTGGCTCCCTTTGACCCAACGAGATTGGGCAAAACAGAACTTGCCGCTGGTACCAGACATCATTGGAACGCCTATGGATGGATGTACGCATCAAAGCCCCAAAGTCTGTTCACTTATACCTTTGATGGTCGTTTGGGTGGTTATTATGCGGATGGGCACCGCACCAGTCTTACCACCGAACTTGGATACCGTTTCCAACCCTATGTAAGTCTTACCGCCAATCTCAATTACAACCGGATCGATCTGCCCGCGCCCTGGAACCTAAATCAGTTTTGGCT
>JBBKWR010000051.1:0-14187 GCA_037969055.1 Flavobacteriaceae bacterium | reverse complement strand
GCCTTCGCTATAAGCTTGGAAAATTGTAAATTTAGCCACAATGTCTAATAAAATGTTAAAATTAAATCGTACCTTTTTGCTAAATATTTACAGTATTAATTAAAACACTAGAACATGAAAAAACCAATTGGATTAATTCTTCTGTTGATACTTTTGGTATCCGCCACCAATTTCCCTACATCAAACTATCAAACCGAGCCCTCTTTGGAAGGTACTTGGGAACTTGTTAATCGTTTCAATTATGATGGGCAAAACGTTATGGACACCCTTCACAATACAAACGGGTATCGGCAGGTAAAGATTTACAGTAAAGGCAAGGTTATGTGGACCCGTTATTCCCCACAGGACCCTGCGGAGTGGTTCGGATTTGGATCGTACACCAATACAGAAAACGAATTGGAGGAAAGATTGGAATATGCCTCAAAAACCATGATGAAGATTGTAGATACGGTTCAGGTATTTAAATTTGAACTGGTGCTCTATAAAGACTCTTATAGTCAAATTACTTTGGACAAGGAAGGAAATAGGACCTTTTCCGAAAATTACAAAAGGATCGATTAAATATAAGTTGACCGGATTATATTTAAAAAGGGTCGCCATCCTTACGGAGGCGACCCTTTTATACTAACTATCTTAGCTACTTGACTACTTCTTGGGCGGTTTCTACGGTCGCTAAATATCGTTCCGCATCCAAGGCTGCCATACAACCAGTTCCTGCTGCCGTTACGGCTTGTCGGTACTCTTTGTCTTGGGCATCCCCACAGGCAAAAACACCAGGTCTATTTGTTTTGGTAGATTTACCAACCGTAATAATATAGCCCGTATCGTCCATATTTAATTGACCTTTGAAAATAGTGGTGTTTGGTTTGTGACCGATGGCAATAAAAAGACCTGTAATCGCAATATCTTCCTTTGCGCCGGTTTTATTATTTACGATCCGCAATCCTTCCACAACTTGGTCACCCAGAACTTCATCTACCTCTGTATTGTACTTAATTACAATATTTTTTAGACTGTTAATGCGGTGCTGCATGGCCTTGGAAGCCCTCATCTTATCTTTTCGCACTAACATGGTCACCTTCTTACAGATATTGGCCAAATAGGAGGCTTCCTCAGCGGCGGTGTCCCCAGCGCCCACAATAGCAACTTCCTGACCTTTATAGAAAAATCCGTCGCAAACTGCACAGGCAGATACACCACCACCCCTTAGCCGCTGCTCACTAGGTATATTTAAATATTTGGCGGTCGCACCTGTGGCGATAATAATGGTTTCCGCTTCAATCTGTTTATCGTCGTCAACGGTTACTTTATGGATATCTCCTGGTTCTTTGCCCAGTTCAACTGCGGTGACCATCCCTATTCGTACTTCGGTACCAAAGCGCTCGGCCTGCTGTTGCAACTGTACCATCATCGTTGGCCCATCAATTCCATCTGGGTATCCAGGAAAGTTGTCCACCTCAGTAGTTGTGGTCAACTGACCACCCGGTTCCATTCCAGTATAGACCAGTGGTTTTAAGTCGGCCCTTGCGGCATAAATCGCAGCAGTGTACCCTGCCGGTCCAGAACCGATAATCAATGTTTTTATTCTTTCCATTTGCTTTGACATAATCAAATAATTGTAATATTACATATAGCGCAAAAGTAAGTTTTTTGCAAAAAAACCTTCCTTTTAGTTATTAAAAGTTATTAGGGTTTCTATGGTCAAAACGCCCTTTAAAACCCTTGTTAAAAAATATTTTTTCTTAGCCGAAAATTATCGTGAATACTTACAGCCTACCAAAGTGCCTTAAGGGATGGCTGCGAACAACAAACATTAAATATGGGTTAAATTATTCTCTTTTAGATGATTATTAGTTAGAAATTGTTAAAAAACCGTACAATATCTGCAAAATAACCTAATGGAATTAGGGAAAAATCTGACTTTAATCATTTTTTAATCAATTTTTACTGGTTATCTTTGCGTTTGGTTGTTAAAACAGAAGAGTCGTGTCGCATAAAGTATTGAAAACTGTAATAATTGATGATTCAGACGTACAACTAAAGTTTGTCGGTAAATTGGTCAATAAGCATCCGAGCATGGTCCTGGAAGCTGTATACGAAGGTGCGGTTGCCGCTAGAAGGGGACTTAAGGACGCCACAGTAGACTTGATCATACTCGATGTTGAAATGCCGGTCATCAATGGGTTTGACTTTTTAGATACCCTTGAGAACAGACCACAAATAATCCTTATTTCCGGCAAATCAGATTATGCGTTAAGGGCATTTGATTACGATGTCACCGACTATCTGCAAAAGCCAATTGGCCAAGATCGCTTTGATACGGCCATTCAGCGGGCAATCGCCAACCAACAGGTTGTTGGTGAGGCAGAAGGACAGGAATTTATCTTCGTAAGCAGTAACCTACAAAAGAAAAAAGTGGTCATTAATGAGATCAAATGGATTGAAGCACTCGGGGACTATATAAAATTGGTCACCATTGATGACGCTAAGATTTTAGTGCTTTCCACAATGAAATCATTTTTGGAACGTCTACCCAAAGAACAATTTGTTCGCATCCATAAATCGTATGCCGTAAATGTAGACCGTGTAGAGAAATTTAGCAGCACTAAAGTAGAAATTGGCGGCAGACAGATTCCAATGAGCCGATTAAAAAAGGAAAACTTGGAAAAAGCTTTGTTGGACACTTAAGACGTTCGGACAAAGGTAGTTCCCTGACTTGGCGATACCTCAAAGGCTTCAAGTTGGATGTTGAATTTCATTTTATAGGCTTTAGCAGCGCTTTTTACGAATGCATCGACAGCCTCTTCGTGTACCAGGTTTAAAGTACAGCCACCAAAGCCGCCACCCGTTTGTCTCGCCCCTAAAACGGCCGGGTTTGTTTTACTGAAATTTACCAAAAAATCAGACTCGGGACAACTCACATTATATAAAGAACTAATTCCCTCATGGGCTTCGTACAAAAGGCGCCCAACTTCTTCCAAATGGTTCTGTTCCAAGGCCTTTGCCATTTTCAACACCCTTTTATTTTCGGCAACAATAAAAGCACATCTTTTATAGATCCTTTCATCCAATTGTGCCTTGCAATTAGTTAGCATGGTTTCGGTAACGTCCCGGAGTGAACTTACCAAAGGGTATCTTTGTTTAATGATGGTCACCCCTTCCTCACATTCCTGCCTGCGTACATTATATTCACTACTGGCCAAGTTATGGGATACTTTGGTATCGAGTAAGATAATCTTATAAGGCTGCAGCTGTATTGGGATCATACGAGTTTCTAACGATCTGCAATCCAATAGTATAACATGGCCCTCTTCGCTCATGACAGAAGCATATTGGTCCATTATTCCACATTGGGTGCCGACATAGGTATGTTCGGCGATTTGGGATAATTGCACCATGTCTAATTTGGACAGTCCAAGTCCGAAGAGCTCGTTTAAGCCAAATGCCAGTCCGCATTCCAATGCCGCCGAAGAACTTAGCCCCGATCCTGATGGTAAATTGCTCTCTATCGTACAATCAAATCCTTTGAGTTTGTCGGTGCGCTTCGAAATTTCATGGAGCACGCCCAAAATATAGTTCTCCCAACCTATTTCGCTCGGTGCGATTTTACACAAATCCAACTCGAAACCCGTATCGAAACCTATGCTATAAATATGGCATTGCGTATCCGATCCATTCTTTTGCATTTTAAAGAAGATTTTATTTTCTATAGCGGTAGGAAGTACATAACCCATATTATAATCGGTATGCTCACCGATCAAATTAATTCTTCCTGGCGATTCCACCACCAGTTCCGGATTGAACGTTTCTAAAAATTGCATCAAAGGATATTATTAGTTTGAATTTGGTACCATATCGACTGTAGCAACCGTCCTAAAACCTAAATGTTCCTGGGCGGAATCGAGGCTAGAGGCCATTCTAGCGGAAACGCGATAACTGGCACAATAGGATTCACTACATAAAAAAGAGCCTCCCTTTATCACCTTTTCCCGTGCATATGGATCTCTATCATTATGGGGACTTTCAGGACCTTTGGGGTTCAATCCCACATCTTTGGCGACTGCCATTTCCTGGTAGTAATTGGAATTATACCAATCATTGGTCCACTCCCAAACGTTCCCTGCCATATCGAAAAGCCCCAAACCATTTGGAGGGTAAGATTTTACTGGGGCAAGGCGTTCGAACCCGTCGACCTTGGTATTCGAAACCGGAAACTCCCCTTCCCAGGTATTGGCCATCATTGACAAGACGGCCGGGTCATCCCCCCAAGAAAAGATGTTATTTATTTTGTTGCCCCGAGCGGCAAGTTCCCATTCCGCTTCTGTGGGCAAACGTCGATCCGCCCATTTGCAGTAGGCCTGTGCGTCATCAAAGGAAATATGGACTACAGGGTACTTGTCCTTGCCCTTAATATCACTACCCGGTCCGTTGGGATGTTTCCAATTGGCACCAATCGTCCAGCTCCACCACTGGGAAAAATCGTAAAGATTGGGTACGGTCGACTTGGTTTTTTTAAATGTCAAAGACCCCGGTTGCATTATACTGTCATGGGGTTTGGGCGTGCCTTCCGGAAGTTGCTTTTTCATTTCTTCCCAATCTATTTCCCTTTCCGCCACGGTCACATAACCTGTTGCCTCGACGAATTTTCGATAGTCTGCGTTGGTTACTTCTGTGATGTCCATAAAAAATCCGTCCACTGCTATATTATGCGCCGGTTTCTCATGTCCCATGGCCATTTTATCCTGGAGTACGGCGCCCTGCATAAATTCCCCTCCAGGGATCCATACCATCCCTTCCGGTATGGGCAATCCTTCTGGCCTGTCCCTTATGACTACGCCTTTTTTTGGTACCCTTTGTTCGGCAACCACTTGTTCCGCGTTTTCCGCACTATTGGATTTTACAACGCCGCCGTCTTTGCATGCTATTAAAAGGCAAAAGGCAAAAAAAGAAGAAATTAAATGAACTTTGTTTTTCATCGGTTGTGCTTCAAATTGAAGATTCAAAGTTAATTTAATTTTTCAGTTAGAAGTCCTTCATCGATCAGTGGTATTTGAAAATCCTCTATATCTGGCCGCTGCCTTTCCAATTTAAATAGTCGTGCCGCTTTTTCCAATATTTCGGGATGTAGATCGGCCACGTTCTCTATTTCCGTTGGGTCGTTTTTTAGGTTGTACAACTCTAAGGTCGGGACTTCCTTTTCTGATAAAAGGTTACGACGAATTAACTTCCAATCGCCCATACGCATCGCTACTTGACCGGTGTAGCTGGGAAATTCCCAATATAAAAATTCATGTTCTACCTGACCCGGCTCAGATAGTAAAGTGGGCAATAGGCTTATCCCATCGATTTCTTTTGGAGGCTGGTAACCAGCAATTTCGGCAAAGGTGGGCAACATGTCATATTGGATGGAAATATGGTCCGAAATGCTGCCAGCCTTAATATGTCCAGGCCAACTAGCGATCATTGGCACCCTAATGCCACCCTCGTATAAAAATCCTTTTCCACGGCCATATTCCCCTCGAAATGGTTTGGCGCTTTCAAAATAGGTCGGATCTGCACCCCCCGCATAGCTAGGCCCGTTATCGGAGGTAAATATGATCAGCGTATTTTCATAAATACTCTCATCCTTTAGCTGTTGTACCATTTTCCCAATGTTTTCATCCAAATAGGAAACCATGGCGGCATAGGTCGCATGTGGATATTGGTTCGGAAAGTACCCATTACCACCTTTGCCCAAGTAAGGATCTTCGGCGCCGAATTTATTAATATAATAATCAACCCACCGCTTTGGGGCTTGTAAGGCCACATGGGGAATGGGGTCTGCCCAATATAGAAAAAAAGGATTTTTTTTATTTCTATCCACGAACTTCGTTAAGGCGTTGAACATCAATTCGGGTGCATAATCTTGTTGTGTATAAGGGGCATAGCTTTTTGCATCTTTAGAATCAAATCCAACCGGAAGTTCCTTATGGGGAGGAATCAAATCGTTCCTCAGATCTACCCTGTTCTTGTTCTCATATAAATGCACAGGATAATAGGTATGTGCCTGCCTTTGGCAATTAAATCCATAGAAATAATCAAAGCCCATTTCATTGGGTACCGACAGCGTCTGTGGTGCCCCTAGACCCCATTTTCCAACCATTCCGGTAGCATAACCTACCGCTTTTAACCGATCAGCCATGGTAAGCGTACCGGTGGGCATGGGACCTTGCCCTTCCAAAGTAGAATCCGCCTCCATGGCGCTGTAATTCCAGACGTCGCCACGTTCGCCCCATTCAGAATTGCTACGGATATAGGCATGACCCGCATGGGTTCCGGTCATCAGCATATAGCGGGCCGGTGCGCACACTGGGGCACTGGTATAATGCTGGGTGAAAAGCATTCCTTCTTTGGCCAGGGCATCGATGTTGGGGGTCTCAATCTTTTCTTGTCCGTAGGCACCAATATCGGCATAACCCAAATCATCCGCCAAAATGTAAATGATATTCGGGCGTATTTCTTTTTCAGGTGCTTCGGTTAACTTTGATGCATCCTTACAGGATAAAAAAAAGGTCCCCACGATCAATAGGGACCAATAATATTTTACAGTGGACATATTTTATTTTAATATTTGATAATCGCGTTTTTGCCTTACGAATGAATTGTTATTACAATTTCTTCATCATCACCTTGAACCCAAAACTTTCCTTGCCAATATCAAATTTGGTATCACCTACCGCTATGAATTCATCCTTTTTATAAAAATCAATTGCTCTGGCATTGGTGTCCAATACCGTTAGCCAGATGACCTCATGATGAGAAGCCCTTGCCTCCTCAAGAAGGTGTTTTTGCAGCTGTACACCTACCTTTTTTCCTAGAAAATCTTTTAGGACATAAATCTTCTGAAGTTGACAGACATTTTTATGGACAATCAATTGTGATATCGAATCCAATTTTAATTTTGCGTATCCCATGGGCAAACCATGATCCAATGCCAACCAAAATCTGTTGTTGGGCTTTTGTAAACTGTGCCTTATTTTTTGAACAGAAAAAGTCCTTTCATAATATTCGATCAAATCATTGGGGTCCCGAAACAAATGTTTAAAAGTCTCACCAAAAGTTATGCGCCCCAATAGGGCAATGTACGGTGCATCAGATACGTCGGCCCGTCTAATTTCAGTCACTTAAAAATTTCATAAGATTATAATGCCGCAGTCTTGCCAGGGGTCGGGATTTCGTACCAACCGTCCGCATTGGGCTGAACCGGCGCTGGGGATTCCCATGTAAAATCATCTGGTGCCAAATCAAGTTGTGACTGCATGGCGGCATCCCATGTGATGACCTTACCCGAATACGTGGCCATACGGCCCATAATGGCAGACATGGTGCTTTTTGCACCATTTTCGGCATCAGTGATTACCCCTCCCTTTCGAATGGATTGAAACAATTTGACATGTTCTACTTCGTATGGATTGGGATCGTCTTTACCACGATGCTCAAAAATAGTATCGCCGTTCCAGCCTTTTAGGGTAGCGTTATCGCCTTCTGTAGAGACCGTACCCTTGGTGCCTTGAAAAAATTCTGAGACCCTGCTCATGGTATCTGGTTGGTGCCTGCACTGACTTGCGATGACGGCCCCACTAGGATAGGTATATTCTACAAAGTGATGGTCGAAAATCTCGCCATGATCCTTGCCTTTACGAACTTGTCGTCCCCCCATGCCCTGTGCGGAAATTGGGTATTCCCCAACAAACCAATTCGCAACATCGATATTGTGTATATGCTGCTCCAAAATATGATCGCCGCAAAGCCAGTTAAAGTAGTACCAATTGCGCATTTGATATTCCAATTCGCTTTGTCCAGGTTGTCTTTCCCTTACCCATACGCCTGCGCCGTCCCAATAAACCTGTCCCGAGACAATTTTTCCGATGGCATCCTTTTTTAAATGTTCCATTGCTGCCAGATAACTATCTTGGTAATGTCTTTGGAGTCCGACCACAACATTCAATTTTTTCTCCTTCGCCACTTTAGCCGCAGCCAGTACCTTTCGGACTCCTGGCGCATCGGTTGCGACCGGTTTTTCCATAAACACATGTTTGCCGTTATTGATGGCGTACTCAAAGTGCTGAGGACGGAAGCCTGGGGGCGTTGCCAAAATGACAACATCGGCAAGATCCATTGCTTTTTTGGCTGCATCAAAGCCCACAAACTGATTTTCCGCCTTTACATTAACTTTCGTCCCCTCACCGATCTCCTTGGAAATGTTCATCAAACTGCTTTTTAATCGATCCTCAAATGCGTCTGCCATGGCGACCAACTCCACATTATCATCAGCATTCAAAGCTTGGACAGCTGCACCTGTTCCTCGTCCGCCACAACCAACTAAGGCAATCTTCAATTTTTTGTCAGCGAATACATTTGCCATTGCACCCATCTGTAGATTTGGCAATAACATTGCTCCACCTGTGAACAACGCGGAATTTTTTACAAAGTCCCTCCGTGTATTTTTGTCGCTTTTTTGATTTTTGTTCTCGTTTTTCATTGTATCTGTTTTAATGTGATTTTTCTTGTTGAGCTGCAGTTAAGATACTACTAAATTGCTAATTTGACAACGGCCATGTATCTTTCCCACAATCCTAATCCATTTGGCAATGATTGAGTTGTTGCCTTGCTAAGTTATTTGGCCGTCCAACCCCCATCTACAGCTAGCATCGAACCCACCATATAACTTCCAGCATCGCTGGCAAGGAATATGGCGGCGCCTTGTATTTCCCGTAGTTCGCCCCATCTTGCCAATGCGGTTGCCCCAACAATAAAATTCTTAGCTTCCGGTGTATCGGCAATAGGTAGGTTCATTTCAGTTAAAAATGGACCGGGACAGATTGCATTGACGTTTATGTTAAACGGTGCTAATTCCAAACCCAAGGCACGCGTCATTTGTACTACGGCGCCTTTACTTGTTGCGTACGGCGTTCGATTGGCAAGTCCGACCAGTCCTAAAGTACTTGCCATATTGATGATACGTCCACTTCCCTGTTTCTTCATTTGTGGGGTAACGGCCCTAGAGGCATTCCAGGTGCCATCGACGTTGACCTCCATAACTTTCTTAAAGTCTTCTGGAGCGAGTTCATCGATGGCGCCCCTAATATTGATACCCGCACTATTGATAAGCACATCTAAACTACCAAATTCACTAATAATTGAGGCGACCACTGATTCTACCGCCTTTAAATTGGTGACATCAGCGGCATAAGCCTTTGCCTTGACACCAAAGTCCTGCCCCAACTGTTTGGCAGCTACATTTCCTTCTTCCAAATTTCTGTTCATTAATGCAACATTGGCTCCAGCCGATGCAAGACCTGCTGCCATCGCATAACCCAGCCCTTTGGACCCACCAGTGATTAAGGCACATTTACCTGTAAGATCAAATTGTTTTATTCCTGGAAGTTTGGTATCCGACATGCTTTATTTTCTTAAGGGTTAACTAAAACCATAATGTTTCTTTGCATAGGCACAAGAGATGCGATTGTTGTCCACTTCCAATGCCAATTGTTCCTCGGCAGGTCTATTGGAAATTCTTGGCAGGGCCTCTGCAGCTTTATGTTTTTTGATGGTATGTAAAAATTGGGCCAATTCCGTTGCGGGAATCGGATCAAATGTAGCCCAATATTTTTTGGTCAAACATGGGATTTCCAATGGATCTCGGGTTATCATTTCCAAATTAAAACGAATGTCGGGGTTATGCTTTCTAATGATGGAAATCATACCATCAATATCTAAAAAACCGTCTCCTAAATTTACTTCCGACATAAGAAATCCATCATCATATTCTTCCACGGCCATATCTTTAAGATGAACGGTAAAGGCGTATGGTGCAAGTGCTCCTACCACCTCCTTAGGGTCTTCAAGCAAGGAAAGGTTATTTCCTGTATCCAAGGTCACACCGATCCACTCGCTGTCAAGATCCTTTAGAATTTCAACAAATTCATTGGAACGCCAATCTTTATGGTTTTCGACCGCAAGTTTCATCTGATGTCTTCGCATTACCGGTTCGGCACGACGCAAGGCCTGCACCGATTCCTCCTTGAATTTTTGAAAAGCCTCCTTGGTATCAAAATTTTCATACCTACGTCCAGATAAACAAACCGTTCTTATGATATCCACTTCCATGGCTTTCGTCTCCACCACCTCTTTTTCAAAACGGGCCACATCATCCTCCGATTTGGGTAATCTGATCTGTCCTTCCATAAAAAAGTTGAGTTCCTTTCGACGTTTAAGGATTTTTTTGGCCAGTTTCGGATCGAGCCCGGACATAGTTAATTGTGCTCCCGCAAATCCTAAAGCATTAAAATGATTTATCATGTCCAAAGCGTCGGTAAATTGCGGATATTCAGCACTCGTCATGTTCCGGTACTTTCGCAGCATAAATGAAGCTTCTGCCACCCCAAATCTCGTTTCGATCGGTAATGAAGGGAACCAAGGGATAACAGGCATTGTAAAGGCGCAAGCACCGACCGAACTGGTTTGAAGAAATTTTCTACGTTCCATAAAAGACTTTATGAGATTGATTAGGGAGCTAACTAAATTAGCGTTTTTTATATAATATTAAGGTATAGGCGACGGAAATAGAAAATTTGATGATGCTTTCTTATGGAATATTCACTTATAGGAGGAATAATGTTGGAAATAAATAACAATTCCATTTTGTTAACTGCACTAAAGAACATACCTTGATTTCGAATTTTTGGATGAAGGATACAGACCTTAAACTAGGTAAATTAATTTATAAGAATGGCAAAAGAAGATAAAAAGAAATTGCGGAGCGAAGATTGGTTTAATCCTAAGGATGCAAAATCTGCATTCATACATCGTTCATGGCTGCGCAACCAGGGCTATCCGAATGACTATTTTGACAAGCGTCCCGTCATCGGAATCTGCAATACATGGTCGGAACTAACACCTTGTAATGGACATCTGCGCGATTTCGCGGAAGTTGTGAAACGCGGCGTGTTGGAAGCGGGGGGTGTTCCTTTTGAATTCCCTGTCACCAGTATGGGGGAAATTTTGATGAGGCCTACGGCCATGCTGTTCAGAAACCTCGCCAGTATGGATACGGAAGAGAGCATAAGGGCAAATCCTTTGGACGGGGTCGTATTGCTTACCGGTTGTGATAAAACTACCCCCTCGACAGTAATGGGTGCCTGCAGCGTAGACCTGCCAACTATTGTTGTGCCAGGGGGACCCATGCTCAATGGAAAATACAAAGGGGAACGCATAGGTTCAGGAACTTTTATCTGGCAATTGAAAGACAAGATCAAAAACGAGGGATTTACTCCAGCGGATCAAATAGAGGCCGAAATATGTTCCGCTCGAAGTGCCGGCCATTGTATGACCATGGGCACAGCATCCACCATGGCTTGCATGGTCGAAGCCCTAGGACTTACATTACCTGGAGCTGCAGCGATACCTGCCGTTGATTCCAGAAAAAAAGTAATGGCACAATTGTCTGGGAGGCGCATCGTTGAAATGGTCAGGGAAGATCTTAGATTATCCAAAATCCTTACCAAGGAAGCCTTTGAAAATGCCATCAAGATAAACGCCGCGGTTGGGGGTTCTACTAATTTTATAATTCACCTGTTGGCCATTGCCGGCCGCATTGGAGTTGACCTTAATTTAAAGGAATTTGACACGCTCGGCAGCAAAATACCCCTCTTGGTAAATTTGATGCCCTCAGGAAAATATCTGATGGAGGATTTCTTTGATGCAGGTGGCCTTCCTGTTGTCATCAAAGAGATGAAGGCACATCTGCACAAGAATGTAATTACGGTCAATGGAAAATCATTGGTTGATAATAACAACATGGCCGAATGTTACAATATGGAGGTCATTGCTACGCTAGACAAACCCTTTATGAAAGAGGCGGGCATAGCAGTGCTTTATGGGAATTTATGTGAAGACGGGGCTGTCATCAAGCCCTCTGCAGCAACCCCAAAATTGATGAGCCATCGGGGCAAAGCCGTTGTTTTTGAAACGATTGAGGAATTTTTGGCCACTGTAGATGATCCCAATCTCGATATTGATGAAAATAGCATAATGGTGTTAAAAGGGGTCGGCCCTGTAGGTTACCCGGGGATGGCAGAAGTCGGGAATATGGAATTGCCTGAAAAATTGGTAAAAAAAGGCATCAAGGATATGGTAAGGATCTCGGATGGACGGATGAGCGGTACGGCTTTCGGCACAGTTGTTTTGCACGTCTCCCCTGAATCTTCGGTTGGGGGGGTACTGGCTTTGGTACAATCTGGGGATCAAATCATACTTGACGTCCCGAACCGAACGCTTCACTTGGAGGTCAGTGATGCCGAGCTTCAAAAACGAAAAGCCACTTGGCATCCGCCCAAACCACCAGTAGATCGCGGATACACAAATTTATACGTAAAAACTGTCCAACAAGCACACCTAGGGGCCGATCTTGATTTTCTAGTCGGAAAATCGGGTGCCGAGGTTACCCGGGACGCCCACTAAAATCCAACCTATGATCAGCATCATTTTATTAGTAGCAAGCGTTGTCTTAATTATTTTAATGACGGTAAAGTGGAACGTACATCCTTTTCTGGCCCTCTTGGGCGCCGCACTCTTTTTTGCCCTATTCTCGGGCATGACCTTAGACAACATTGTACTGTACGTCAACGACGGATTTGGGATCACCCTTGGTAAAATTGGAATAGTGATCGTATTGGGGGTCATTATTGGGGCATTTTTGGAACATTCCGGGGGTGCTTATAAATTGGCTGAGATAGTCTTAAAAATCATTGGAAAAAAAAGGGTGCATGAGGCAATGGCCATAGTGGGCTATATCGTTTCCATTCCGGTATTTGCCGATAGCGGATTCATCATTCTCAACCCCTTGAACAAAAGTTTGACCAAACGGGCAGGCCTATCGATCGTTGGAACGGCCACCGCATTGATCTTGGGGCTGATGATCACGCATGTATTGGTACCCCCGACCCCTGGACCCATAGCGGCAGCGGGTATTATTGGTGCCGATGTGGGTTTGGTGATGATGGTAGGATTGATCATTGGTGCGCTTTCGCTTGTGGTGGCCATAATTTATTGTAAATATATGGGGTCCAAGATCTATATTGATCCGAATCCCGAAATTACCGAAGAGGCCATCCAGGAAAAAATGAAGCAGGCTCCCAGCGCATTTAAGTCCTTTTTACCCATTCTGATTCCCATTCTACTCATTGTTGGTAAATCGATTATGGACTTTAGCCTTGTCGATGGCGAAGAACCCTCAGGACTGATAAAGTTTATATCATTCATAGGCTCTCCGATAATTGCTTTGATCATAGGAATGTTGTTTTCATTCTTATTGCCTAAGAAATGGGACAACGATATGCTTTCGACTACAGGTTGGACAGGTAAGGCACTTGCTGATGCTTGCAATATCATATTGATAACCGGCGCGGGCGGTATTTTCGGGACTATCCTACAGAACAGTGGCATAGCCGACGTTCTTGCCGCTTCTTTATCCGGAGCAAATTTAGGGATATGGCTTCCCTTTTTTTTATGCGCAGCCATAAAAACCGCTCAAGGATCCTCCACAGTCGCCTTAATCACCACTGCCTCGATCATCGCACCTTTAATGCTGACGATGGGCTTTACGACCGAAATTGATAAGGCATTGATCGTGGCCGCCATAGGTGCAGGGGCCATGGTTGTGTCACATGCGAATGACAGTGGTTTTTGGATCTTGACCCAATTCTCAGGAATCGATGTCAAAACCGGGTACCGGGTCTATACCCTTGGGACACTCGTGGTCGGTACTACAGCAGCCCTCTTGGTGTTTTTGGCCACCTATTTGTTTTAAACACTATTTCGATGGGTATGATCATCGAATACCGAAACTCATGTATTTTAAAGGCAGATGCAAACGCTAACCAAAAAATACTTTTCCATCCAGTATCTTACCGCTCTTTGCGGTTTGATGTCTTACTTAGTAGGTTGTAACCGCGAACCTTCTCCCCCATTATCTCCAGAGGATGCACTTGCTTCCTTTGTACTGGCCGATGAAAATCTAGTCGTCGAATTGGTGGCCGCAGAACCTTTGGTGCAAGATCCGGTCGCCATGGCATTTGACGAAGGCGGACGGCTTTGGGTTGTCGAAATGCTTGGTTTTATGACAGATATCGATGGCACGGGCGAGGA
>JBBKWR010000050.1:0-6558 GCA_037969055.1 Flavobacteriaceae bacterium | reverse complement strand
CTTAACAAAATAGTGGGTGGAATTACACATGGGAAAAGTGCTGCGGGAGTTTTGCTGACTGATTCGCTTACTGCCCAGAAAATGAGGAACATATTCGATCATCTTGAAAATTCCAGTATTGATATTAGCAAAATGGCCAGCGACTTGAACACTGTGGTCCGAAAAGTCAAAGAGGGCAATGGGGCCGTTGACTACCTAACATCGGATAGCTTGTTCGTAATTCGACTGGATTCTTCGATGAAAAACATCGAAGAGGGCACTGCACGTTTCAACGAGAATATGGAGGCGTTGAAGCATAACTTCCTGACACGCGGTTATTTTAGGAAACTGGAAAAAAAGGAAAAGAAAGCTAATGCGGAAAAACAATAATGCTCCTCTATAAGGCGAAGGGTAAAACAAGTTGCCAATCACTTTCCTGTACGAGCGATACCTTATTTAAAACCATTGCTTTTACAGCCATCAGGATTAGTTAAAAAAAATTCTGTATAGGAGAATAAGAATGGAAATACCAAAGATGGAGGTATATATGAACTTGTTGTGCTTTGCCAACCAGTTCGGTAAAAAAATATCAAAATTGTCTTTGGTAGAATCAGAATATTTGCGTGCGACCACAGTTAACGGGCAGTACCATTTAAATAGCAACAGCACAAGTCCCTCCGCTACAACCAAGCCAACACAAATCCATAACCATTTGTCAATTTTATTGATGATCACGGCATATAACAAATAGAATATGACCACATTGTAAAAAATCCAGATTACCGTGTGGAGGCTTTTGATCAACAATAGTTTGCGTTCCCTCATTATCCGTCTTTTTAAAAGGATACGTTATAGGCTATTTCTTTCAAGGTAAATTTTCCATATACAAAATCCCCTTCTGGATAATGCCATGTAGCTTCGCCATAGGAGCATAACTTATATTCATTATAATCTTTATAGTCTTTGGCCGGGGTCGAAAACGGAAATGTTTTCATTTCCGAAACCGAAATACGATCGTTCGAAACAAAATTAACCAACTGCCCCTGTTTAATAAAATGAAGTATGGCCGAAATGCTTGTATTGTCGTTGGTAAAAATTGCTTTTACCGTCAACGGGTCGATCGTTTCCCATTGTATGCTGCTGTCGATCAACATGGAAGGCGCGAAAAGACATATATCATTAAAAAAAGTGACGGTTTCCGTAGTGAACATTTCCTTGCTTTTGATATCCACGACCGGGTAGAGCGAAAGCAATTTGATAAGCATACTTGCCCCTTCAGGTTTGTAGGCATGATATCCATGGGTCGGGATACCCTTTACTTTTGCGTTCATAAAAAAGAGCCGGGTAGGGGGGTGTATAAAATTATACTGCTCTGAGGTGAAGTCAAACCATTCCTGACCTTTTTCGCGCATTTGGCCCTCAAAAATTATTTTAACATTGAATACCTTGGGTTTGCCAACGACCCCAACATAGTTCAGGTATTTTTGTACAATCGGGGGAAGCGGTTCAAGATCTTTTTCCGTGACTGGTTCGTTGATAATTTTAGTGGACTGCATCGCCTCACGGACATCTTTCAGATAATTGTTTTCAAAATAGCGTGTTGCAATACCAATGATGGCTGCTATTAGAATTATAACATTGGCAAAGGTTCCATATTTAGCATCAGTCCATACCCCAATTATCAAGATTTGGGATAAAACCAATGCCGCAATGGCCAAAAGGATCCATCCTTCTTTTTTAAGTAGGAAGAAGACGGCACAAGTGATATACAGAAGTCCCGTCAAAGCCCAAAGAAGGCCCATGGGCCTTGAAATAACGTTGGTCAGTTGGGTGACATTTGCGAATTCAAAGGCTTTCACAAATCCCATAAAATGGATGCTTCCATGTATCAATAGTAAGACCGTCAGTGCACTTTTCATAGTGGTGAATTTCTACATTGATAATCTTTTACCGTATGGAGAGCTCATATAAAATAACAGGAAGCCTTTAGTTAAACTTAATCCTTGAGCGTATCCAAATTCTTAATCCGTCTTTTGTCCTTTAGCGCATAAAAAATACTCTTTACATCCGACACCCAGTTATCATACATAAAGATGAGCGATATTTCCTCCAGGGTTTCCAATAGCCCTATGATGATCATCAAATAGAAAAGCCAATAGACGGGACCAAAAAACAAGACCCATAATATAAATACCCCCTGTACAAGGGCGGAAAATTTAGCTAGGTAGGTATGAAAAGCCGTAGCCTTCCCATATTTTAGATAAGCGATGACCATTTGAAGGAGGTAAGGTGCCAACGCGATGATGATGAGTACAAAGTTTTCTGCGATGAAGTCGGTTTCAAAAAATAAGAGGCCCAAAAGGCCTAACATAAAGGTAATCTGATCCCCTACCGAATCCAGCTGGGACCCCCTCGCACTGGTTATTTTCAATTTTCTGGCCAAATAGCCGTCAATGGCATCGGTACTATAACTCCATAGCAAAAACCAAGTAAACAATTCGCGTTCCCCAAACCAAATAAGGATAATTAAGAGGGGTACCGCGGCAATGCGGTAAAAGGAGAACCAGTCGGCAATATTAAAATTTTTAAATGTCCACATGCGTGTCAATGGGTTTGGTTATCACTATTGCCAATCAATTATATCATTACCAATATCAAAATAATATCGGGTATTCACAACAATGGCTAAGGACAGATTCGTGCCACGGGCGGAATTCCAGAACCAAGAAAAAAGGAACCCCGATGACTTAATGCCTAAGGCACCTATTATTCCAAATCGCTTAATTTGTTCACTTTATATTTTTATAATATCAGTCGGCGTTTCCACCAAAATTGTCTTACTGCCCCTAATTGCTATAGGTTGTTTCATAATATCAGGGTTATGTCGGATCATCTTGATCCAATCGTTTTCTGAAAAATCATGTTGCTGAAACCGAGACTGAAATGTGGGATGTTCCTGGTTGACCAAATCCTTGATATCCAAGCCCAGTCTATCAGCGAGCTCGGCAATTTGTGTCCCTGTCAAAGGTGTTTTGAGGATATCTATCTCTAAAATGGGTAGCCCCTCTGCCTTGGCATAGGCCAATGTTTTTTTGGCCCTTGTTGATTTGGAGCTATAATACAGGGTAATCTGTCTTTCTGAAGTGGCTATTTCACCCATTTAAGGTATCGTTTTTATGCTGATATTGGCTCGAAATATTATGTGATTGGGCTGTTTTAAACCCTCGAATTTCCTTAATGATTTTAAATGAACAGATCCCTAATGGACCACTATCTTTCTATAACATTGGAAAGTTGTTCACTGTCAATGACAAAGGCCGTAATGTTGAATACTTCACGTCTGTTCTCCCTGAACGATTTTACGAAATCTGCCATAACTTTTTCTAAATGGCCATGCGCTGTACTGAGGTTAGTCGCCTGGTCCTGTTCGGGATTTTCAATAAAGTGGCCAAGGTCTGTACGGTGCCCTTCAATTTGTGCCAAGAGACCCCCACATTTTTTGTCTACCTCGTGTAACGCCATTTCTATTTCCATTACACGTTGCAAATTTTCTTTCTTGGTGATCCAAATGATATATTTATTGATGATTTGGCGCAAAAAGCCCAAATCCTCTTTGTAGAACTCAAGATCGGATTTCCAATGCCCGGTCAAAATATATAGCTCTTGCCATCCATTTTTTTGAATTGATTTCATATTGGGATCCATTTTATGATCAGTCATAATAGCAAGTTTATGATTTTCTTGGTAAATCTATGGCCTTCGATCGCCAAAAAGAATGACGATTATCATGTTTGTGCCAATCATGAAAGACTGACCGATATCATTTCACCCAAGTAACCAATGGACTAATTTCATGTCAAATTTTAAAACCAAAAGTTTTGAAGACCATATTGTATGCTACAGATTACTCTGAAAATTCAATTGCTGCGCTGCAATTTGCCCATCATTGGAGCAAACGGATGAAAGCGGAATTGATTGTGTTGCATATTTTTGATATTCCGATCTCCTTGGTCAGTCCGGTAACCATTGCTTATGCGAGAAAGGAGCAAAAACGCTATAAAGAGCATCAAGCGAAATTGAAGTCTTTTTACGAAACCCATTTGGAGCCTTTTCCAAAAGGAAAAAATATTAGGGTCGAGGTGGGTGAAAGTGTTTCTCCTGCCGACGGAATCATAGAAAAAGCGGTTGAACTTAATGCCGATTTGATCGTTGTTGGTGCCAAAGGGGCAAGCAAATTAAAGGAGCTAATTTTAGGAAGCACCTCAAAAGTATTGATCCGCCAAGCGCCATGTGCTGTCTTAACGGTTCCTGAAAAAGCGGATTTGGTAAAAATTAGGGCTATTGTCTACGCTACCGATTTTGAGGAAGCCGATATTTTTGCCCTTCGAAAATTGACAAAGCTTGCCAAAACTTTCGATGCCACGATCAAATTGATCCATATAAGTACCAAAAAAGAATATGAGGGCGTTCAGCAAATGCAATGGTTCAAAGAGATGTTGCAAGAACATGTGGATTACGACAAACTAGAATTCAATCTCATTTATTCTGACTGTATTAATGAAGAATTGAATGGTTTTTTAGAGGGCGCACACGCCGACCTTTTGGCCATGCTGGAACGTGAAAAGGGCATCTTCTACAAGCTTTTTAACGGAGATCTGGTAACAAAAATGCAATCTGACGTAAGCATCCCCTTACTGCGCTATTCGCTTGCAGGGCTCTAAGAGACTTCTTGCATGATGACTTTTTCGCCCCCGATCATGGTAAACCCTTCTTTAATTTTATCCCTTTGGGACCAAAGAATCCAGTTGCTCAGGTTTGGAAAATAACGGGTTGTAAAACTAGCTATTTGGCCAAGGCCTGTTAAAGTAATGACTTTCCTTCTCTTATCGATCATTTCATACACACTTTTCGCGACTTCTTCGGGCTTTGCCAGTTTTAAATTGGTCCTTTTAGGAAGATATACCCATGATCCATCAACATCCAAGATGGTCTTTCTGGGGTCGTTCTCCGTAAATTCCACAAAAGCAACTCCCACATGAATGCCGTAGTCGGAAACTTCGATCCGAAGGGCGTCGGCAAGTGCTGCCTGGGCAACTTTTGAGGCAGAATAGGCCGAATTATAGGGCATGCCCCGAAATCCGCCGGCACTATTGATAAAAATTAGGTGTCCCTTCGAGTGCTTTAAATGTGGAATGGCATATTTACTGAGATAGGCAGCCCCGGAATAATTGGTATCTGCCAAGATCTTGATATTCGATGTTGACATTTTTTCTACGGAACCCCGGCTGCTAACGGCCGCGTTATTGATCAAGATATCCAAACGGCCATAATGCGAGATACCTTCGGCAATAAGATTATGGCACAACTTGGGATAGAGTATGTCGGCCATAACGGCTGTCACCTCTAATCCGTTTTTCCTCAATTCTTTCTCTGTACGGAACAGTTTTTCGGAATCCTTACCATTTAATATCACTTTGATTCCCTTGGAAGCCAATTCTATGGCGATAGCTTTCCCAATACCCATACTGGAACCTGTTACTATGGCCACCCTTCTTTGTAATTGCTTGTCATTCATAGTTCTTGTGATTTTTACCATTTGACTACAATTTTTCCCATCGATTTTCGAGATTCCAGAAACTGGTGTGCCTCGGATATCTGATCGATATGGTATTCCCCACCTACATAGGGTAGGAGTATACCCTCTTCTGTCAGTTTTACCACGGCCTTCATCGCATTGGCAATTTTATGGGGATTTTCTTCTGCTATTTTTAGCATATTAACGCCAATAATCCCTCTTGACTTACTTAAAAATTGAACGGGATGATAGAACCCAAACTGTAACAATACCCTCAATTTTCCAAAAATTGATGATGTTTTGTTCATGGAGGAGACCCCATAAGAATATAACCTGCCGCCAGCTCCGAGCAGCTTGTAACCCTTAGCTACAGATTTGCCGCCCATGGGGTCGAAAATGGCATCCAACTTGTTTTTTCCAAGAATGCTTTTAATTTCAGCGGCAAAATCTTTTTCTACATAATTGATAGGGTGCTGCACCCCATTTTTTTTGAGATAGGCTATCTTTTCGGGAGAACTACTGGTGCCAAATATGATACACTTTTTTTGTAGGGCCATCTGGACCAAGGCGGTGCCAACGCCTCCTGCTGCTGCGTGTATCAATACCTGGTCGTTTTCTTGAAGGTTTGCCATTTGATGCGTTAAAAAATAGGCAGTGCTGTATTGGGTGGCCAAAGAAACGGCAACCCCCGCAGTCATTGATTTGGGAACACCAAAGGTTACCTCACTTTCCGCCACGGCATATTCCGCATATCCGCCAAAACGGGTCAATGCGGTGACCCTTTCCCCAACTTGAAGATTTAAAACGCCAGGACCGCATTTTACAATTTGACCCACGACATCATACCCTAATATGGCTGGTAGGGGAGGCGCACCTTTGTATAGGCCCAATCGGGCCATCACATCGGCAAAGTTCAAACCAAAGGCTTCGACTTTGATCAATACCTGATTGTCTTGCGGTTCTGGTTTGGTGGTTTCCTTAATCTCAAATGCGGAATCCGGGGT
>JBBKWR010000049.1:0-17172 GCA_037969055.1 Flavobacteriaceae bacterium | reverse complement strand
CCAAAAATGGAGGTCCTTATGGCCTCATTTGACCCCGTATCCTGGTTTCTTCTAAAGTTGATGGATGCGGCATTCTTGCGATTGTAAATGTTATATACACTGAACACCCATTCGCCTTTCCATTTCCGGCCTTTGTTTTTCTTGGGGGTTAAAGTGGCAGAAACATCTATACGATGGTAATCGGGTAGGCGTTGTTTATTGCGCAGGCCATAATATGGAATGGTTAACCCTTCAAACTCGAATTGCCCGATCGGGTAATTGGTGGGTTGTCCGGTCTGATATACCATGGTTGTATTCAAGCTCCATTTTGCATTCAGCTCATAACTTCCAAAAAACGAAATATCATGGGTCTTGTCATAAGGAGTATTGTACCATGCCCCGAAATTGATGCCGGTTTCCCGGTTCGATCGTCCATTGTCGAATTTCGGTACCCTTCCCGGGGTCCGCTGTTCAGATTTGGAGAGGGTATAGGCAAGCCATCCTTGAAACTTTCCTTCATTTTTTCGTAGCAAAAGTTCCAGTCCATAAGCCCTTGCCTTTCCATTGAGGATCACTTGTTCAATGGCGTCGTTCGCTATAAGGTTGGCGCCGTCTATATAATCGATCCTATTTTGCACATCCTTATAAAAAATTTCTGTTTCCAATGAATAATCATCTCCGATGAAATTCTTAAAATACCCCAAAGCATACTGATCCAAAAGTTGGGGTTTTATAAATGGGCCGCTAGGGGTCCATACATCCAGTGGGGTAGGGGAACTAGTGTTCGACAGTAAATGTAAGTATTGCGATAAACGGGTATAGCTGGCCTTTACCGAGCTGTTATCGTTGATGGTATAAGCCAATGAGACCCTGGGTTCCAGGTTATTAAAGGTGGCCAACGTACTTTTTCTGCCCGGGTTGGTGGTAGCTATCGGATCGGCCTCCCTATAGACCAAGGTAAAGGGATCAAAAAATACGGGATCGTTGTTCTCATAGACATTGAGCTCGTCTTGCCCGAGTCGAATGAAGTTGCTGAAGCGTAACCCATACCCCAAGCTAAGATTTGGCGTAATATCGTGGGCAACATCTATATAGGCAGCAAATTCATTCGCATATTTTTGAATGAGCTGCTCTTCGATAATTCCTGAATCTGGATTGCTAGGTTCAATTTTCCCCGGATTGAATTGGTAATAAATATTATTTATGCCATAGTTGATCTGGAGCTTGTCGTTCAGGTAATGTTTAAGGTCGTATTTCAAGTTAAAATTCCTTATTCCAGAATTCCAGTTGAACCCTACAAAATCTAATTTTAAACCGTAGTAATAATCGGAATAGATCAAGGATAGGTTCGAAAAAAGTTTGTCGGAAAACAAATGGTTCCAACGGAAGTTTCCCACTGCGTTTCCATAAGTATTCACAAAACTATCGCTGATTCCGAAAACATCCCTTCCAAAATATCCTGATAAAAAAATACTGTTGCGATCGTTTAAGTTATAATTGATCTTTGTATTGAGGTCATAGAAATATGCTGTGTTGTCCACATTGAAAAGCGGTAGGAAAAGGTGCGCATAGGTGCCACGGCCACCGACCAAAAAAGCGGACTTGTTCTTGACGATCGGTCCTTCGATCAATAACCGACTGGCCACTGCCCCAATACCGCCATTGGCATGAAGTTCCCTGCTGTTGCCTTCTTTCTGAAATATATCCAGCACGGAAGAAACACGGCCACCATATCGGGAGGGGATACCTCCCTTATAAAGCTTAATATCTTTGATGGCGTCGGGATTAAAGACTGAAAAAAAACCGAATAGATGTGAAGAATTGAAAATTATGGCCTCGTCGAGCAAAATGAGGTTTTGGTCTACAGCACCTCCCCGTACATTAAAACCTGATGCACCCTCACCAGCATTGGTAACCCCAGGTAATAAAAGAATTGACTTGATGACATCGGCCTCGCCCAAGATTACGGGAATCTTTTTAATGGTCTCTACTGATAGCACATTTACGCTCATTTGAGGGGTGCGGACATCCATCTTTTCAACATTTTCCGTGACGATTACTTCTTCAAGTTGTTCTGCCTCCTCATCCATTTTAAAGTTGATCTTCATATTTTCAGTCAAGGCGATCTCTTGAACAATATCAGAGAACCCCAAATAATTTACCTGGATAGTATACGTCCCTTTAGGCAACGTAATGGAATAAAATCCATATTCATTTGTAGTGGCCCCTGTTCGCAAATCAGGTATGGAAAGGGTTACCCCTATCAATGTTTCATTGCTGGACGCTTCTGATACGGTTCCGCTCAGTGTGAATTTTTGTTGGGAAAAGGAGAGAAAAGCACAATTTAGTAGTATAAAAAGAAGACTTTTTTTAAAGCAGGCCATTAACAATTTTTTTATAAAAATACCAAGCGGTGAATTGTGGCCGGCACCCTTAACAATATATTAAGAAAAGAATTTTAAGCCACTCAATTCTTGATAACCGAACAACTTGGCATATTTAATGTGGATGGACACCTATTTGGATAAAAATTTTACCAAATATTGAACAAGCCCTAACCTTTTAATTAAGAGCTTTTGCCTATACAAAATTTTAAATGGAGGGCATTAAATGTGCTGCAGGATTTCGTTAAAAGTTTTGCTTGGTCTCATGACCTTGGCCATCAGTGCCAAATCTGGTTTGTAATAACCGCCAATAACCTGAGGGGCCCCTTGGGCATCTATCATTTCACCTAGGATCTTTACCTCATTATCTTTCAACTCCTTTGCTATTTTAGCGAAAATGGATTTGAGTTCAGCATCCTGATCTTGTGCTGCCAAAGCCTCTGCCCAATAATAAGCCAAATAAAAATGGCTCCCACGGGTATCCAATTCTTTCACCTTTCTGGACGGCGATTTATCATTGATCAAGAACTTTTCAGTGGCCATGTCAAGCGCGTCGGCCAAGATTTTGGCCCTGGTGTTCCCATATTTTTCGTAAAAGAATTCTAAGGAAACCCCCAATGCTAGAAATTCACCAAGGGAATCCCATCGTAAATGGCCTTCTTCCAGAAATTGTTCAACGTGCTTCGGTGCCGAACCCCCGGCGCCAGTTTCAAAAAGCCCACCCCCGTTCATCAGTGGAACAATGGACAACATTTTGGCACTTGTCCCCACCTCCAAAATTGGGAAAAGATCTGTAAGATAATCGCGTAGTACGTTTCCGGAGACGGATATGGTATCCTTACCTGCCTTAATCCTTTCCAAGGTAAATTCGGTTGCCTTGAAAGGTGAAAGTACCCTGATATCTAGTCCGGTCGTATCATGCTCCGGAAGGTATTGATTCACTTTTTTGATCAATTCTGCATCGTGCGCGCGATCCTTATCCAGCCAAAATATAGCTGGATCCTTTGTGGCCCGGGCCCGAGAAACCGCCAATTTAATCCAATCTTGAATAGGGGCATCCTTAACCTGGCACATCCGCCAGATATCTCCTTTTTCTACGGCATGTTCAATAAGTGTATTACCAGAACCGAGATCGATCACTTTTACCGCCCCTTCCGATTTTATTTCAAAAGTTTTATCATGAGACCCATATTCCTCGGCTTTCTGCGCCATCAGGCCCACATTGGGAACGGTACCCATGGTTGTGGGATCGAATGCACCGTGTTTCTTACAGAAATCAATGGTGGCAATGTAAATACCCGCATAACTACTGTCAGGGATGACGGCCAATGTATCCTCGGCCTTGCCATCCTTGTTCCACATTTTACCGGAGTTTCTGATCATGGCGGGCATTGAAGCATCTATGATGACATCACTGGGTACATGAAGGTTGGTTATGCCCTTATCGGAGTTGACCATCGCAAGGGATGGACCCTTCACAAGGGCACTGTTGATAGCATTTTCAATTTCCTTACGCTTGTCGCTAGGCAGATCCTTGAGTTTATTCAATAGGTTCTCCAATCCTTCATTGGCACTAATACCAGCTGCTTCCAAAGTTGTGCCGAATTCTTCGAATACATCTGAGAAATAAACTTTTAAGGCGTGTCCAAAAATGATGGGATCCGAAACCTTCATCATCGTGGCCTTCAAATGGAGCGAAAACAATATCCCTTTCTTTTTTGCTTCATGTACTTGGTCTTTCAAAAAAGACACCAATGCCTTCTTTGACAACACCGTAGCATCAATAATCTCGCCATCCAATAGGGCAATCTTTTCCTTTAATATCTCTGTACCACCTTCCTTCCTGACCAATTCTATCCTGATGGAGGTCGCTTTGGGTAGGGTCAGGGATTTTTCATTGGATTTAAAATCTCCATGGGCCATAGTAGCTACGTAAGTCTTGGAACCTGAGTCCCATGGACCCATAGAATGCGGGTTTTTCTTAGCATAGTTTTTTACCGCTTTGGGTGCACGTCGGTCTGAGTTACCTTCTCGCAAGACAGGGTTTACTGCGCTCCCCTTAATTTTATCATAACGTGCCTTAATGTCCTTTGACTTGTCATCCAACGTTGCGGCAGGATAGTCGGGCACCCTATATCCCTTTGATTGGAGTTCGGCAATTGCTTCCTTCAATTGTGGTATGGAGGCACTAATATTTGGGAGTTTGATGATATTGGCCTCTGGATCTTTGGCCATTTTACCAAGGATGGCAAGATCATCGGTCACCCGTAAATTGGTGTCGAGGTAATTAGGAAAGGTAGCAAGGATCCTTGCCGCTAGGGAGATGTCTTTTGTCTCAACATCAATTCCCGAAGTTTTTGTAAATGCCTTTATGATAGGCAAAAATGATTGCGTTGCTAAAGCTGGCGCTTCGTCGGTATTGGTGTATAAAATCTTGGGCATGAATGCTGTTCGTTTGGTTTAAAGAGCAGCAAATATACAATTTAATGAAGCAAAAAGACGGCTCAGTGCTAAACTTTAGATCGTCAAACAGCAGCTTGCGTGTTCCAATGACAGTCAAAAACTTCCATGTGAAGTTTGCGAAAAACAAAAGCCATATCATTGTACGGATACATTGATATGGCTTTTTTGAAATAGCCAGCAAACTAATTGTTCTGCCCTGAAGCAAAACGGCAACCATTGATTGCATTTGCCTTGCTAGATCCACATTTGAAATACTATCGTCCTTAATTATTGAACCAAGTAGCGATGGTGTATTTCTTCCCGTCGTCCAAATGTTTTGCCACCAATCGTAAAACCGAAATTTTATAAGAGGCGCAATGCCATTCACAAAGATTAATATAAAGGTCGAAGCCTTATCCTCCTTGCTCGTTTTACCTTTACCGGCATGTTGCCATGACAGCTCGTTTAAAACTTAGTCAACAGTATAAATTATGTGAACTTTATAGCGATTAAAAATTTTCCCCTTGCAGGTTTCCTTCTTAAACACAATTTAAAGATATCGAATTATTAACCAAAGCCACAAATATTTAACATATTTGTAGTTAACATCATGTCAACTTTGGATATTAACAAATGTTCATAAAAAAAGGTCCCGAATTTTCGGGACCTTAAAACAATTACGCAATCAGATTTAATCGCGTACTTCTTTGATCCTTGCTTTTTTACCGGTAAGACCCCTAAAGTAAAAGATACGGGCCCTTCGCACTTTACCTTTTTTATTGACCTCAATTTTTTGAAGGGCTGGCATATTGATGGGAAAAATACGTTCTACGCCAACGGTCCCTGACATCTTACGAATGGTAAAGGTCTCAGTTGATCCAGTGCCCTTTCTTTGGATGACGACACCTTTAAAAAACTGTGTCCGTGTTTTTTCACCTTCCTTAATTTCGTAATAAACTGTTATCGTGTCACCAGCTGAGAATTTTGGAAATTCTTTTTTGGCTACAAACTCGTTCTCTACAAAATTTATTAATGATTCCATGGTTGAATGTTTCTGTTAAGTCAAGACCAACTTACACGATTTTCGTCAGAGGTTGATTTTACAGGTTGCAAAAATAATCTATTAATAATATCCAGCAAGCTATTTTAATGATTTTTTGATGGCTGAATTTGGATCTTTTGGATCTTCTAATAAATCTGGTCTAAGTTTTTCCGTTCGTTTTAGGGCCTGATCTTCCCTCCATTCCTCAATTTTGGCAAAATTTCCACTTAGGAGAACGTCCGGGACTTTCATTCCCTTATATTCCGAGGGACGAGTGTAAACAGGGGGTGCCAAAAGATTATCCTGAAAACTATCCGTGAGTGCGGAGGTCTCATCGTTAAGTACCCCAGGAAGTAATCTGATGATCGAATCGCACAATATTGCGGCGCCAAGTTCTCCACCAGATAGTACATAATCCCCCACAGAGATTTCTAAGGAGATCAAGGTATCCCTTACCCTTTGATCGATGCCCTTATAATGTCCGCATAATATAATCAAATTTTTATGTAATGATAGGCGATTGGCCATTCGTTGGTTAAGCGTCTTTCCATCTGGGGTCATATATATCACATGGTCATAGGTACGTTCAGATTTCAATTTTGAAATACATTTATCTATGGGCTCAATCATCAGAACCATCCCAGCACCTCCACCAAATTGGTAGTCATCGACCTGGTTATAACTTCGATCGGTATAATCGCGCAAATTATGCAAATGCACTTCTACCACTCCCTTTTCAATGGCCCTTTTTAAGATGGAGGCCTCAAAAGGACTTTTCAAAAGTTCGGGTAATACCGTGATTATATCGATTCGCATGATGGATAGATGTACTGTGCCATTTAAGCGGTCCAAAAGTAGTGAAAACAATGCATATCTTTCGGCCACCCTAGTCGCTCGTAGAGCGATTGTGCCGGATTGTCAATGGCCGTTTCCAGAGCCAGTCCCTTGTATTGGTTTTCTTTGCAATACGCCTTGGCCCTCTCCAGAAGCGCTTCTCCGATTCCTTTTTTTCTATGCTCATTATGGACGAACAGATCGTTGAGGATTAGAATGGGTTTCATGGAAACTGATGAAAATGAAGTATAAAGTTGCGTAAAGCCAGTTGGCTGCTGCCCTTGAAGTGACAAAAAAATTACCGACTCATTTTGGCGTAACCTGGAGCTCAGAAAATTGGTTGCGGCACGGAGATTGGATTTCTGTCCATAAAACACTCGATACGCATCAAACAGAGGGGCGATTAGTGGGATATGTTCTTGGGTGGCCCTAGCAATAGTTGTCATGAGGGTAATACAAAAAAAGCCCCATAGGGGGCTTTTCGTTATTTTGGTTTCTTGTATTTGTTGATTTCGTCCTGAAGTTGCCTGCTGATTTTCTGTTCCCTTTCCAAGGCACGCCTTCTGTGGTCTTCATACTCTGTCTCAAGTTCCGAAAGGTTCGTCCTTGCTTCTTGGGTAAGAATATTGCTGTTCCTAAATTTATAGATGAAAAATAACAGGGTCACCAGTAGTCCGGAAATTACCGTCCAAAGGATAAAGTTGTAGGTTGATTTAGACACCCCAATGCCTAAAAATGACATACTGTCTTTCTCTTCCGATACCGCCGTAAGGTTGCTTGTGGTCTCCTCTAATTTCTTATTGAGGGCGGTAATTGTGGTTTCATGCCCAGCAATGGTCGTCTTTAATTCACCGGTACGTTTGTTAATCGCATTAAGGGTGTCCAGCACATTCTTCCTTATCTTAAAAAGATTGGTTTCTTTGACCACTTCATAACGTACCCCATCTGCCCTGTAGTTACCGGATTTTTTGGAAATAAAATCGAATTGACTACTTATGGTGCCACTATCTAAGGATAACTGATCATCAGAATCTTGCGAAAAATGAACTTGTAGGGTCAGTAAAGCGATCAAAGCAAATACATTTCTTAATCCTTTCATTCTTAAATTCATGCTATTTTTATAATAAGATTGTTTAACAGGGATTTCAAAAGTAACCCAATATTATTAATTAAGAAAAAAAATTGGCCATAAGGTAGCCCTTCAAAAATAATGATTTCGCAACCTTTTGTATCGATTCTATCCAATATGTACGTGTTATTTGATAAAAAGGATTATCGATCAATCTGCAATCGCCCGTATAGATGAGGATTTAATAATAAGTAAAGCGCCTTACTTTGGCAATATATTTTGCCAAACGGAGAACTTGATGGGAATAGCCATATTCATTATCATACCATATATAGAGTATAATATTTTTCCCATTTGCCGCTACTATTGTTGCGGTGCTGTCATAAATTGCCGGGGCCGAAGTGCCCACGATGTCGGAAGAAACAACTTCCTTGCTCAATGAATATTTGATCTGCTCAACCAAGTCGCCTTCCAGAGCATATTTTTTTAAGATAGTGTTTACCCCGTCTATGGAGGTTTTGTTCTTTACCTCGAGGTTTAAAATTGCAAGAGATCCGTTAGGTACGGGGACCCTGATGGCATTAGAAGTCAATCGGCCTTTTAGTCCAGGCAGGGCCTCGGTTACAGCGCTACCCGCGCCTGTTTCCGTAATGACCATGTTCAAGGCTGCGGCCCGACCACGTCTAAACTTCCCGTGCATGTTGTCCATGAGATTCTGGTCATTTGTATAGGCATGTATGGTCTCTAAATGCCCCTTGATGATTCCCAATGAATCATCGATCACTTTTAAGATGGGGGTTATCGCATTGGTGGTGCAAGAAGCCGCTGAATATAGTTTGGTAGTGCTTGGATCATAATTTTTATGGTTTACACCATGAACAATATTTGGTATGCCCTTGCCAGGCGCGGTGAGCAATACCCTTGAGACCCCTTTGGCTTTCAGGTGTCTGCCCAGTTTTGCCTTGTCCCTAAAAGCGCCAGTATTGTCTATCAAAAGTGCGTCTGCTATATCATACTTCGTGTAATCCGGATCTTCTGGGGCATCGGCGGTAATGAGGAAGACCGTTGTACCATTAATGATCAAGGCTTTATTTTTGTTATCGACATTTACCGTACCCATAAATTTGCCGTGAATTGAATCAGTACGCAACAGATTTGCCCTTTTTTCCAGGATATCTGCGTTGATGGGCCCCCTAACTACTATGGCCCTAAGCCTTAGCTGATTCCCTTTACCCGTTTTAGCCATCAATTCACGTGCGACCAAGCGGCCAATCCTGCCAAAACCGAACAAGATGACATCCTTGGGCTGTATTTCCTGGTATTTATTGGCACTTTTTAGCTTATCGATCACAAAACCCTTCACATCTGAGCTTTCTTTGTCATCGGAATGGTATTCGTAGGTCAACTTACCAATATCTAATTTAGAAGGGGGGAGGGGTATGTCGTTGATCGCCCTAAGAATTTCTACGGAATCGAAGATCGATATCGGTTTTTGCACGAACTCGCCTGCATATTCATGCAGGTTGATAATGTCGCTCACGTTCTTATCGATGACTTGATTCTTGAACAATACTATTTCAATCGATTTGTCATACCAAAGGTCGCTGATGAGTTTTATGAATTCGGTGGTCGCTTTTCTTCGGTCGGCCTGAAAGGCTAGTTCTTTTTCGTAAGAAGTAATTTGTGCCATGAAAAAATTTAATTATTAATTGTTGCAAAATTATCGAATTGAAACCTCTTTTGTTAGAAAATTGACAAATAAAAAACGCCCCATTTGGGGCGCCCTGTACTACATTGCCTATTTATTGAAAAATAAGCCGTTCCCGCTCGCCTTTCTCATTGAGCATGGTAATGCTGGTTTTGCTGTATTTTGAAATTTGTCCAAAGAGTACCTTGGCATCCTGTACGTTGTCTATTTCATTATCGTCAACGGCGATCAGTACTTTTCCATACAACCCATATCCTCTATAGGATTCCGGTACTTCAACTATCTTGACGCCTTTCTTAGTCTTAAATTTTTTACGATCTGCATCTGTGAGGTTTTTTACCGTCAGGTCCATTACTGGTAATTCCACCATTTGAAGTTCAGTCAGCGTAACGGGCAGTATCATTTGTTCCCCACTGCGGTCTATGGTCACTTCAATTTTATCGCCAGGCCTTTTTGTAGAAAGATACCCAGTAAGGTCCGGAGATTTTTTAACTTTTAACTTGTCCACCATCTTTATGACATCACCCTGTTTCAAGCCAGCAAGTTCTGCTCCAGAGTCTTCCTCAATACCACCAATATATACACCTTCAATTTCGTTTAATTTGTTTTCCAGAGCATAAGGCGTGTCCATTCTAGGATATGTAATCCCAAGGTAGCCTTTCAAAACATTTCCGTATTCAGAAATATCCTCAACCACCTTTTTGGCAATATTGCTGGGTACAGCGAAGGAGTATCCTACATAAGACCCTGTTTGGGAGCTAATGGCAGTGTTTATTCCGACAAGGTCCCCATTTGTGTTGACCAAGGCGCCACCGCTGTTCCCTGGATTCACAGCAGCATCGGTCTGTATGAAGGATTGGTTTCTGCCCATGCCCAAGTCCCTTGCTTTGGCACTTACGATTCCTGCAGTAACTGTGGAAGTAAGGTTAAATGGATTGCCGACGGCCAATACCCATTCCCCTATTTTAGTATTGTCGGAATCCCCAAAACTTATATAGGGTAATTTTTCGTCTGCATCAATTTTTATGAGTGCTATATCTGTATTTGGATCCGAACCCACTACCTCTGCTTTGTAGGTTTTATTATTGTTAAGGGTTACCTGCAATTGGGTCGCATTGGCAATGACGTGGTTGTTAGTAACGATATGGCCATCTGCTGAAATGATGACCCCAGAACCAGATCCCACTTGTGGAACTTGTCTTCCCCCAGAACCATAAATAAAGTCCATGAAGCTGGTCGGACTCGAGTTTATGGTCAAATTTTTAACGTGTACCACTGCATTTACGGTTTTTTCCGCGGCACTGGTAAAATCAACTTCATTAATACCGGATCCCCTTGGGTTGGTTGGCGCATAACTTGTGCTGAACGTAGTCGCCCCGTTCGCATCACTAATGATAGCGTAGTTAGGATTCTCAATAAAAAGTTTATAGGCCCCCAAGGTAATCGCTCCCGCAAAAACCGAGACCAATAATAAACTGCCAATTTTTTTCATAGTAGAAATTGAATTTTGATTTTTATAGTGTAAAATTAAGCGATTTCCTTTTTTTATTCGGGAGTTTAACGACTTTTTAACGGCTAATTATTCGTTAAATAAAGTCCTATCTTTGCAGTTCAAAATGCGCCATGTTACTTCAGTTCTATAAATATCAGGGTACAGGAAACGACTTTATATTGGTCGATAATAGGAAGGATATTTTTCCTAAGGATGATTACGACCTAATAGCCCATTTATGTGATCGACGTTTTGGTATTGGAGCCGATGGATTGATTTTGTTGGAAAACGACAAGGCAGTTGATTTTAATATGGACTATTATAATTCGGATGGAAGGCCAGGAAGTATGTGTGGCAATGGCGGTAGATGCATTGTTGCCTTTGCAAAGCACTTGGGAATAATATCTAAAAGCGCCACCTTTAATGCGGCGGATGGATTGCATGAAGCGATAATTGACAGGAATAATATCATACGGCTACAAATGCGGGATGTAACCATCATCAAGCAGAAATCGAACTACACTTTTTTAGATACAGGTTCGCCCCATCACGTACAAGTCGTAAAAAAATTAAAGGACTTTAAGGTAAAAAAGGAAGGAGCTAAGCTGCGCTACGGACTTTATGGAAAAAAAGGGAGCAATATTAACTTTGTTGAGTTGAATGGTACAGAAAGCTTTTCAGTACGAACTTATGAAAGGGGGGTCGAAGATGAAACGTTGTCTTGTGGAACTGGTGTGACCGCTGTTGCGTTGGCCATGCACCATACCCGCGCCACCCGCGCCAACAAGGTTACTGTACACGCGTTGGGTGGCGACTTGGAAGTCACTTTTGACCAGGATACGGGAGGTTATAAAAATGTATATCTGATCGGACCTGCAGCGCTTGTCTTTAAGGGAGAAATTGAATGCAAGCACTAAAAGGAAAACATATTAGCCTCAGGGCACTGGAACCAGAAGACCTCGATTTTCTTTATGAGTTGGAAAATAATAATGAAATATGGGAGATCAGTGGAACCGTGACGCCATATTCTAAAGATGTGCTTCGGCAATACCTTCAAAATGCGCATCGTGATATTTACGATGTTAAACAATTGCGCCTTGCGATTGCTACGAATAAGAAGGAGACCATCGGGCTGATCGATTTATTCGACTTTGATCCTAAAAATCGAAGGGCCGGAATCGGTATTGTAGTACTATCGAATTCGCATCGAAATAAAGGGGCAGGAGGGGAGGCCATAGGGCTGCTGCAGGAGTATGCCTTTTCGAGTTTGGAGCTGAGACAATTATATGCCAATGTAGGTACAGAAAATGCTCCCAGTATCCATTTGTTTAAAAAAATGGGATTTATTGAAGTGGGTGTTAAAAAAGATTGGATTTTGTCGAATGGTAGTTTTAAAGATGAAATATTGTTTCAAAAAATACGCACCTAATGTATATCAAAAAAATAGTATTGCTCATTATTGGAATAGGTTTGGTCATAGGGAGCGTATTTGCCTATAAGGTCTATCATGTTATTTTTACCCCCAACACCAAGCTCAACAATGATCGGGCCGTTGTGTACATACCTTCAGATGCCGACTTTAACACAGTTAAAATTATTTTGGAGCCTCTCTTGGACAACCTTACCACTTTTGAGCAATTGGCCCAGAGAAAGGGTTATGTCAACAATATAAAAGCGGGGAAATATGGGATTAGAGAGGGAATGAACAATAACGATATCATAAACTCCCTACGCAGCAACAATATCCCTATAAAAGTTTCCTTCAACAATCAAGAAAGAGTAGAAAATTTAGCAGGCCGAATAGCTGCTCAGATTGAGGCCGATAGCCTCTCGCTGCTCAAGGCGATGAAGGATCCTGGTTTTCTAAAATCCAATGGCTTAGATGCGGCCACTGAAATTGTTCCTTACCTTCCCAACAGTTATGAATTTTTTTGGAATACCTCCGCAGAAAAGTTTAGGGATAGGATGCTGCAGGAATACAAAAGATATTGGACGGAGGTTCGGGTATCGAAGGCCAAGGTACAAGGCCTGACCCCTTCTGAGGCCATTACACTGGCTTCCATAGTGCATAAGGAAACTGCCAAGGCAGATGAGCGACCAAAAGTAGCAGGACTATATTTAAACAGATTAAAGGGGCATATGGCATTACAAGCAGATCCAACCGTTATTTTTGCGGTGAAGCAACAAAGCCATAATTTCGATACAATAATAAAGAGAGTATTGTATAAAGACCTTGAATTGGATTCAAAGTACAATACCTATAAATATGGGGGGCTGCCACCAGGACCCATAACCATGCCTGATATTTCTGCCATCGAGGCGGTTTTAAACCCTGAAACCCATGATTATTTATATATGGTGGCCAATGTTGAAAATTTTGGATACCATATGTTTGCCAAGTCTCTTGTGCAACACAACCGAAATAAGGAGCAATATATCCGATGGATCAATAAGCAAGGCATTAATAGATAGGCAGTTAATCCATATTTTGGCACATGTTAACTAAAATTGGCTTTTTTTAACGAATTGTTGCCATCCGTGGGTTAAATGCAAACGTATCTTTGACGTATGAAATTTAAGCAGACCTTTTTTCGGTCTTAAGTCTTAAGAAAAAAAAGATATGAGAAAATGTATCATCTTTTTTAGTTCCTTACTGGCGCTGCTTATCTTAATGAGCTTCAATTTTAGGGCGTCAAAAGTCAGGGTTCCGGAAAACCTACGGGTAAATGGACCTCTAGAAGTAATTTACCCTAAGAAAAATATAGTTTTTTGTGCGACCCTGGTCGCACCTCCTTTTTTAGGCAGTTCCTATATTGGATTTAAAGAGGCACTAGCCTTTAAAGAGTCCCAAGGAGATTATTCCAAAACCAATACTTTGGGATATTTGGGAAAATACCAGTTTGGTGTAGGCACTTTGCATCTGGTCGGAGTTTCCAATACGACAAACTTCCTCAACGACCCTGAATTGCAGGAAAAAGCCTTTTATACCAACACGTCCCGTAATATGTGGATCCTCAGAAAAGATATCGAAAGATTTGTGGGAAAGTTTATAGGCGGTGTTGAGATAACCGAGTCGGGCTTAATGGCAGCAGCTCATTTGGCTGGGCCTGGCAACGTTAAGAAATACCTTCGTTCTTGGGGTCAAATGGATGTTACTGATTTGTACGGAACAACGATTTCAATGTATATTAGGAAATTTTCAGGATATGACCTATCCCACGTATCCCCTATGCGAAATCCAAAAGTTTAGGAGCATGTATGGAAGGTTATAACCTCCAGCATTAGTAATGGCTTCCTATTATCTTTCGGAATCCTTCACGAGAATTTAACAGGCCCTTTCTAGAACCAGTCAGGGCCTATTATTTTATCTGAATGAGAAGGCAAGTTAAGCCTGAATAATAAAGATAGTTGGTCTTTTATGAAGATCCAAAGGGATGTTTCTCCATTCTCTTACCGTTTTTGTGGCAATATATTCTGTAGGTAAGGTGATGTCACAGGCAATGCAAATAAGCGTTTTTTCAGAAAGGATTTTCAACAATTCTGCCAATAACTTATCATTTCTATAAGGGGTTTCAATAAATATTTGGCTCTGATCAAAATCCTTTGACAGTTTTTCAATTTTTTTCAAACTCAACCTCCTCTCACTGTTCTCAATAGGCAGATACCCATTAAATGCGAATCGTTGGCCGTTCATACCACTTGCCATTAATGCCATTGTAATCGAGGATGGACCAACCAAGGGGACCACCCGAATACCTTTTTCATGGGCATATTTTGCAACGTCCGCCCCAGGATCTGCAATACCGGGACATCCGGCTTCTGAAAGTATCCCTACATCGTTGCCTTCAAAACATGGAATTAGGAAAGTAGGGATGGCTGCTGCTTCGGTATACTTATTTAACACACTGAGGTTTAGATCCTGCTGGGATTTACGCGGGCTAATACTTTTGATAAAGTGCCTTGCGGATTTTTCGTTCTCGACAATATAATAATTTACATTTTCAATGGTCTGTTTGATAGATATGGGCAATACCTCCAATGGGTTGTTGTTGCCCAGCGTGGTAGGTATCATAAACAGGGTTCCCATTTTTTGATCTCTTTCCGCCATTATTCATGAAATTGTTGCAAGCGTTTAGCAATCGCCGAACATGCCAAGTCAATCAATTGATATGCTTTTTCAAACCCATCTTCACCATCATAATAAGGGTCAGGCACTTCTTTGATTTCGATATCGACCTCGTCCAGGAGCAATCTTACTTTCCCTTTTTCAATCTGATTTGCTGCTAAGGCAATGATATTGTTATAATTGTTCCTATCCATTGCATAGATAAGGTCAAATTTTTGCAAATCATTACGGTTCAATTGTCGACAAATTTGGTTGCCGATATCCAATCCATACTTGGCTGCTATGGCGATACTTCTTGCATCAGGTTTGTGCCCAATATGATAACCTCCCGTGCCTGCCGAATCGACAAAAATTAGGTCGGCATCCACTTTTTTTTGGAGTAATCCCTCGGCCAATGGTGACCTACAGATGTTTCCAAGGCATACCATTAAGACTTTAGTGGCCATTTGGGGCTATGAAAATTTCTTGGTAAGATCGTCGATGTACTTTCTGAATTGCTTGTCGGTTTCTGCGAGGTTGTCTACCGTTTTACATGCGTGGAGTACAGTGGCATGGTCCCGTTTGCCAATCTGTGAACCGATGCTGGCCAAGGAGGCCTTGGTAAACTTTTTGGCAAAGAACATGGCCAATTGACGTGCCTGTACAATATGTCTTTTGCGGGTTTTTGATTGGAGGGTCGCAACATCCATTTCAAAATAATCTGAAACTACTTTTTGAATATAATCTATAGAAACTTCGCGTTTCGTATTTTTCACAAATTTCTCCACAACTTGTTGGGCCAACTCCAGGGTTACCTCTTTCTTGTTGAACGACGATTGTGCGATCAAGGAAATTATGGCCCCTTCGAGTTCTCGGATATTGGTCTTGATGTGTTTGGCCACGTACTCCAAAATATCATCGGACATTTCAACACCGTCTCGGTATAATTTGTTCTTTAGAATTGAAATTCGGGTCTCATAGTCCGGATTTTGTAATTCTGCCGAAAGGCCCCATTTAAAGCGCGACAATAATCTTTGCTCAATATCCTGCATGTCAACAGGTGCCTTGTCCGAGGTAAGGATAACTTGTTTTCCGTTTTGGTGCAAATGGTTAAAAATGTGAAAGAAGACATCTTGGGTCCCGGATTTCCCAGATAGAAACTGTACATCATCAATGATCAACACATCGATGAGCTGATAAAAATGAATAAAATCGTTGCGGGTATTTTTCTTTACCGATTCAATGTATTGTTGGGTAAACTTTTCTGCAGAAATATAAAGTACCGTGCGTTCTGGATATTTGTCCTTGATCTCTACGCCAATGGCGTGGGCCAAATGTGTTTTGCCCAAACCTACACCTCCAAATACCAAAAGTGGATTAAAGGAGGTACCCCCTGGTTTATTGGCGACCGCCATTCCGGCAGAACGTGCCAAGCGGTTCGAATCGCCCTCCAAAAAATTTTCGAAGTTATAGTTAGCGTTTAATTGCGATTCTATTTTGATATTACGGATCCCTGGAATTACAAAAGGATTCTTTAACTCTGGATTTTTTGATTTAATGGGAACGTCCATTTCCTGGGGAAGCATACTGGCCCTGTTGGAACTGGGGATCTTTTCGGTGAACGGTTCCCTGTTGCCGTAGGTATTCTCCATTTTGATGACGTAAACTAACTTAGCTGTTTCTCCCAATTCTTTGGTTAGGGAAACTTTCAAAAGCTTCACGTAATGCTCTTCGAGCCATTCATAAAAAAATTTACTGGGAACCTGTATACTGAGGGCATTGTCAGATAACTTTACCGGTTTGATGGGCTCAAACCATGTTTTGAATGCCTGCGGTTGGATATTATCTTTGATAAAAGCCAAACAATTGTTCCATACGGAATTTGCAGTAACACTCATTCTAAAGTCCTCTTATATTGTTGGTTAGTATTATTGTAAGTAGGTTGAAATCAGGTTGGAGTATACCTGTCTTTCAAAGTTGGACAAATATGTGAACAATTATTCTAAAAAAAAAATGAATTCACTATTGATTTTGCGCTTTTTTTTCACCATGTTCGGCCCTCAACAAAACCTCCTTTTAAATATATACCTTTTACTTTAAAAATCATGGACTTTAAT
>JBBKWR010000048.1:0-5723 GCA_037969055.1 Flavobacteriaceae bacterium | reverse complement strand
TTTTCAACTGCATTGGCAAAACATAACATCAGTTGTAATGTTATCGCTGGTTATTACCATGACCATATTTTTGTGGATAAAAAAGATTCGGAAAAAGCAATCAATGTGCTAACATTATTTTCAAAAAACCATTAATAAACCCAGTTGTCGGTAGCGTAAATCGATTGCGCTGGGCGACATGGCGAAAGATCCGTTGAAATAGCTTTAAAGCAAATCAACATTACACTTTATAACAATGGTCAATAAAAAGGAACTGTCGCCAGAACAAGGTAAAGCACTACTGAAAACCTTAAAAGGCCGCTTCGAGAAAAACATAAAGCGCCATAAAGAACTTGAATGGGCCAAGTTACTGGCTAGATTGGAAGCCTGCCTGTCCGGTAGCCCAGCTAACATGGCAAAACTTTGGTCACTCCATGAAATGGAAAGAACCGGGGGCGACCCGGATGTCGTGGGACATGATCAAAAGACGGGCGAATACATTTATTATGATTGTTCAGCGGAAAGTCCCAAGGGCCGTAGAAGTCTTTGTTACGACCGTGAAGCCCTAGACTCAAGGAAAGAATTTAAACCAGCGAACAACGCTATCGACATGGCCGACAGCATGGGCATCGCGCTTATGACGGAGGAAGAATACCGAGCATTGCAACAACTTGAAAATTTCGATTCCAAGACCTCTAGCTGGTTAAAAACACCTGCTGAGATCAGAAAACTCGGGGGGGCCATTTTTGGTGATTTTCGCTATAACACCGTTTTTATCTATCATAACGGGGCTCCCTCTTACTATGCCGCCAGGGGATTCCGTGGCACACTGAGGATTTAAATATCGTGCAAATATTAAAACTTGAATTCTGGATATGTCATCGACTTGGGGTCATGTAAGCATCTCTTCAAAAGCCAGGGACGGATAAATGTAGAAATAGCTAGAACTCAATGAAAAAACAACAATTAAAAATCAATTATGATCGTGCACAATAAAAGACTACTCATTATCGCGTTTACATCGGCCCTTCTTTTGCTCATACCCTTTATCGCCATGCAGTTCACCAATGAAGTGAATTGGACGTTGATCGATTTTGTGGTCGCAGGAGTGCTACTACTGGGCACTGGTTATTTATTGGACTTGATCATCAGGAAGACCAACAAAATAACGTACCGCATCGCCCTGATCGTAATACTATTGCTTGTGTTTCTCCTCATTTGGGCAGAACTTGCAGTTGGTATCTTGGGGACCCCGTTCGGTGGACATTAGAGGACAATGGGTGGCCGATCATCTAAATCGTAGATCGAAATATGAATAAAATAGCAAATGGATTAATGACCATAATATTAAATTAAAAAACATGGCACAATTTCTAGGCATAGATGGCAACTATCATCCTGATGGCAGTTTCCTTGGACAGGACGGAAAATATTATCCAAGCGGCTCATTTCTCGGTATTGATGGCAAATATTACCCTGCAGGCTGCTTTCTTGGACAGGACGGCAAGTATTACCCAAAAGGTTCATTTTTAGGTAGGGATGGAAAATATTATCCTGCAGGCAATTTCCTTGGGCAAGATGGGAAGTATTATCCTGAAGGAAGTTTCCTTGGCCAGGACGGGAAGTACTACCCAAAAGGGTCTATTCTGGGAATTGACGGTAAATATTATCTTGAGGGCAGTTTCCTTGGCCAGGACGGGAAGTATTACCCAAAGGGATATAAACTAGGAATGGATGGAAAATATCGTCCATAATAATTATCTTTCAAAAATTATATTGGTTTACTGAAGTGCCCACATATTTTACCTATCAACTTTGAAATACAACCACGTGCATCATTCCTTGTGCCTTATTTCTTTCCGTAAATTTATCGCTGCTGAAATGTTAGTCAGGAATAAATTGCAATCTTGGTTGCCAACCCAAAAGAACTTGCGCCATATCGAAAACAACAAGTTAAAACAGAATACATAAATGATCATAGACGTTCATACCCATATTAATAATTACCACGAAGATAAAGTCGTATCGCTTGAAGATTGCCTCAACCAACTTGTAGATACCATGTTGGCCAATAAGGTCGATTATTCATTGGTGCTATCCTCGTATAAGGTCAATGAGCACAGACCAAGTACCAAGAACGTCGTAGAGGCCATCAAAGGGCGGAAAAATCTCGGCGTGGTTTCAGGCATTAGTTATCTGCACTATAACCACAGGGATATAAGGGAAATTGGTGAATACCTAGAGCATGGTCTTATAAAAGGCTTAAAATTATATCCTGGTTATGAGCCTTTTTACCCCAACAACACTAGACTTAAACTTGTATATGAAATGGCCGTGGAGTATGATGTACCTGTAATGTTCCATTCTGGCGACACCTATGCCCCAACGGGAAAAGTAAAGTATTCACATCCCCTTCATATCGATGATCTGGCGGTAGATTATCCAGATCTAAAAATAGTGATATGTCACGTCGGTAACCCTTGGATCAGGGACTGTATGGAAGTGGTGTACAAGAATAAAAACGTGTTTGCGGATATTTCGGGACTTGTGCTGGGTGATTTTTCAGATAAGTTCGAACGGTTCATGAAAAAAGAAATTGAAGAAATGATTACCTATGCGGGCGATCCCAATTATTTGTTATATGGTACCGATTGGCCAATTTCCAATATGAAATCATATTTAAAGTTTATGGACCAACTGGAACTGGCGGACGATAAAAAGGAACTGATTCTTTGGAAAAACGCAGCGGAGCTATTTAAAATTGATGTTGGGAAGCTTTAGTGCAAAGTATCCATGCTGAATCATATCAATTTGAATATTCCCGGGGATTAGCGTTTAGGGCGTTATACCCAGTTGCGTTACACCATAAGAAAATGAACTAGCTATCTTTCTATTCCCTAATGCCTTTTTAAATTTATTAAGGATTTTCTAGACGATATCGATATTGTTGATACACTAAATGTTGGTGGCAACGTGGCCGGGACAATGAGGTCAACTAACAATGAACACGCTCCGAACAAAGATTTCCCACAGTGGATAAGTTAACGACAGTCAAAATGGTGGAATGACAAACAATAAATGAAAATGACAGACCAATGACAACGAAAGACAAAAAACTTAAAACATTTACGCACTAGTTATAGACAGTGATGTAACTATTTCAAACTTTAATCGTCACATGCTTGATAATTAGAAAAAATGGATTCAGGGAACAAGACTGCAAGAATAGCGGGTATATTATATTTAATTGTTGTATTGAGTGGCATTTTTCATCTAATGTATGTTCCCTCAAAGCTTATCGAGGCGGGTAATCCAACAATAACATTTAGTAATATTATCGCCTCTGAAACGCTTTTCCGACTCGGTATTTTAGGTGGGTTAATCTGCTATACATCCTTTTTATTCTTGCCATTGGTTTTATATAAGTTACTCAGTCCGGTTAATAAAACTCATGCCGTACTTATGGTAACACTGGTTGTGGTGAGTGTTCCAATATCTTTTGTCAATATGCTCAACAAATTTGCTGTACTGACACTAATAAGCAAAGCCAATTACCTGGGCGCATTTGAAGTCGATACACTTCAGGCGCAAGTCTTATTATATCTTGATTACTATAAAAACGGAAATCAAATCGCGTCCATATTTTGGGGACTTTGGTTATTTCCCTTTGGCTATTTGGTATTTAAATCCGGATTTTTGCCCAAAGTACTGGGTATCCTGTTAATGGCTGGAAGCTTTTGCCTTCTCATAGATTTTATGGGTAGATTTCTTTTCTCAGCATACGATGAAACAGGAATTTCTACTTACATTACCATACCAGGCAGCCTTGGAGAAATAGGAATTTGCTTGTGGCTTTTGATAATAGGAATAAAAAATAAACGAACATCATGACAAGCACAACTGATTTGGAAGATTTCAAAGTAAACCTGAAAATTAAAATTTCAACCTTATGGGTGTCCGTAATGTTTTGCTATATATATGGTGACTATTTTTCTCTTTATGTACCCAAACAAATCGAAAGATTTATAAATGGAGAAACACTCCTTGATAGCCCGCTAAAATTGTTTGCTGCATCAATACTAATGGCTGTTCCAGCATTAATGGTTTTCCTGTCAATAGCGCTAAAGCCTAAAATAAACAAAGGGTTAAATATAATCTTTGGAACAATATATACTGCTATTATGCTATTGATAGCACTTACTTCAATTGCCCCATGGTGGACTTTTTCTGTATTTTTAGCAATTGTTGAAATTGTACTTACTTCATTAATTGTTTGGTATGCATGGAGGTGGCCAAAACAAAAACGTCAGTCCCAATAAGTTCGGCAAGACTGAATTAGAAAAGATATTGAATGAATATCGGGTTAACGGGTGACTTAAGAAAGAGCTACGAATAAAGTGAGGAGAAGGCCACACACCACCAACAAAATGTTTCTGCAATGGTCCTGTGACGTGTAAGCAATTAGTTTTTATTTTCATTCATCGTTTGGTCACGGTGGACAGATACGTCTTCAGAAGCGCGCCACTGTAGAAACACAAACGTTAATACCATAAATGTTATTCCAAGTGCAGTCCAGTTTAAATCAATTGAAAATCAAAAGGCATGTCTAGCCAAACATATGATGTGATCGTTGTAGGAATAGGCTCTATGGGGGCATCCACCTGTTATAATCTGGCCAGTAGGGGCGCTAAAGTACTCGGACTGGAACAGTATAACGTAGTACACGAAAATGGTTCCCATGCCGGGCATAGCAGAATGGTGCGAAAGGCGTACTTTGAACATCCAGACTATGTGCCCCTGTTGGATAAATCATATAAATTATGGGCAGCACTGGAACAAAAGATCGATCAAAAATTATATCATGAAACAGGCCTACTTTACGCAGGTCCAAAGCAGAACGAATTGCTGGAAGGGGTTAAATTATCTGCGCGACTTTACGATGTTCCCCTGACAAAATTGGATAAAAAAAATTGCGAAAAACAATTTCCAGCCTTTTCTCTAGGTAAAAATTATGAATGCCTGTTTGAACCGAATACCGGATATGTAATCCCTGAAAAGGTTATCCATATTTATAAAGAATTGGCCAAAAGTAAGGGGGCTACGGTCATTGAAAATCAACGGGTCGACCATTGGGCCGACAATGGAACCAATGTAACGGTCACCACAAAAGATGCAACCTACATTGCCGGCAAAATTATATTTACCGCAGGCGGTTATATGGGCAATCTCATAGGCTTTCCAAAATCCCAACTCATCCCCCGTCGACAGATCATTTGCTGGTTCGAACCTAAAAATCCGGAGCTTTTTACGAGTCAAAATTTTCCATGTTTTATGTATGTGACCCCTGATTTACCTGGGGCTTTTTATGGATTTCCATTACTCGCTTATGGAGAAGACAGACATAATAAAGGAATAAAAGTTGGGTATCACCATCCAGGTGAAGCGATTGACCCTTATTCCCTTCACGACTTTGATCTTGAAAAAGAATCCCAGGTGATCAAAGATTTTATGAAATCCTATATTCCCGAAGGGTATAAATCGGTATTATCGGTAAATAGTTGCCTCTATACCTATACCGAAGATGGGCATTTCATCATCGAAAACCATAAAGGCTACAAAAATGTGAGTCTGGCCTGCGGGTTTAGTGGTCATGGATTTAAATTCGTGCCTTTGGTCGGCGAAATTTTGGCAGATCTATGTTTGGAAGGCAGAACAAGTTATCCGATTGAATTTTTATCTTCTGA
>JBBKWR010000047.1:0-4084 GCA_037969055.1 Flavobacteriaceae bacterium | reverse complement strand
GGAATTGGCTGAACTGGCCCCGGAAGGCGAACGACGAATGGGCGCCAATCCGCACGCCAACGGAGGAATTTTATTAAAGGAATTACACATGCCCGATTTTAGGGATTATGGGTTGGACTTTTCGGTACGCGGAGAGATGGGAAACGGCGATACCCGTGTTCTAGGAGAATTTGCGAGGGATATCATCAAGTTGAACGAAGAACAACGAAACTTTAGGATTTTTGGCCCCGATGAAACCCTTTCAAACCGTTTAAACTCGGTGTTCGAGGCCACTAGTAGGCAATGGGAAGCGGAGACCATGAAAACCGATGAACTTCTTAAAAAGGACGGGCGTGTAGTGGAGATGCTGAGCGAACACCAATGCGAAGGTTGGTTGGAAGGCTATCTTTTGACCGGAAGACATGGCCTATTTAATTGCTACGAGGCATTTATCCATATTATAGATTCTATGTTCAACCAGCACGCCAAGTGGCTAAAAGTAACATCAGAGTTGCCTTGGCGCAGAAAAATCGCTTCCCTGAACATTCTTTTGGCCTCCCATGTATGGCGGCAAGACCACAACGGGTTTACCCATCAGGATCCAGGCTTTATTGATCATGTCGTAAATAAAAAAGCCGAAATAGTTCGGGTATATCTGCCACCAGATGCCAATTGTCTTTTATCGGTAATGGACCATTGTTTCCGAAGTAAACATTATGTAAATGTTATTGTCGCCGGAAAGCATCCCGCACCACAATGGTTGCCCCTGGAAGAAGCGGTCGTTCATTGTGCCAAGGGCATCGGTATTTGGACCTGGGCGAGCAATGATAGAGATACGGAACCCGATGTGGTTATGGCCTGCGCAGGGGATGTGCCTACTCTCGAAACGTTGGCAGCAGTGTCCATATTACATGAAAATTTGCCTTCTCTGAAAATACGTGTTGTAAATGTGGTGGATCTGATGAAACTACAAACCGATACGGCGCATCCGCATGGATTAAAGGATGCCGATTTTGATATGTTGTTCACTAAAACCAAACCGGTCATATTCGCTTTTCACGGCTATCCATGGCTTATCCATCGGCTCACCTACAACCGTACCAACCATGGCAATATTCATGTAAGGGGGTATAAGGAAGAAGGCACCATAACGACCGCTTTTGATATGACGGTACTCAATGATATGGATCGTTTTCACTTGGTACAGAATGTCTTGGACAGGTTGCCGAACTTGGGAGATGAAGTGGCCTATCTAAAACAGGAAATGCAGGATAAACTGATCGAGCACAGCTATTACATCCGTAAAAACGGTTTGGATATGCCCGAGATCAGAAACTGGAAATGGAAAAACTAAATGGGCTATTTAAAAGGGCGCTTAGAACTCGAAGAATTAGGTACAATGAACTTTAAAAACACAAAATGAAAACAACTGTCTTCAGCACCCATAAATTTGAAGAACCTTATTTGGTAGGTGCCAATAATAGTAAACATGAATTAAACTTACTTGAGGTAAGATTATCCGAAAATACAGTTTCCTTGGCTCAAGGAGCAGCGGCGGTGAGCCTGTTTACGAGTGACGATGCCTCGGCTAGGGTACTTGAAAAGCTTAGTGCCTTAGGGGTTCGTTACATTGCCCTTCGTACCGCTGGATACAATAATGTAGATACAAAAAAGGCGGCCGAATTGGGTATCAGAATTTCACGTGTTCCGGCGTATTCTCCTTACGCGATTGCAGAGCACGCGGTTGCCTTAATATTGGCTTTGAACAGAAAGCTGATCCGAGCAAACAATAGGGTGCGTGACATGAATTTCTCCTTAAACGGTTTGACGGGTTTTGACCTGAACGGAAAAACAGTTGGTGTAATGGGTGCCGGTAAAATCGGAGCTATACTTGTAAAGATCCTTCATGGTTTTGGTTGCAATATATTGATCTATGACTCCTCTGAAAATCATAGTCTAGTAGATAAGTATGGCGTACGCTACGTGGATTGCAAAACAATATGCAGCCAATCCGATATCATAAGTCTGCATATGCCCCTAACTCCAGATACCAAACATTTGATCAACGGCGAACATATTTCAATGATGAAACCTAAAGTTATGCTCATTAACACGAGCAGAGGTGGTTTAGTAGATACCAAAGCGGTTATCGAAGGATTAAAAACGGGCAAGATTGGATATTTCGGAATGGATGTCTATGAAGAAGAAGAGGGCCTGTTCTTTGAGGATCACTCAGATGAAATCCTTCAAGACGATGTTATCGCGCGTTTGATGACGTTCAATAATGTTTTAATAACAAGCCATCAAGCTTTCTTGACCGACACGGCTTTGACCAATATTGCCGATACTACCATAGTCAATTTGGATTGTTTTGAGAAAGGCATAGAGTCTGGTAATGAAGTTACAACGAAATGAAAGGACAGAATTCTTTGAGCAGTCTATAAATACGAACTTAAAACTATACAATGTTGAAAAATATACTGGTGCCTACGGATTTCTCCGAAAACTGCAATAAGGCAGCTGACCTCGATATCAAAATGGCCAAACGCTATAACTCTGAAATCCATTTCTTTCATCTGATACAAACCTCGGTAGACTGGGTTCAACTGGATAAGTTAAAAGAAAAAAACATTCAAAGAAATGCGAAGAAAATTACAATAACCCTTACATAGAACATTATGGAAAATCACGAAGATCATAAGAATAAAAAAATGGACCACTCGAAAATGGAAGACCCAAAATCGGACGACCATAGTAAAATAGATCAATCTAAAATGAAGCAGGAGAAGGAAGATCATTCCAAAATGGGCCATGACCCTGGTGCTATTCCCATGGGGATGGCAGGGCACGACCATCATAAAATGATGATCGCCGATTTTAGAAAACGCTTCTGGATCACCTTGATACTCACTGTACCCATTTTGCTCTTTTCCCCGATGATCCAAGATTTTTTTGGCTATAGCCTACTGCTTCCCGGCAATCCCTACGTACTGTTTGCGCTTTCCAGTATTGTTTATTTCTACGGGGGCTGGCCATTCCTGAAAGGGTTCTGGTCAGAGGTAAAAAAAGCGGCCCCCGGAATGATGACCCTTATCGCCATGGCCATCAGTGTTGCTTATTTTTATAGTTCGGCGACCGTTTTTGGGTTGGAAGGGGTCGATTTCTTCTGGGAATTGGCTACCCTGATCGCCATTATGCTCCTTGGCCATTGGATCGAGATGAAAAGCGTCCTAGGAGCATCAAAAGCCTTACAATTATTGGTCAGTATGATGCCTGCGGAAGCACATCGGGTGAAAGGGGAAACCATTGAGGACATCAAATTAGAGGATTTATTGAAAGATGATGTCATTTTGGTAAAGCCAGGGGAGAAAGTCCCCGCAGATGGAATCATCGTGGAAGGCTCCAGCTACTTGAACGAGTCCATGCTTACGGGAGAGTCCAAACCAGTTAAAAAAGAGTTGGACGATAAGGTAATCGGCGGTTCGGTAAACGGGAACAGTACCTTAAAGGTCAAAGTGGAACATACCGGGAAGGACAGTTATCTCAACAAGGTCATCACCATGGTCGAGGAAGCCCAGAAAACCAAATCCAAGATGCAGAACCTTTCGGACAGGGCCGCCAAATGGCTTACTTATGTTGCATTGGCCATTGGTTTTGGCACTTTGGCAATATGGTTGATTTTAGGCTTCCCGTTCGTGTATGCCTTGGAGAGAATGGTTACCGTAATGGTCATTGCCTGCCCGCATGCCCTAGGTCTGGCTATCCCATTGGTTGTGGCCATATCGACGGCCGTTTCCGCACAAAATGGGTTGTTGATCCGGAATAGGACAGCATTTGAAGAATCGCGTAAAATATCGGTATTGCTCTTTGATAAAACAGGAAACTTGACCAAAGGGGATTTTGGCGTTACCCGTATAGAATCTGCGGATAAAAAGTATTCCCCCGATGAAGTCTTAAGGCTTGCCAGTGCGTTGGAACAAAGTTCGGAACACCCTATTGCCGTTGGAATTATAAAAAAGGTAAAGGAAGATAAAGTTGCCATCCCAAAACCTGAAAATTTCAAAGCGATTACCGGCAAAGGTGTTGAAGCAAATGTAGAGGGCAA
>JBBKWR010000046.1:0-4843 GCA_037969055.1 Flavobacteriaceae bacterium | reverse complement strand
TCATTGTCGGAATCGGATTTTTAACAAGTTGTGGCAATGACTTTGATGATTTATCCAAAGAAAAATCAATTAATGGAACTTGGAATTTAAAAAATGTTCAAGGTGGAATGACTTTCCGTAGTTTCGATTACCCACGAGGAGACGTTAAATGGACTTTTAATCTGACTGATAGTACTTTGACTGTACAAAAGAAGATTGGGAACGACAATGCTTTCATGCTTGATAATGGATCATACGATTTCAATATTGAACAGAATGGCGAGACTCAATTCCTTTTTGTGGATGGATACTATAGAATGGAAATCCTTTCAGTGGATAATAATTTGATGATCAATGACGGCAACGAGGACGGCTTTACTGCCAAATTCATAAGGTAAAAACTACCGCTAACAATGGCTTTAATTCAGCGCTACTTTGTTATCAGTTGGCCATACCACCCTTGCCGTTAGCAAGTTCGGGAAGGTTTTCCTACATTTAAGTAATAACCAAGGTTAAATGATTTCGGTTAGGGCTCAGCTCTCATGACAATCGCAACGGCCATCGCACAAGGCTCGCTTTCGCCCTCAAACCCTCGCCGACCCTTTGGCAATAAGCTGTAATCAGAAAATGGTCATAGTAACTGACTGGCAAAAAATAAGAAGGCATTTTAATAAAAGTTTTAGCTCAAACTTCTATGTTTCCGTTGCCTCGGTAGACGCTGAAAACAATCCGACGGTAACACCAATTGGTTCATTGTTCATGAATGACGACCAAACTGGATTTTATTTCGAGAAATTTCCTTCTAAATTACCCGAACACGCAAAAAGCAATCCGAAAGTTTGCCTTTTGGGAGTAAATAGCGGGCGAATGTTTTGGATTAAAGCCTTGTTTCGAGAAAAGTTTACCGACTTTCCTGCGATAAAACTATACGGAGAGCTTGGAGTAAAAAGAAAAGCCACAGAAAAGGAAATAAAACGACTAAATCGCAGAATGAAAACAACAAACGGACTTAAAGGCAATACTTACCTGTGGAAAAAAATGGAATTTGTTCGTGTGATAAAATTTACCAAAGCGGAAAAAATAAATTTGGGGAAAATGACATCTGAATTATAAAAGTCAGCTGCCAACAACAAGCCTGCCTGCCATGCCTTCGGCAGGTAAACCGGTAGGCAGGTATAATCAGTAGCTGGTGCCTGCCTGCCGCAGGCAGGGATTTCCCAATACCTTCGCTAAGGCTTTGGTGTTCGCGGGTGGAAATCCTTGCAATGAATTACCTTTAAAGTCAGGTGGAAAAATGATCGCGCATTTTGCCGCAACTGATCATACACAATCCGTTGTGGTATATTAGTAAATATGAAAGCATATAATATTAAAAACTACGGAGAGCCTGACAAAGTTCTTAGGCTTGTAGAAACAGAACAACCTGAACCTAATAATACCGAGGTTCTGGTCAAAGTTATTGCAACAACGATCAATGATTACGACTGGTGCATTACCACCGGAAAACCTTTTGCATATCGTCTGTTCTTTGGGATATTTAGTCCCAAGAAAAAATTAATGATCCCAGGAATGGAGGTAGCAGGAATTGTGGAGCAGGTCGGAAATAATGCTACAAAGTTTAAAGCCGGTGATGCCGTTTACGGTGACATCTCAGAATACGGATTTGGCAGCTTTGCTGAGTTTCTTTGTATTGATGAGAAAGCATTATCTCTAAAGCCCGATAGCATGAGTTTTGAAGAGGCATCTAGTATTCCACACGCAGCAATGCTTGCCCTACAAGGTCTGCGGGATGTGGGACAGATTAAGGAACACCAGAAGATCTTGATCAATGGCGGGGGTGGCGGTGTTGGTTCATTTGGAATTCAAATAGCAAAACTTTACAACGCAGATGTTACTGGGGTCGATACGGGTGAAAAATTAAAAGCGATGGAATCTCAAGGGTTTGACAACGTAATTGACTATAAAAAAGAAGACTTCACTAAGAGTGGTCAGCAATATGATCTAATCCTTGATTGCAAGACCAATCGATCGCTCTGGAAATTTTTAAAGGTTCTTGAACCAGATGGAAAATACGTTTCAATAGGTGGTAGGTCCCTCAATCTGTTGCAAATGCTTTATATGAGTCCGATACTAAAGTTATTTAGCAAGAAACGCGTTCACATGGTTATGTTAAAGGCTAACAAGGACTTGGAGTATATCAATGACCTTTATGAGCACAACAAGATAAATTGTGTCATAGATGGTCCTTATACTTTTGACAAAATACCTTGGGCGATTCAACGATTTGGGGATGGACTGCACAATGGTAAAATTGTAATTTCAGTAAACTAACAGTGTCACAACAAAGGCTATAATTTATTTTGGCTGGGTTGCTCTTCAAAATTTATCCTATTTTTAAAACAAAGAACCAGGTTAAACGCTAAAGATCTGCAGCTTCGCCTTGCCCACTTTAATCACTTCCGCTAACCGCGGAATACCAGAAGCAGGGCCCGCTGTTGAACAAATCATAGCCAAGACCGTTGTAAAACATAACAAAATGAGAAAATTATGGTTAGTTTGTTTGATAATTTTACCCTTAACAATAAGTTTTAGCTTTATAGACATACAGGATGAACGTTTGTTTTTCAAGGAGGCAGGTGAAGGCGAAACAATCATTTTTATTCATGGCAGCCAGGAAGACTATAGGGCTTTTATGCCACAACTTGATCTACTCAAGAACGACTTCAGGGTGATTACTTACAGTAGAAGATATAATTATCCCAATACTAATGAATATAAAGAGGGTACTCCATTTGATCCGATTACCGAGGCCGACGACCTTGAAATACTTACTAAAAATATTGGCGTTGATAAATTTCACCTCGTAGGGCATTCTTATGGGGGACTTGTAGCAATAGCCTATGCCAATAGGTACAAGGAAAGGCTAAAATCTCTAATCGTTTCGGAACCCCCAATACTTCGTACAAAAGGATGTGAGGAATCCTTGATCATTGCAAAGGAAGGACTAATCGAAAAAGTTGGTCCGCCTTTAATACGAACGATTCGACCTTAATAATGAAGTCTATTTTCAATTTTTTTGTTGGCAAGGATATTCAAAATGAGCTGCCCCCCGAGGTAATTACCGCTCTAAAAGCAAATTTAACCGAAATGAAGGCATTGGTGCGTTCTAAGAATCCCTTCCCAAATCTCAAAACAGAATTTAATATCCCCACTATGATATTTACATCAGAACACACAATGCCCTTTTTAAAGTGTCCTAACGAAATGCTTGTAAAGAACATGCCAAATGCTAAGCAAGTTCATATGCCGGATGCGTCACACGATATGTGGATGACTCATCCAGAAGTAATGTCTGATCATCTCAAAGATTTTATTTTGAAGAATTAATTCTGTTAAAAAAATTACGTGTTACAACAATAACTAAGATTCATTTTGGTCATTTAGAAGTTAAAAAGCATATCTTGGAATTAAACTAATAGGCAGCCTGATTTCCTTTGCCCTGCAGTTTTGCCCACCACCCAATCGAACCTGCTCCTTTGCGGTTAGAATCTGGCGTGGGCCACATGCGTAAGACTGACCAGCCATAACGACCCGCCCGAACGCACCCCACCAAATGGCCTGGCGGGGAACAGGCGGGAATCATAGCCGAACCGTTAGCGGTCATTTTGACCCGTCCTGAAATATGTATACAAAAAATCAAATGTATATGTATAAAAACGATGGATATGTGAGACGTTATAGTGAGAGCTTTAAACTCAAGGTATTGGCAGAACTTGCCAAAGGGAACCACTCCAAAAGACAAATTGCCTTAACTTACGGGGTACAGTCCAGTACCATCAACGAATGGATCAGGAAGTATGACCGGAAAGACCTAATGAACACCCGTGTAACCGTGCAAACAGATGATGAAATAAGCCGTATCAAAGCACTTCAGAAAGAGCTGAAACAACTCAAGGACCTCCTTATCAAAAAGGACCTTGAAAAACTTGTCATGGAAAGCTATCTTGAAGTCGCCGCTGAGAACCTGGGGTACAAAGATGTAGAGGAACTAAAAAAAAACTTAAACATCGAGCCCTGATGAAATCGGCACCGAAGAACAGAAAGGCCAGACAGTTCAATATCGAAACCATCTGTGATGCCTTCTCCTTAAAAAGGGATGCCTATTATAAGTCCCATAAACGTTATCTAGCCGAAAAAGAGGTAGAACAGGCGGTTGTCGGACTCGTACGCCAAAGCAGGAAGGTACTGCCAAGGGAAGGTACCAGGAAACTATTGAAGTCCCTCCATGACGACTTTCAAGAGCAGCGCCTGAAAATCGGCAGGGACCGGCTATTCCGTATCCTCAGGGAGAACGGACTATTGGTCGCAAGGAAGAAATATTCCTCCAGGACGACCAATTCGTATCACCGGTTCTATAAGTACAATAACATCATAAAGGACCTGAAGATCGATAGGCCCGATCAGGTATGGGCCTCGGACATAACCTATATCAGGACCCTGGGCGGATTCTGTTATCTGGCGCTCATTACCGATATGTATTCGCGCAAGATCGTTGGATTCGACCTGAGCGACAGCCTGGAGCTCAATGGATGCCTCAGGGCGCTCCAAAAGGCCATATACCAGGCCAAGGCCACCAAAGGACTGATACACCATTCCGACCGCGGGATACAGTATTGTAGCAACCAATACACACAGGTCCTTAAAAGAAAGAAGATGCGGATCAGCATGACCGAGGAAAACCATTGCTACGAAAATGCCATGGCAGAAAGGGTGAACGGGATCCTCAAGGACGAATTCTATCTCGACCAGACCTTTGCCAACGTGGATCACGCCAAAAAGGCGACCAAAAATGCGATCAAATTGT
>JBBKWR010000045.1:0-3026 GCA_037969055.1 Flavobacteriaceae bacterium | reverse complement strand
CTACACCCCGATGGTGTAAATTCCAATAATTTAAAATGCCCTCCATAGCTTTCGCGACGGAGGGCGATGGCGGAGAGACAGGGATTCGAACCCTGGCGACACTTACGCGTCGACAGATTAGCAATCTGCTCCGTTACCACTCCGGCACCTCTCCAAATTATTTTTCAATGAACTAAAAATAAGTCCTTTTGGGAACTTGCTTAGGCCTGACCCTCGAGGCTTTTTCGAAGGAGGGTGCAAATGTACTTTTTCCTTCTATGGAACGCAACAATTTATTTGGTTTTTTTGTGGCGTATACGGCAAGTCCATTATTCAGGGTATTCTACCCGCAGGTGATAAATGTTCGTTAGTTTTTGCTTGAATATTTTTTTGATGGTCTCGATCTCTTTAAAGGTAATGTTCGCATTGTTAAACTGTTGGTCCGCCATCTGTGCTGCAATTATTTTATCCACAAACTCATCGATGATCAAAAAGGTTGGATTTTTAAGGCTTTTGGAGGCGGCTTCCACGGAGTCGGCCATCATCAAAATGGCTGTTTCCTTGGAAAATGGTATCGGACCAGGGTACCTAAAATCCTCTTCGAGCATCTCTTTTCCCATTTCTTGCTGCTTTTTGTAGAAATAATATACCAAGGTGTTGCCATGATGTGATCTGATAAAATCGACAACCCTATCTGGAAGTTTATTTTTTCTGGCTATCTCAATGCCTTCGATTACATGATTGATGATGATCTGTGCACTATCTTTTGGTGACAGTTCATCATGGGGATTGACCGTAGTAATCTGATTTTCTGTAAAGTAAGTGGGGTGGTTCATTTTGCCAATATCATGGTACAAAGCCCCTACCCTGATCAGCATGGCATTGGCACCAACTTCATTAGCGGCCGCCTCCGCCAAGTTGGCTACCTGTAACGAATGGTGAAAAGTTCCTGGTGCTTTGTTGGACAGCTCTTTTAGTAATTTGGAATTGGTATCGGATAGTTCCAAGAGCGACACGTCTGAAACGAGTCCAAATATTTTCTCATAGGCATAGATCAGGGGTTGGGCGAAAAGGGTGATCATCCCATTCAGCAGGAATAGCCCTAAAGTAGCCCAAACTATATCGCTGAGATCGCCTTCATGTATGATATGAAAGGCAAGATAACCAACGATATAGATCAAAGTAATTTGCCCGACCGAAATAAACAAATTGGCCCTTTTGTACAATTCCGAAACTGAGAGGATCGTAACTATGCCCGCCACGATCTGTAAAAAGATGAACTCAAAACTATTGGGCACCACAAATCCCAAGATCAATACGGTCAAGACATGCACAAACAAACCCAACCGGGCATCAAAAAAAGTCTTAATAATTAGGGGAAGAATGCATAAGGGGATTACAAATATATAGGCCACTTGGTATTTTACCACCAAAGTAGTGATGAAAACCATCAAGAGCAGGTTGAAAAAGATAAAGGTCACCTTTACGTTGTTCCCATAAATATGGGGACGGTATTTCTTCACAAAAAGCAACAACATCATCAGTACCAAAGCTACCAATACCGTGTAGCCAAAAAGTATAAAATAATAGTTATTGGCCGCCCACAATTCAGACTCATATTCTTGTCTGAGTGAATCCAATATTTTGAGTTTTTCCGTGTCAACGACCTCGCCCTTGGCAATGATCAACTTTCCTACATCAACAGCGCCCCTGGTCAATGAAATTTTGGAGAGTTCGTCAGCAAGGGCACTATCCGATAAGTTTTTGTCCAAACTCACATTAGGCCTGGGCAAATCAGCGAACAGTTCTTGAAAACTATTTTCATAACGCGACAATCGATTTTTCCTCAAAACGGCGCTGACCAAACCTTTTAGGTCGCTGGTCTGAAGAATTTTATTGAAAGTAATCCGATTGGCTTCATTATTCTTAACAAGATATACCTGATCAAGTGGATTTTTATCCGGGGCCCCTTCTAATAGACCGACATCGTAAATCGAGGCCAGAATTTCTTTCCCCACTTCCTTTAGATTACTCAATTCGGTCCTATTAAATTGAGCCGTTGAAAAATAATTTGAAAACTTGGCCTCGTATGCTTCATCGACCTGTCCAACAATGGACGCATCAAATTGATAATAATCAATTTTGCCCTTGGTCAAGGCCAGTTGCTCTGCAGCGATTTCAGGTTCCGTCTTTCTGATCGAAAAATCGAATGGGGCATAGAGATTTTCATGCTGCCATGGCTTTCCTTTTTGGAACTCATACTTAAACTTCCCTCCCCTAGGAAAGATAAATACGATACTTCCCAAACAGACGAAATAAAGAACGTATTTGTATATGAGGGATTGTTTTTTAAAGAGCGTATTGAGAACTTTTGGCATGGAGCGCGTATCTATACCCAAAAATAGAAAAATATAAGTTCAAAATGGCTTTTAACGATGCAACCCTTAGCCTTGTTCTTTATTTTATTAATTTCGCAGCATCATAAGGACTTCTACGCCAATTGATGTCTTTACCAAAACTTGAGGACATCCTAAGGATGAAATTAAAGCTTCCTGTGTGCTATCAATGAGGCTCGAAGTTAGATAAAACGATAAATGTTATGAAGGAGGTGGTAATAGTATCCGCAGTAAGAACACCGATCGGTAGTTTTATGGGTTCCCTTTCCACAGTACCCGCACCAAAATTAGGCGCAATCGCCATCAAAGGTGCTTTGGAAAAGATTCATTTAGATCCCAAATTGGTGGAAGAGGTCATTATGGGCCATGTTGTCCAAGCGGGTGCTGGCCAAGCGCCGGCAAGACAGGCATCCATCTTTGCCGGGATCCCGGATAGTGTTCCTTGCACAACAGTTAACAAAGTATGCGCTTCTGGAATGAAAGCTGTGATGCAAGCTGCCCAGGCCATTGCATTGGGGCACGTGTCGGTCGCAGTGGCTGGAGGCATGGAAAATATGAGCCTTATTCCACATTATGTGCATATGAGAAACGGCCTTAAATTCGGACCAGCTTCCATGATCGATGGCATGCAAAAAGATGGGTTGGTAGATG
>JBBKWR010000044.1:0-9902 GCA_037969055.1 Flavobacteriaceae bacterium | reverse complement strand
GCGGCCTTGGTATAGATACCTCCACCTACCCTTGCGAACAAGGCAATAGAAGAAGCCCCCATTGAAAACCCGGTAAGGACATTCAAAACCATGGACAAATTTTCTGCCCCGGGCCACATGAGTTGATACCACATGAACAAACCACTAAGTCCTAATACACCAAGACCAACAACACCTAAGCCCATTACAGACCCTCCTGCAAAGGCTACCTCCAAGGCTTTTCCTAAAGAAGTCCTGGCGGCCTGGGTCGTGCGAACATTTGCTTTTGTCGCTACCCGCATTCCTATAAATCCTGCTAAGGCGGAACAAATGGCCCCTACTACGAAGGAAAAAGCTACCATTCCATTAGAACCTTCTTCATTGGCGCCTTTAAAGTATAATAGTATGGCTACAGCGACGACAAAAATCGATAGGATTTTGTACTCGGCCTTGAGGAAGGACATGGCGCCATCCGCAATGTTTTTGGCAATTCGAGCCATTTTTTCAGTGCCGACTTCCTGTTTGGAAACCCACATATTTTTGATGAACACGAAGGCAAGGGCCACAAGACCAAATACCGGTAAGAACTTCACGATTAATTCCATTATGTTTAGTTGTTTTAAGTTTTTTTTAACGGCTGCTAAAGTAATAAAATTGAACAGAATAAAAAAAAGCCACTTTAGGGCTTAAAAGTGGCATTGGGGAATTATTAAGTCCTAAATCGTAAAAGTCCGTTTCCTTTTATGTTCACTTTGATCATAACGCTTGACACATTGATGATATATTTTTATGGCTTCTTCGGCATTGCCCCACCCACCGGTAGCGACTTTTTTCTTTTCCAAATCTTTATAAACCTGAAAAAAATGTTCGATTTCCTTGAGCCTATGTGGATTTAAATCTTGTATGTCGTTGTTTTGGCTCCAAATAGGATCGGATACCGGTACGCAAATTATTTTTTCATCAGGACCTTTTTCATCGGTCATGTGAAAAACGCCGATTGGCTTAACTTCCATGACCACCATCGGATACGTGGGCTCCGTACCCATCACCAGAACATCCAAAGGGTCTTGATCTAATGCCAAGGTTTCTGGAATAAAACCATAATCGCCGGGGTACATCATCGACGAAAATAGCGTTCTGTCGAAGCGGATCTTATGTAATGTAAAATCGTATTCGTATTTGTTTCTGCTTCCTTTCGGTATTTCAATCAATACGTCAAAACTAATTTCCTCCTGTTTGCCCATCACTAATAGGTTTTATGTTTTCCAAAAATAGTTATTATACATGTTGGTGTCGGTTCGAAATTCTTAATTTGACTACTCACTAAAAGCTAAATCCAAAAGTGCCGGTCACGGCAAATGGCCTTGCATTGGGACTGCCAAGATAATTGCCCCTAAAATTGAAATCGATCCTAAAAATCCTTAATATATTGCCAATACCTACCGAATACTCATAGTAAATCTTGTTATCAGGGGAAATCAGGGGAATATTCGTAGGACTGTTCAAAGCAATGTTACGCTCAGAAAGTTCTCCCCACACCCCCCTTAGGCCTACAATTTCACGAAGGTTGAGTTTTCTCAAAAATGGGATCCTTGAAAAAAGCCGTCCATTAAAATTATGTTCCAGATGTAAGGCGGCATAGGTATCGGTCACGAACTCATAAAAATCCAAATTGGCAAAGGTCCCATAGGTTGTGAACAAGGTCTGGTTGCCCGGTATCACATTGAGCAGTCCCAAAGGCACCTCTCCAAAGGTCTTGCCCACCTCAATGGTGCTGTACAATCTTCCAAAACCGCCGACCTGCCACGGCTGGCTATAGGAAAATTGGATTTTATCATAGTCGAAATCACTGTCCAAAGCGCCTTTAATACCCCTGGTGTAATTTAATAATAAGGTACTGTAGGTATCGTTAATGGATCTTCGTTCCACCCCGTAACCAATGGTCCTTTTCCCGGGCGTATAAATCAAGACCGTATTTACATCGAGCTGTTTTATTTCGGAAGAAATACCGGTTGGCGAACCCGGGTCAATATAATCCAAGCTGAAATCTTGCGGCAGGGCGGAACTTAAGGTCCTGATGGTAGTCCCTATCCCAACTCGAAAGTTTGTAATGGGTTCCATTTCCATACTAAATGCACTTAGGTTGATGTTGGTCAACTTATTGTTGGCCCCGACCGTCAATACCGACGAGGACGCAATGCTCCTACCCAATACATCATTTGTGGCCGTAAGGCTTACGCCCAATTGTTCGATATCGCGGCGGTGCCCTCCGGAAACGATCAATCGGCTTTTTTTATCCAGCAAGAATTTACCTGAAATGCCATGCTTAAATTTATGGTCGGTAAAGCCATAGGCCATGTATCCTTCCAGGCGCCATGGGTCGTTTTCTCCAAAATAAGTTCTTGTGCCAAGGCGGACCCGAGGTCCTTCGGCATTGTTATATCCAAAAACGTCATAGACGCTCCCAACATCCATATTCCATTTATCGATCTCTACATAGCCCGATCCCAAAATACTGACCAAGTTGTAATAGGTTTTGAATTTTGGTACTGTTTTAAGGGTATCCAAAAGTTGGTAAACGCCCTTTTCATCTTTATTGAGTGCCTCCAGTCGGTTTTGCTGCCAGAAGGTGCTGTCTTTGTTCATGATGGAAGGGTCAAAAGGGTTTCTTTCTTCCCGATAGAAGTCCCTTGGTTTTTCTTCATCAAAGACATAATTGTTATAAACTGTCGTACGTTTTCCGTACACACCCCTGGATTTTTCCTTTTTTTGAAAACTAAAATCGCTGAGCATATAATCCCGCTTTAAAAGAAACACCGAGTCATTGACCACTTCGAATTCCTGCTCTATGTATATTTCCTTTACCCAGTTGATATTGGCACTTTTAGTAACCTGAAGGTTGATGTTTTTTATCGCGTAGGTCGTATCGTTCACCCAAAAATCGCCTTTAAAAGTGAGTTCGTTTTTTCTTCTTGGATAGTACACGATGTTATAGCACCATTTATTGTCGATAAAGGCACTGTCCCTGAGGGCGTAATTATAGGTGTCTACCCCTGTCCTGGACAAGGGGCTTGTAAAGCCCTTGTCGAAAAACTTTAGATAATTGTCATAGATGTCGTAATCGTGGTATAGATCAGCAACAAAGGCAATAATAGCCTGATTGTTGTCGAAGCCGGAATTTTTATTGCCAAGGATAACCTCTTTTTCTTCATTCATCACATTGTCTCCGTTAACCTTGCTAAAGGTCTCGCTCAAAAAAATGGGGAGATAGGTTTTTCCCGTGATCCTGGAGGTGTCCAGATCCTGGAACACAAATTCAAGACCTTTGAATACTTTACTTTGCATCAGGGCACTATCGATGGTGTTAAGGTCGAACTCCACTTTTTCATATTTCTCAAAAGCGTACTGCTTGAATTTGCGGATCCCGTTCTGTCGTTTCTTGGCCCAAATTTTCTTGAGGATCTCTACGGCGGGATTGTTCTTTTTAGATTGCTTTCCCGAGATTAGCACCACCTCGTTCAATTGTTGGACCGCTTCCTTCAATATGATTTTCATGTTATAGGTAACCTTCGAGGTCAGGGTAATTTCTTGGTCTTCAAACCCGATAAACGAAACGACCATAACACCATAAGTATCATCGGATTCCATATAAAACCTTCCATCTTCGTTGGTAATTGTCCCTTTAGTGGAATTCTTGAAAAATACATTGGCAAAAGCGACAGGGGCATTGGACTCATCCAGTACGATTCCGCCCACTTTGGTCTGAGCGCTGGCGAATACGGTAAAAAGCAGGATGACCGATAAAAAAAGGTTTTTCATCAAAATATTTGGTTCTCGGCTACAGTTAAATCAAATAGTATACCAATTCCCTTCCATTAATCGACTTGTTAAAACAAATATATTTCAGGAAGAATAAAAAAAACTTCGCCAACCAATGGGTCGGCGAAGCAAAAATACCTTTACAATAACTTTATTGTTACTTATATAACACTTTCTTAACAGCTTTGATCACATCCGTGTGATTGGGCAACCATTCCTGCAACAAAACCGGGGAATAGGGTGCGGGCGTGTCGGCGGTATTGATGCGTTGAATAGGTGCGTCAAGATAGTCGAACGCATTTGCCTGAATATGATATGTAATTTCTGTGGACACGTTTCCGAAGGGCCAGGCCTCTTCCAAGATTACCAATCTGTTCGTCTTTTTGACCGAGTTTAGAACGGCTTCATAATCCAAGGGTTTTACGGTTCGTAGATCGATGATCTCACAACTAATGCCCTCTTTCTCCAATTCAACAGCAGCCTTATCCGCTTCTTTGATAATCTTACCAAAAGACACGATGGTAACATCGCTACCTTGCCTTCTGATATCGGCCACCCCTATTGGAACGGTATATTCACCCTCTGGCACTTCTCCTTTATCACCATACATCTGCTCAGATTCCATAAAGATCACAGGATCATTGTCCCGTATGGCAGATTTCAACAATCCCTTCGCATCCGCTGGATTAGAGGGCACCACCACTTTCAGCCCTGGGCAGTTGGCATACCAACTCTCAAAGGCTTGTGAATGTGTAGCTCCCAATTGGCCAGCAGAACCTGTAGGGCCACGAAACACAATAGGACAAGGAAATTGACCCCCGGACATTTGTCTAATTTTGGCCGCATTATTGATGATTTGATCGATACCGACAAGCGCAAAATTAAAGGTCATGAATTCGATGATCGGTCTGTTACCCGTCATAGTAGATCCCACGCCGACACCAGAAAATCCAAGTTCGGAGATTGGTGTGTCGATCACCCGTTTCGGACCGAACTCATCGAGCATTCCTTTAGAGGCCTTGTAGGCCCCGTTATACTCAGCGACCTCTTCGCCCATGAGATAAACGGACTCATCCCTTCTCATTTCTTCTGACATTGCCTCGCAAATGGCTTCCCTAAATTGTAGTGTCTTCATATTTTTATGGCACAAATTAAAATCTACTGGAATTAAAAACGCAAGCAAAAATAGGAAAATATATATCAAATTACGGGGACAAGCGGCCAAAAAAAAGATACAAATTTATTATGCGCGCATAATAAATTATTATAAATTCCATATCTTTGCCCAACCTATTTAAAGATGTTAAAAGCAAAAAATGAAAATACTTGTTTGTATCAGTAATGTACCCGACACCACCTCTAAAATAAATTTTGCCGATGGTGGCACAAAGTTCGACACCACTGGGGTTCAATTTGTAATCAACCCCAATGATGAATTTGGCTTAACGCGGGCCATGTGGTTCAAAGAAAAGCAAGGGGCTTCGGTTCATGTGGCCACCGTCGGCGATGCTTCGGTTGAACCTACCATAAGAAAGGCTTTGGCCATTGGGGCCGATGAGGCCATCCGAATCAATTCTGTACCCAAAGATGGTTTTTTTGTGGCACAACAACTAGCAGAAATTGTAAAGTCTGGTGGTTATGATCTGGTCATAGCGGGAAGGGAATCTATCGATTATAATGGTGGAATGGTGCCAGGGATGTTGGCCACGTTGTTGGACATGAATTATGTGAATACCTGTATCAGTTTGGAAGTAGCCGGCAATAAGGCCACTGCCATACGGGAAATCGACGGGGGTAAGGAAAAGATAGAGACCACCCTGCCATTGGTCATTGGGGGTCAAAAAGGCTTGGTTGCCGAAAGCGACCTTAGGATCCCCAATATGAGGGGCATCATGATGGCGCGTCAAAAGCAGTTAAAGGTAGTTGAACCTATAAATGTCCAGACCGTGACCAACGATGTAAAGTTCGACAAACCGGCGGCCAAGGGAGCAGTACAATTGGTGACTACCGTGGAAGAATTAATAGAACTCCTGCACAATGAAGCAAAAGTGATTTAAAATAAATAGATTCCAAATTCCGCACGAAAGTTCGGGACCAAATTCCAAATTCAAAAAAAATATGTCAGTATTAGTTTATACAGAATCAGAAAACGGGAAATTCAAGAAAAGTGCATTTGAAGTGGCATCCTATGCATTTGAAGTGGCCTATCAAATGGGAACAACTGTTACCGCGATTTCTTTTAATGCTAACGAGAATGACGCCCTTGGTGCCTACGGAGTAGCCAAAGTACTGAACGTTACCAACGACAAACTCAAAACCTTTAACGCCAAAGCTTATGCCCAAGCCATTGTTGAGGCTGTCAAAAAAGAAAGCGCCAAAGTAATTGTTGTAAGTTCCAGTACAGATACCAAGTTTTTAGCCCCGATCGTGGCAGCACGGTTGTCTGCTGGGTATGTGCCCAACGTGGTTGCCGCACCGGAAAGTGTTAGTCCGTTTATGGTCAAAAGAACTGCCTTTAGCAATAAGGGATTTGCACATACACAAATTGATTCCGACCTTAAATTAATAGGGGTATCGAATAATTCTTTTGGAGTCAAAGAAAATAAGGTCGCAACCGCCACGGAAGCTTTCAGTCCAACTTTAGGGGAAGGCGATTTCTCTGCCTTGTCGGTCGAAGTTGACAAAGTAGTGGGAAAGGCCACCATTGCCGATGCAGATATTGTGGTATCTGGCGGAAGGGGCCTAAAAGGTCCCGAAAACTGGGGCATGGTGGAAGAACTTGCCGAGATACTAGGGGCAGCCACCGCCTGCTCAAAACCTGTTTCGGATCTTGGATGGAGACCACACGGCGAGCATGTTGGACAAACCGGGAAGCCAGTGGCCAGCAACTTGTACATTGCTATCGGAATTTCAGGCGCGATACAGCACTTGGCAGGGGTCAGTGCATCGAAGACCAAAGTGGTCATCAATAGCGATCCAGAAGCTCCGTTTTTTAAGGCCGCGGATTATGGTATCGTGGGCGATGCCTTTGAAATAGTGCCGAAACTCATTGAAAAATTAAAGGATTTTAAGGCCAAAAACGCGTAATTTTTGCTAATTTGCACCCCTTGGAGGGCTGTTTAAATACTCGGTACGCCCCACTATTTAAACAGCTTTTGTATTTTTATGAATTGGATATGAGCTTAGTTAGGTTAAAAATAAAAGGGATTTCGTACAGCCAAACACAAAATGGCGCCTATGCCCTTATTTTGAATGAAGTGGATGGAGATCGTAAACTTCCTATCGTGATCGGTGCTTTTGAGGCCCAATCCATTGCCATTGCCTTGGAAAAGGAAATCAAGCCGCCGAGGCCCTTGACCCATGATCTCTTTAAGAACTTTGCCGACCGATTTGATATCGTTGTCAAACAAGTAATCATACACAAATTGGTCGACGGGGTATTCTATTCCAGCATTATTTGCCAACGCGACAAAATTGAGGAAATAATAGATGCGCGCACTAGCGATGCCATCGCTTTGGCCCTAAGGTTCGGTGCCCCTATTTTTACCTATAAGACCATTTTGGACAAGGCCGGAATATTCTTGAAATTTTCTTCAAAGGAAAAAGATAAGGACGATAGCAGTGACGAAAGTATAATGGTTGACGAAATTCTACAAGAAGGTGAGACCGTTGAAATCGATTCAGGTGCCAATGACGGTTATACCGAACTTACCATAGACGAACTCAATAAAGAGTTGGACAAGGCTGTCGCCAACGAAGATTATGAAAAGGCAGCGAAGTTAAGGGATGAGATTTCCAAACGAAACTAACCTGCCAACACCAGCAAGCACCTTATGAAAATCAAACAATGGGTTTTACTGCTTGCACTTTTACTTACCCTGCCGATATTTACCCAAGAACCCGCCACTGCTGATTCCATCCAACATGTAATTGCCGCAGCTCCCATCAACGACATGGGTCAAAAAGATGTGGTGGCCATAATCGATAGTGATGGTTTTTCCTTAAATAGTCTGGGCCGCGGTATTATAGGCATGTTAGCGTTGCTTTTGATCGCATTTGTTTTTAGTGCCAATAGAAAAGCAATCAAATGGAGGATGGTTGGCATAGGGCTGGGAATGCAACTTTTATTGGCTATAGGCATTTTGAAAGTGCCTTTCATAAGGGATATTTTTTCAGTATTGGGAAAGGTCTTCAATGAAATCTTGAACTTTACTTTTGCAGGAAGCAGATTTTTATTGGGCAACTTGCTCAATCTTGATAATCCGAATATTGGGTATATTTTTGCTTTTCAGATTTTGCCCACCATTATTTTCTTTTCTGCCCTCACCTCTGTATTGTTCTATTTGGGCATTATTCAAAAAGTGGTCAGTGGATTGGCTTGGCTCTTGACCAAATCATTGGGAATCTCAGGTGCCGAAAGCCTTTCTGTGGCAGGAAACATCTTTCTAGGCCAAACAGAGGCCCCTTTAATGATCAAAGCCTACCTGGAAAAAATGAGCAAGTCCGAAATCCTGCTGGTGATGATCGGTGGCATGGCTACCGTGGCTGGAGGCGTACTCGCCGCATATATTGGATTTTTAGGGGGAAATGATGAGCAATTGAGATTGGAATTTGCCAGGCATTTGATCGCCGCTTCTGTAATGGCTGCCCCTGGGGCTATTGTAGTCTCCAAAATGCTATATCCCCAAACCGAACCGATCAACACAGAAGTGACTGTTTCAACTGAAAAAATTGGAACCAATCTTCTGGACGCCATCTCCAATGGAACAACGGAAGGACTGAAATTGGCTGTAAATGTTGGGGCAATGTTATTGGTCTTTGTCGCTTTTATCGCCATGCTAAATGGCATTTTCGGACTGATCGGGGATTGGACTTCCCTCAATCAATGGATCGCCCAACATACTTCTTATGATAAACTTTCTCTCGAAGCCATTTTGGGTACCATTTTCGCGCCTTTAATGTGGCTGGTCGGGGTAGCGAAGGAAGATACGATGCTGATGGGACAACTATTGGGCATCAAATTGGCATCAAGTGAATTTGTTGGCTACACGCAACTAGCAGAGCTGAAGGATATGACGAGCATCCCGCACTTTGCCTATCGCAAATCTGTCATCATGGCTACTTATATGCTTTGTGGTTTTGCAAATTTTGCTTCTATCGGAATACAGATCGGCGGCATAGGGTCATTGGCACCTGGGCAGCGAAAAACGCTTTCAGAATTTGGCCTAATGGCCGTATTGGGCGGATCTTTGGCCTCGTTACTTTCCGCGGTGATTGCGGGAATGATCTTGGGCTAGGAACTTCCTAGGCCAACCCAATGGCCAATGTCCCAGAAATAATAGGATACTCTTCTGCCCAATTCCATCAATCAAATATTGTGCGCATTATTCAAATCCAAAAAAAGTCCAACCTTTAGGGTTGGGGAAAAGACTTTTGTGGCCTCGTTACTTTCCGCTGTGATCGCGGGAATGATACTGGGTTGACATGCGTTAATAACCTCTTGATAAAATCGGCCGCCAAATCGCACTTTCCAAATTGTATTTTTCTATTTTAGTCCTCCATAAAACAAGCATTGCAATGCAACAATACCATGATCTTTTAAAACATGTGATGGAGAATGGCCATCAAAAGGGTGACCGCACTGGTACCGGAACACTTAGTGTTTTTGGCTACCAAATGCGCTTCGATCTTAGCGCAGGATTTCCCATGATCACCACCAAAAAATTGCATTTAAAATCAATCGTCCACGAATTGCTTTGGTTTTTAAAGGGCGATACGAATATTGCCTACTTACAGGAAAATGGAGTTCGCATCTGGAACGAATGGGCAGATGAACAAGGAGACCTAGGACCGGTTTACGGACACCAATGGCGCAATTGGAACAATGATGAAATCGATCAGATCAAGGAAGTAATCAAAACGCTTAAAAACAGTCCCAACAGTCGTCGTATGTTGGTCTCTGCTTGGAACCCCAGCGTATTACCGGACATTTCAAAAACTTTTTCGGAAAACGTTGCCAATGGAAAAGCGGCATTACCTCCTTGCCATGCTTTTTTTCAGTTTTATGTTGCCGATGGAAAATTATCCTGTCAATTGTACCAACG
>JBBKWR010000043.1:0-3397 GCA_037969055.1 Flavobacteriaceae bacterium | reverse complement strand
ACAGTGGCCAACGGGCGTTGCACCTCCGCGCCTACACCCGTTGAAATGGCCATGGGCAAAAAACCTAAGGCCGCCGCCGATGCGGTTAACAATACGGCGCGCAAACGATCTTTTGTGCCTTTTTTTATGAGGGCTTCCATATTTTTAAAAGATTGATTTTTGAGTTCCTTAAAATGCTCGATCAACACAATGCCATTGAGCACGGCAATACCAAAAAGCGCGATGAACCCCACTCCAGCAGATATGCTGAAAGGCATCCCGCGTATCCATAACAATAATACCCCCCCTATGGCGGCAAGCGGGATGGCTGAGAAAATCATCAGTGCCTCCTTTACGGAATTAAAGGCAAAATACAATAAGATGAATATGAGCAATAGTGCGATCGGTACCGCGAACCACAATCGGCCCTTGGCACTTTGCAGGTTCTCGAACTGACCCCCATAGGTAATATTATAGCCAATGGGAAGCTCAATATTTTTATTGATCAATTGTTGGATATCGTCCACTACGGACTGCAGATCGCGATCTCGGACGTTGACGCCAACTACAATTCTTCGCTGCGTATCATCCCTAGATATTTTGGCGGCCCCTTTTTGATAATCTATGTTGGCCAATTCACTTAAGGGTATTTTTCCACCTGAAGGTAGATCAACGTAAAGGTTCCTGAGATTTTCGATATCAGTTCGATGCTGTTGATCGAGCCTGACCACCAGATCGAAACGTTTTTCGCCTTCAAAGATGCTCCCTACCGTTCGGCCGGAAAATCCCATAGATATCATTTCATTGAGATCTTGGATGTTGAGTCCGTATCGTGCAATTTTTGCGCGGTCGAAGGCCACATTCATTTGAGGGAGACCCACAACTTTTTCTACCGTAATATCTGCGGCACCGTTCACATTTTCGATAAGTTTTTTAATCTCATTACCTTTTTTGCTAAGGACGTCGAGGTCTTCCCCAAAAACCTTGATAGCAATGTCGGCACGTACCCCGGTTATAAGTTCATTAAAACGCATTTCAATGGGCTGGGTAAACTCGACCTCCATCCCTGGGATAACAGCCAAAGCTTTCTTGAATTTGCTGGCCAGTTCGTCTTTGCTCCCCGCAGATACCCATTCACCTTTTGGTTTTAAGATGATAATAACATCACTTTCTTCCATTGACATGGGATCAGTGGGCACCTCAGCGGCGCCAATTCGGGTAACTACCTGCTTCACTTCAGGAAAATTGTCCAATAATATTTTTTCTATCTGCGTGGTGATCTCAACGGTTTTGCTCAAAGATGTTCCTGTTTTGAGTATGGGTTGGATCACAAAATCGCCTTCGTCCAGGGTAGGGACGAACTCACCGCCCATGGTTGCAAATAAAAACAAGGTGAACACCATTAGGGTGGTCGCAAGACCCAAAACCCATATTTTACTTTTTAACGCCCAATGGATAATGGGTTCGTAACGTTCGTTCAACCATTCTATGATTCGGGCAGATGTGCGCGCCAACCAAGGCTTTTGCATCTTACTACCTTCTTTGTCGGGTTGCAAGAACAACGAGACGGCTACAGGAACGTAGGTAAAGCAAAATAGCATCGCCCCGACCAACGCAAAACTGAAGGTAAGTGCCATGGGTTTGAACATTTTACCTTCAACCCCACTTAATGAAAGAATGGGAATAAAAACAATTAAGATAATGAGTTGCCCAAAAATGGCAGAATTCATCATTTTAGATGCAGCTATACCCGTAATTTCATCTTTTTTGAGTTGCAGATCTTCTTTGGCCAATACTCTCAATTGAGTACTTTTTTCCGATATCCGAAATGCGATAAATTCGACAATAATGACTGCCCCGTCAATGATGATTCCAAAATCGATGGCACCAAGACTCATTAGGTTCGCATCTATACCAAATATATACATGAGCGAAATAGCAAACAAAAGACACAACGGAATGACAGAGGCGACCACCAAACCAGATCGGAAATTTCCCAAAAGAAGCACCACCACAAAGATAACGATCAAACAGCCCAGTATTAAATTTTCGGCTACCGTTGTTGTTGTCTTTTTGATAAGCTCGCTTCGATCTAAAAATGCATTGATATAAACGCCTTCGGGCAACGATTTTGAAATGGCGGCTACGCGCTCTTTGACAGCATCGATGACCTGTTTGGAATTGGCGTCCTTCAACATCATTACCTGACCCAATACTTTTTCACCCTGCCCATTTCCAGTAATGGCACCGAAACGAGTGGCGCTGCCAAAACCCACTTCGGCCACGTCTTTGACCAAAATCGGAATACCATCCACATTTTTGATCACGATGTTACCTATGTCATTTAAGTCCACTACCAGTCCTTCCCCACGAATAAAATATGCCTGGTTTACTTTTTCAACATATCCGCCGCCGGCCACACTATTGTTTTTTTCCAACGCACTAAAGACCTCCTGGGCCCTAATGTTCATTGCATTCAACTTCTCGGTGTTGATTGCCACTTCGTACTGTTTTAAATAGCCTCCCCATGTATTCACTTCCACAACGCCAGGAATTCCGGACAACTGCCTTTTGACAATCCAATCTTGAATGGTACGAAGTTCGGTAGCGTTATAACGGTCTTCATAACCCGGTTTTACATCCAGAACATACTGGTAAATTTCACCAAGACCGGTAGTTATTGGACCCATTTCTGGTATTCCGAAACCTTCCGGAATCTTCGAGGTTGCCTTTTTGATCTTTTCGGCGATGAGTTGTCTCGGTAAATAAGTCCCAAGATCATCATCAAAGACGATGGTAACTACCGAAAGTCCAAATTTTGTTACAGATCTTATCTCTTTGACCCCCGGAAGATTTGCCATTTCAAGCTCAACGGGATAGGTTATAAATTGCTCCATATCCTGCGTGGAAAGGTTTCGTGAAGTCGTAATGACCTGTACTTGGTTATTGGTCACATCGGGCACGGCACCAATGGATATCTGGGTCAACGAAAAGATGCCAAACGCCATGATAAAGGCGGTAAACAACAATACGATGAGCTTGTTACGAATACTAAAATTTATGATGTACGAGAGCATAATCCATGAATGAAATTGTCGCAAACTATATAAAAAGAGTCCGTATTAATATGACAAGGGTCAGTGATGAACTATAGGCACCTAGGTGGCTCGAAGGCGCTTTCGATAAACAGGGATGGATAATTGGCCAAGTAATGAAAATTGGAGGTTGTGACGGCGGAAAATTCAGGGGAACCTTCATAAAAGGGAAGGTCGTTCAGCACAAACACCGATAAGGAGGCCGTATGCATTTGATGGTTGAACGGTAACTTTTCGTGTTCTTGTCTTTCTTCCTGATGCGTTTTGTTGTGCTCGGCTTTCAGTTCTCCATAATGTTTTGACATAAATACAATGAAGTTATC
>JBBKWR010000042.1:0-4734 GCA_037969055.1 Flavobacteriaceae bacterium | reverse complement strand
GATTCGAGAATGGCGATGACCTCATTTTTTTCTGCCTGTCCGATGCCATTCTTGTCCAAAGCCCATATACTATCGTCCGTAGCAGTGGCCCATTCGGCCTCGTTAATGTGCATACCCGTATGTGCCGTGCGCATGTCCCTGCCAGTATAGCTATGAGGGCCCCCGGTACCCATGGAGAAGAACTCAAAAGCCAATTGCTTGAGTTTATCCATATCAATGTCCTTAAAATGGTTGCCTATTAAAGGATTGTTGGCGTTCTTGTCCAATATATCATTGACTATTTTCCTAACCCCTAGTTCAGTACCTAACCTTTCGTATAGGCTGGTCTTTTGTGCAATTGTTGCTGTGTTGTCCATAACTCCCATAATTTTGAAGTGATTAAAATTAATTGAAAGCGCTTAAAATGATTGTAGAAACGTGCTATTGTGAAGATTAATCGGGGCTCACAATCAAGGCCAAGAATTTGGCAAAGGTTCGCTGCGGCGACTTTTTAGAAGGTCAGTCCCACTGAATATAAAGTTAGCGCTTTGCCGCCAACTTTCCAAGTTAAAATTTCCTGCCTGCAGCAGACAAACAGCCATAATTATCGTTACAAATATCCGGTTTTAATCCCAATTTTTAAGTTTTGATTTGCATGAACAAAAGAATGGATTCACTAACTGCCCGTAAACAGTATCATACCATAGAGATTCTTTTTACGTTACTAATTTGAGATGTCATTATGGGATTTTCAAAAACATGTTTGTCATGCGTATTAATTTGTTGTGTATTCTGCTTTTTCTGATAGCATCAGGTTTGCGGGGTCAGGAGGTAACACTCCTAGGTCCACAGTTCGATTATACGTATGCAGGGGAAACGTACCATCCCGGGGTAGGGATAGATGTGGAAGGGATGTTTGGGAAGCGTCTAAGTCTCAACTATTCGGCCCTCTATGGTCCCATAGCCATTGACCGTTACTACTTTTATGCAGGTGGAGGTCAGGCGCTGGGGGTCTATTTGATCAACAAGTCCATTGAAGAACGTAGCGGAATTGCCCTAGGGATCACTTTAGGCATATTGAGCTTTATAATACCCGAGAGTCTAACCCTCCGTATAGCCGTATCCAATACCTCCCAAGTAGGAATTTTTTTGGCCCCCTATGGGTATGAGTTGATCAAGAACACGGCTACTGTTGAGGCGGACGAAAGAACCAGCTATGAATTGGGCCTAAAGTATTATCTATCGGCTACTGATTGGCTTTACTTCATACCTCGCATTGGGATGAAAGGATTTTATGGGGAGCGCTCATTAGGGGCATCCTTTGGGGTCTCGGTACTGTTCAAGGTTAAGGAAGAATAGGTTAGCAGAAATTTAATACTGTGTGCTTTGGCTTTTTGAGCGTTTACATCAATAATCCAAATCAAAACTCTTTCTGCCGCCAGATTATTCCATTGAAACGGACTTGCTATGGAAGGATGCTGCCATCCTATAAAAAACTACATTTAAGCATTACGGCCTGTTTGTCTGGTTTTGTACAGTTGATCTTTCCAGAACCACATGCATTCAGTTGTCCTCCTTTCTTACTATTTCCTGAATAGATTGGCATATTATTGGGATTGTTTGAAACTGACCTGTATACCTAGTTCTTTTTGGCCCGGTAGGTAATCCGTTTATTGGAAATCATTTTTCTGACCCTAACAGTGAGCCCTGCCGCATTTGATGTTATAGCTGCACCACAGCTATAACCAGAATTTGAAATAAGGGCCCTATATTGGTATCCATTCATACTTAGGGCCACCGGATTAATTAACAATGTATTGGTATTGGCCCCGGAATAGACACCGCCATTCAATACGTTTGTGAAGGTAGCTCCTGAATTGCTGCTTATCTGCCATTGGTATGTATTCGCATTGGTTGCTGCAACTACAAAAGAAGTACTGGCTCCGTCCAATACTGTCACATTGCTCGGGTGCACAGTAATGGTTGGGGTCGCATTCACGGTAACCCCAATGCTTTTTGTATTTGTGTTTCCCGAAGTTCCTGTTGCGGTAACGGTAAAGGTGTACGTACCGGCAGACAATCCTGAAATCGAGGGATCTCTACTTACTGAACTAAAGCTATACCCGCTCGGACCAGTCCCCGACCAAACAAAGGATGCTCCTGAAGCACCTGTGCCAGTAGGATTGGCAAATAGGGTCAAAACACTTCCTTGGCAAATGGGACTATTCGAAGTGGGGGCTACCGAAAGCGAACCTCCCTGTTCATTTAGATCCGTGAAACTATAGTCCGCACCGGCACCACCATTGCATGTAGAATAGATCACGGTGCCGATGACAAGTCTTTTTGCCGCGTTGCAGGGCTTGTCAACAACCAAAACCCCTCCCGATTCTATTACGAATGCAGCCCCTGAGGGCAGGTAAAAACTTACATTAGCTATCCATTCGGCCGATCCCCCGTTTGCAATGGTTATCAATTGCGTATTTAAGACGGCCGTGTTTCCTACCAAAAATTTATCGATCGCCCCCGTACCATCACCTACCGTAAGCGAATTTATAGCATTCGGAACGGTCGAAGTTATGGTAATGGAATGGCCCCCTAGAATATATACATTGTTCGTTCCCAGATTCTGTCCGGGATAGGTGCTGGCGGCGACCCATAAAGTACCATTGTAACTTTGCCATGATGCTGCACTGTTCCAATTACCAGAAGCTGAAGAACGGAAATCCCCAGATACCTGGGCCTTCGTAAGACACGTGGTAAATAAGGCGGCTATAAGAAGAACAAAGCTTACTTTATTGAGCATGAATAGGTTACCCTTTTGGCATATTTGGGATTACAAAATAGCGAATAGGCTACAGGCCCAAAAATTAATGTTGTGTATGGCCCACAGTACGTGGTTAACTTGTTCCATTTTGCTTTAAGTAAGCCTCGATCCTTGCCATCACGTCGTTTATTTCTTCTAATTGGGAGACGATTACCGGTAATAGATCCATGATCGACCAATGCCAATTGGCAATATTACTCTCCAATTCATCCTTGATTCCCTTTAAGGCATATAGGTCATCATCCGAATTATAGGCGGCAAACAAGGCACTTTGCTTTTTTTGATATTTCGCCAGCCCGCGTTCAGAAATCAGTACCACATCGATGGCATTCATAAATTCATAGTTTGTTGTATAAATGCTCTTCGTTTCCTCTAAATGATTGTACAGGGTAACGATCCTGTTCCTAAGGTCGTTATCGCGAATAATACCCAATTTGGCACTCGATTTCATTTCATTGTAGCTGGCATTATTGCTTACAAAGGATATGGGGTGCATCACATCATTGATATAGGCTCTAATGGCCTTATTAAAGTTTTCCCGATTATTGTCTTTGTGGAGCTCGGAAAGAAAATTTTGGATGAAGGGTAGACTGTTTTGAAAATTCAATTTTTCTTGATGCAGAAAAAGACTATCTGCTAAAAGATCACGCTTCATTTGATTGAGATAGTAAATCTCGGTCTTTTTATTGATACGATTTTGATTGGCCGTATTGATTTGAAGGGCGATCAAAATTCCAATGACTACGAGAATGATCTCTCCTATAGCATAGAGCAAGTATTTTGAGAACTTGCTTTTTAGCAAAAGACTTTGTCTAATTTTTCGAAAGAATTTTATCATTGGTAAAGGGTCGGTCTAGATGCATATCGAAATGGGGCCTAAGGCTTTGTAGCTGAAAAATAGTGAATTTTCATTGACCAAATGCTCGGTATTGCAAAAGGAACAATCCCATCCTTCAAAATTTAGTGGATCTTAATCATATACATGGGTATGTCTTTTGAAAATTGAGTTGACCACAGCTAGGGTTTGGGACGGGCATTATAAATGTTGTGTTTATTAAAAAAGCAATATATTGGGCACCTTATATGACACTATAATAACACTAACCATTAAATCAACATCCATGAAAATGAACCGATCAATTTTAAAACTAGCAATTGTCCTAATCGTATTGGCAACTGGTGAGAATACCTTGGCACAAATTACCACAACCACGGAAGCTGACAGTACCGTAATCCAAGTGATGTCAGTAGATAGTATCTTTAATGACCCCAATTGTGGTGGATAGCACCCTAACCAATATAAAAAAGATTAATAGTCCGGCTACCAATACTATGTTGGAGGACAGTACCGCAAACCAACCCATATCAGTCGATAAAAGTCCTTCGACCATGGTACAGGATAGTACCCAAAATGCAGAAAAGCGATTGAAATTTGGCTGTGGATTCGGACTAAGTTTTGTAGGGGGTACCAATATTGGACTTTCGCCCAATTTGATTTACGCAGTGAGCAACAAGGTAAGTCTGGGGGTCGGACTCCAGGGGAGTTATGCCGCAATAAAAGGTTTACAGAATACCACGACTTTTGGGGCGAATGCAATAGCCATGTACAGTCCCGTGCAAATGTTAACCACTTTACTGGAATTCACCGAACTAAAGGTGTCTACCAAAACAGAGACCCCAACGGGAACAGACACCAGAAAGTATTGGGATTCTGCCTTATTTGTCGGTGCAGGTATAAACGTTACCAACAAAATAGCCATCGGCGCCAAATACAATTTGTTATACAATAAGGACGAAAGCGTCTATACCAGCCCGATCATTCCCTTTGTAAACATCACCTTTTAACGGGGAGAAACCACATGCAAAAAATTGGCGCCGATCATAGTCACGACCTTTGGGGAGGACGCGATTATTTCGGTGCCGATCCCATA
>JBBKWR010000041.1:0-4602 GCA_037969055.1 Flavobacteriaceae bacterium | reverse complement strand
GGCATCCCTTTTTCCAGAAAGGCCCCTTCCCCTACGATCTGCTGCAGCATCCCAAAAATTTCGGGGGTGGAAAAATTTAAATCAGGTATGGAACCACCCCCAATAGGTTTGTCGCCCCCACCATGGCAACCGGAACAATATCGCATATATAATTTTTCGCCATGTTGTACTTGTTCTTGGGTCGCATCAAAATCCAAGTTGATCAATACTTTTGTATCTTTTTTCGGAAAATCAGGGACCTGGGCTTTCTTGCCCAAGGCAAAAGTATAAATGGTTCCGGGATTAATCTGTTCGGTAAACTTCATCCAAAGTCCAAGCACTCCGCCCCAACCGACTGCGATGGTAATATATTGCACACCATCAATCCCATAGGTAATGGGTGGGGCAATAATTCCTGTTTTAAGGGGATAAGACCATACCTTTTCACCACTTTGGGCGTCAAATGCAACCAAATCACCTTCGGCGGTGCCCTGGAAGACAAAATCACTTGTAGCGAGTACTCCTGCGTTCCATGGAGACGGCTGTTTTGCATTCCAAACCTCTTTTTGCCCTATGGGGTCCCATGCAATCAATTTACCATAAAACTGTCGCGCCATGGTATCTTCATGAACCTCCTTTGAAGCATTAAATCCAGAACCAGTATTCCAACTTCTACCATCATCAATAAAGCTGAAATTATCGGGCTGCCCATAATACATACCGAATTCACGAGCGGGAATATAGACTAGTCCTGTGACAGGACTATAAGCCATGGGTTGCCAATTATGGCCTCCCAAGGCCGATGGAGCGATTTCTGAATTCATATTGGGGTACCTGCTAAACGGCGTCTCATTGGGCCGTCCCGTACTTTTGTCAATTCCCGTCGCCCAATTCACATAAACATAGGGTTCAGCGGAAATAAACGCCCCAGTCGTTCGATCTATCACGTAGAAAAAACCATTTTTGGGCGCCTGCATCAGCACTTTGCGCACCCTTCCATTAATCTCCATATCCGCTAATATAATATGCTGGGTGGCTGTATAATCCCATGTTTCGCCAGGAGTGGTTTGGTAGTGCCATTTCAAGTCGCCGTTCTTGGGATTTAGCGCGACAATGGAGGATAAATAAAGGTTGTCTCCCCCTTCAGGGCTTCTGATATCCCTGTTCCAAGGGGATCCATTACCGACGCCAATATACAGTAGGTTTAATTCTGGGTCATAGGCCATGGCATCCCAGACGGTGCCCCCTCCGCCAAATTTCCACCATTCCCCAGTCCAGGTTTTTGCAGCTTCTTCCATGGCTATTGTTTCAAAACCAAGGGCAGGGTTGCCCGGTACCGTATAAAAGCGCCATACTTGATCTCCCGTTGAAGCATCATAGGCGGTAACATAACCACGAACCCCATACTCTGCACCGCCATTGCCAATAATTACCTTCCCGTCAATTACCCTTGGGGCACCTGTAATGGTATATCCCTTGCTTTGGTCGAGCGTAAGCACTTCCCAGATCTTTTCACCGCTAGTGGCGTTTATGGCTATTAATCTGCCGTCAAGAGCACCTACAAAAATATGACCATTATAAATGGCAACTCCCCTGTTCACCACATCGCAACAGGCCTTTTCACCGTAACTTTTTGGCACCTTCGGATCGTAGGTCCATATAAGTTCGCCCTTTCTGGCATCAATGGCATAAACAATGCTCCAAGGGCCCGATATATACATAATGCCATCTACAACAATGGGAGTAGCTTCGATACCCCGACTCGTTCCAAGATTAATGCTCCAGGCCAATCCAAGGCTATCTATAGTGGATTTGGTGATTTGATCTAATGGACTAAAGCGGTCCTCGTTATAGTTTTTACCATAGGTCAACCAGTCACCTGGGGTGTCATCCGCCGATAATAGGCGTTCGGTGCCTACCTGCTCAGTAACCTTACTGATATGTTCTGTCGATCCTGGTGCAGGATCGGTGCTACAACTGCCAGTTATTACAAGTACAGTGGTTAAAAATAAAAGGTTGCCAATATTTTTCATGCTTTGTCGTGTTTTCATAAGAGAAAATAATTGTCGTTACAGATCACCAGTTGGAAAGCCATTTTAAAAACAAGCTGTTATTCGATTATTTTAGTCCTTGCATAAAAGAATAAATCTTGGGATGAAGCCCTTCAGTAGCAGCAAGAAGTTTAGGGGAAGGATTTCCATATACTTCCAAATTCATGTCGCAGAGGCTCAAAATCTCTGCCATAAGCCCACCTAGGTTACCGACGTGTTCCAAAACGGCATCGGAATTGATAAAGGTTTCCCGAACCACACATTCCATCTTTGGTTCATTTATAAACCAGTCGTATTGCGTGGTACCGGTATCCTTTTCTTGTGTGCTTTTCATGAATTTTGCTGCAAGCGCTTTAAACGCCTCAAGTTCATTTACTTTAATTTTAAACTTTGCGGTAGCTTGTATTGTTTTCATATCGTATGCCTTTACAGTCTTTTATTTGTAAAAAATCCCTGGGCAAGCCAAGGATTTTTTGTTGGTTAATCTATGGTGGTTGTTTACCTTATTATTGTCTTTGTGCTGACTCCACTAGGCCATCGGTGCCGCTGAGGTCTTTTCTATAGGTCCAGATTTCCGTTCTTTGGCTATTGGTAGTCGCTTCCACATCAGCTAGGAAAGTGGCAAAGCTACCCGCCCCGTGCACCGCTTCAAAATCTTGGACAAAAGTGTCGGGTCTTCCCATCCAACCCATGCTGTCAAAAAAATCGACCCAGGCAAAAGTAGGACCATCTACAGCAGGCATCTCATTGGTGTATATCCCATACCGTTGATCGGGCATTTTCGACTTATAGAGCTTATTCACTTTTTTGACCACTTTTTCCATAAAATCCATATCCTTAAAACGCTTTACATCGATCATAAAAACGGAAAGGTTCTTAAGGGTAAAGTCTTTGGAGAAATCGGAAAGTTCCGGATGCATTCTCCAATAGTTCACATCAACCTCATTGGACAAATGTGGGACCACCTTGGCATCCCAATCGGCGTCGTGTCCGTTTTCAGTGGTTGGCCTACCGTCCATGGCGCTCCATGGTAAGGGACCCATATTCCATATGTATTTACTGGCGTTGGTTCCATTTGCGATCGTAAATACATTCGATTGATATGGTCCTGTGGTATGGTATTTTTTATTATGGGCCGCAACGCCTTCCTCAAAGGCTTTTACATGCCCTGGTAAGACGGTTAACATTACGTTTTGGATGACCAAAGGTTCTGGATTGTTCTGTGCCATTGCGAGTAAAGGAATCAGCAATAGCGTGTAAAATAACTTTTTCATTGTTAGTATATTTATTGGTTACTATTAAATTTATTTATCGCAAATAATTGGTCCATATTTTATCATGCGACCACTCCTTCAACGATACTAATGGCGGGCGTTATGGGTATAATGCGTGCCACTTTCAGTCCCGCTTTCGAAAAAACGTTTTCAAACTGGCTGCTTGTGCGTTCTTTTCCTCCTATTAAGAGCATGGTAAGGTCTAGCCATTTGAAAGGGTGCGGATCGTTTCCTTTCGGAATTACCGCCTCCACCACCAACACTTTTCCGCCAGGGTTCATTGCTTTTCTGCAATTGTTTAAAATCGTTATGGAATCTTTGTCACTCCAATCATGTACGATATGCCTGAGTATATAGGCATCACCAGTGGGTACCGATTCAAAAAAACTACCTCCAGCAAGTGTGCATCGATCGTTAAGTCCAGAAGCCTCTATGTTTTTGCCAGATCGATCGATGACTTCAGGTAAATCAAATAATATACCGTTAGAATTAGGATTTTTGTTTAAAACCGCTGATATCACTTCACCATTCCCACCTCCCACATCAACTACCGTTTTGAAAATTGAAAAATCATAATTCTCGACCATGGGCTTCGTTTCGCCCCCATGAAAATCGGTCATCATTTGATCAAATATTTTTCCCTCTTCCGGATTATTGGTCAAATATTCAAATGGTCCCATTCCATAGGCTTTCTTAAAACCATCCTCCCCGGTTTGTACTGAAAATGGGAACTCATTATACGCTTTGTAAAACACACTTCCCGCGGATAGGGCGGTCGCTTTTACACTTTCTGGACTGTCCTCTCTAAGGCACTCCGCCAGTGGAGTCAATGAAAATTTTCCGCTTTGGTCTTCCGTGAAAACTCCATTACTTGATAAAGCTCTAAGCAGCCTATGAATCGATTCTTCGTGCGCCCCTGTTTTTGCCGCTAGTTCCGAGCTATTCAATGGACCTTGTGAGGCCATCAAATCTGCAATATTCAACTTCGCGGCAACGTGGATCGCTTTTGCGGTTACGAATCCAAATATCATTTGGGTGATCGCTACATTAGGTGGTAGATTGTTTTCCATTACTGCTAAATTATTTATGGACTTATTATTTAATTGCTATGGCGGCACTCGACGGTCCGGTTAAAGGCATGATGGAGGTCTGGGCAAAACCGGCCTCTTTGGCGAGTTGGGTGAAATCGGCTCCCGAAAAATCATAACCTTTGTCGGTCTCGATCAGCATATTTAATGACATCAATAGTCCAAAGGCATTTTTTCGCCGATCATCATCGATAATGTTTTCGATGGCGA